>JAWOHN010000013.1:0-38185 GCA_046485135.1 Anaerolineales bacterium | reverse complement strand
GCTAAATGTTCACGCCGGAAGGCGGCTCCGGCGTGCAGGATCAAGAAAGCGAAAAGGGATTGTTCCGAGCGGGAAGGAATCTTGACAAGGGCATCATCGAAGCGTATGTCAAATTTGCCGAGTAGCCTTACCTCAAGCATCGGCTCCTCCTCGATTTGGTGGGAGTATTGTCTCTGGGTCCGGCTGCAATGATGGGCGATAAATGGAATAAGGGGGTATCTTGTCAATGACCGGAATATTCTTACAAATTATACCTGATAAGTAGGTAATACAGAGGTGTTTGGATAATTATTTGGAATATATCCTGAATATATGATGATAAATACGATCTATATACTCTTGATTGCTATAACTGTATCACACGGTTTGGTGGGAGATTAGCAAAGGAGGCCAATCATGTACCACGATTTGCATAAATTCGGAAAAGCGTATCAAGAAGAGCTGCAGCGGACCGCCAGCAGATTCGATAAGCAAGAGATTGAAGGTCGCAGGCAGCGCCGGAGCCAGGAACAAGGGCTGCTGGCCAGGCTGGTGGGTTTACTGTTCGGACGGAGAAAAGATTCTCGGCCCGACTCTGTTCCATCTATTCGGGACCCACACAGTACATTTAGCGGATAGATGAATCAACAATCCGGTAACAAAAAACAAGATATTCTGGCGGAGAAGGGAGAAGACTCAACTCTCCGCCAGGCATTTTTTCTCTACAAGCAGGATATAGAACTACCCGCCTGGGTTTGGGATGCGATTTATAAGGCAGCCAACCATACAGAGAATGAGGAGGCGGGGACAGCTTCCGGTACGCGGCCTCGATTCCTCCAGAGCTTGCGAAAGATCTTCCTTAGATCATCGGAATAAACCGGTACCTGTAGAAACCATGATGATCTATGGGACGTAAAGAGGCGTCTCTTGCACCAGGAACCTACCATCCACTTTTCTGACGGTATACACAAATTGCGTTTGGGGCGGCTCAAGTTCAGGATCAGCCCCGCAGCATGGTCCAAACACAAAGGGACCACCATCCCGATCCTGTAATTCCACGGTGATTTTGAAATCCACGCTGGAAACCTGTGCCTGGTCCACCACATTCAATACCGGCAAGCAGACGAACCCATTGATGGTGCAGGCTGCTTCGAAAAGTCCAGCTACATCGTTCGGATTCATTTCCGGGTTGAAATAAGCCAGCTCTGCCGTGCTGCCAGCAAAATATTGGGCTGCTTCTGCATATTGTCCATCGTTCAGATGAGACAAATAAGAAGACAGGGCCTGGATTGCGCCATCGAGGTCTTCGGGATTCTGGACGGTGGTCGCCTGAGCGAAGAGCTCTGCAGCTAATTCCTGAATGGCCAGCATTTCGGCCTCACTCGCTTCAATGTTTCCTGAACCAAAGAAAACGATGCGTATGGTCATACCATCTGCAGTGGCAGGGTCGCTTTGTTCGTGCTCGAAACTGGCGTAGTTATCCAGCCAAGCGTATAGGGTACGGAGCTGGCTGTCGTTGAGCTGAACTTGGCCTTGTGGGTCGCCAGCGATCTCTTTGCAGTTAGATGCATACGCCTCGCCACTGGCAAACACCTCCAGGTGGTCGCAGAACCCGGCGATGCCGCCTTCACGATCCCAGGTGAATACCAGGCTCCAGGAAGCGCCGCTCCGCCCGGAAATCGCTTCTTGGGCAACCAGACGCGACCATTCTGCAATCATACGCTGCTGGCTGGGTGTGGACGTAATCTGTCCTTGACCATTGAAGCTGACCTCACCGGCCTGTGTCTCGACTCGAAAGGCAGTGAACTTAGCAGCCAGCTCAGTTAGCCTGGCCTGGCGATCTGGCGAGACAAACCTGCCGGGCAGCAGTGGTCCTATGCATGGACCAGTTGCGATGGCCTGCTCGCCGATATGGGCCATCTGGCAGTCGTTTTCATCACTGAATGACCAAATGATGATTGTGTTATCCACCGTCTCCTGCGGAGCAGATGCCAACATCACCAGGTCTCCACTTTCGTCAGTGCGGTACTCGTAAAGGGTGTTATAGACCTCCAGAAGGACCTGGTAGCCGGGGGTGATCACCTGGGCACACAGCTGTCCTTCCGCTGCCAGGCCAAGGCAGGCGTCCGGCCATTCATGGGGCTGGACCTGTAGAATTCTAATCTCTTCTACACTTAAACCTAAACGGGTAGCCAGGTTTTGCCTGGCAGATAGGGCTGCTCCGGGAATCAGGCGCACGTTCTCACCGTTCTGGTCCAGGCGAAACTCGTAAGATTGGCCATTGACAGTCAATACGCCCCCATAACCGGGGGTCAGGACCTGGGCACACATCTCGTCTGCTTCAGCAGCGCCCAAACATGCATCGGGCCAGGTGACCGCTTCTAAGGTGTGGATTTCGATGCTATCAAGAGCGACCCCCAACTTGCTGGCAAGAGGAGATAGATTTACCTCTGGCCTTTCGCCAGCCAGGCGGATTTGCGCGCCGGTTAAGTCAGTATGAACCATGTATCGCTCGCCGTTGGAGTGCACTGCCAACCGGAAGCCAGGGGTGATGACCTCAGCGCACATCTCTTCAGGACCGGCCAGTCCGAGGCAGGAATCTGGCCAGTCCACCAACTCGATCTGCTCGATCTGGAGCTGTGCCAGTTCGATATTGAGCCGTTCGGCAACGGCCTGGCGGACTTCAGCGGGGATCTCAGTCGTTTCTCCACCCGGAGGGGTCGGCGTTGAGGTTGCAGCGGTACAGGCAGTTAGCAGCAGTATTGCTGCCAGCACAAAGGCGATGGATATGATCAGCTTGTTGATGGGTTGCATATTCTTTCTCCTCATACCAATACGATTCTAGGTTTGTTGTGAATAAATAAAAATGGTATGCGGAGGCGGCGTTTGACCCCTTTGCACACCATTTTTGCAGTTTTACCTTTAAGACGTTCAATTCCCTGATTAGTTCCCAAACAGATGAGATTGAGATGTCAGTGAAATTACGCCTACTTATTCAATCCAGGATCAACCTGGCCCTTTGGAAGCGACCCATTGCGGCGGCCAATAGGATCAAGTCCAGCACCAGTATTAACGCCATTATCGGATATACCAGGCTGCTGGTATTCTGTGTCATTATCCAAGTGACCATCCGCATATTCAAGGAGGATGGCAGCATCGGTATTAACAGGATCAAAATCATTGGTAGTAGGGCAATAACACCCAGTGTTTGTTGGGCGCTGCGGATAGTCGAGGCTTGCAAGGAGATCAACACACCCAGATTAGCAGCTAAGGCTGCTAACAGAAAACTGGCACCTAGAATGCTCAAGCCAATATCGAGCGGGTACATCAAAAGACCTCCCTGGGCATAGGCCAGGTTGATGGTCACCAGCCCAAGCAGGAGACTGATCAAGGTGATGCCCCAACCGTAGGTTATTGCGGCGCAGATCTTACCATACAAGATAGCTTTATCGGATAAGCAGCTGGCCAACAAGGTTTCCAAAGTATGCCGCTCGCGTTCCCCGGCGAAGCTGTCTGCGATGACTGTGCTGACCATCATAAAAGGCACCCAGGCCCAGTAGACGATCCCGATAGGTGATTCCACCCAGGCCCTGCCGGACTGAAAGGGAAGCAAAATTCCGAAGACTGCAATGAATATCAGCAATCCCACCCATCCGCCTCTGAAGTTCGGTTTTTGGATGAGCAGCTCCCGGAATTCTTTCCACATGATTGTAACAATGTCGCTGATCATTTTATTCCTCCACCAGGGTTAAAAACACCTCTTCCAGGCTGGCAGTGCTTTTACGGATTTCTTCCACCTGTACGCCAGCGTTTACCAGCCAATTAACCAACCCGGCAATTTCTGTGTGTCCATTGAGATCGATTACCAGGTGTTGGTTTACCAATTTAGCCTGAGTTACTTCAGGCCGGCTGTGCAGGCGCTCGATCACCTCAGGGTTGAAACCCCTGCCATATACTTCGCAACGGTTAGCGCCTGTCCGGGATCGTAGCTCTGCAGGCGCACCAACGGTCAGCAGCTTGCCTTGACGGATAACGCCAACCTGGTGGCATAATTTTTCCGCTTCGCTCAGGTTGTGGGTGGTCAGGAAGACCGTGATTCCCTCCTGTTCTACCAGGGCGGTCAAGTCCTCGCGCAGCGCTGCCGCGGCGACTGGGTCTAAACCGGCAGTGGGCTCATCCAGGAATAACAAGGTGGGTTGGTGGAAAAGAGCGCGTGCAACAGCCAGCTTTTGTTTCATCCCCCGGCTCCATTGACCAACCAGATCTTTTCGCCGCTCCCACAGTCCCATTTTAGAAAGGATCGCTTTTTTGCGAGCTTGCCTTTCTGTGGGTGGGATATGCCAGACGCGTCCGTAAAATTCAAGGTTGTCTTCAGCGCTCAGCCGCTCGTAGAGGCCATTATGCTCAAGCAGGGCGCCGCTTTGAAGCCGGATTTGGTCTGCCTGACTGTAGGTATCGAAGCCGAGCACCTCAGCCTGTCCAGCAGTTGGTTCGAGCAAACCCAATAGCAGGCGAATGGTGGTAGTCTTTCCAGCCCCGTTGGGTCCCAGGAAACCGAAAACCGAACCGGTGGGGACTTCTAGTGAGAGATCATCAACAGCTTGAACTTGTCCAAAAGTCCGGCTAAGATTTAATGTACGGATAGCAATTGCGTTCATCGTATTCCTCATGTGCTTTCTACGAACTTTTTCAAATGTTTACGATACTCTTGAAAGGCGTTTTGACCGGCTCGGGTTAACCGGCAGATCGTCAGAGGTAGCTTTCCCCGGTAGGTCTTTTCAATTTGTACGTACCCGCCTTCCTCGAGCCGGGCGAGGTGTGAGGAAAGATTGCCCTTGGTCAAACCGGTTTCTCGCTGAAGGTAAAGGAAATCCGCGCTTTCCACAGCAGATAGAATGGCGACGATCATCAAACGGGCTGGCTCGTGGATCAAGCGGTCAACTTCTACCAGGCGGCGCAGCTCTTTGGTCATGCTGTTTCATCTCCCACCTGCCACGGACTGCGCAGATATTTCCAAAACGTGATGGTTCCAGATGCCAGGAAGCCTGCACCTAAGAAAAGAAAGTACCAGCTCAATCGATCAATGATGTTCATGCCCTGCACTGCTGCCAGGCCTAGGAGAGGAGATAAGACTGTTCCAAGAAACAACGAAAGTACTCCGAGGAGCAGTAAACGCGTTATTCGCAAGCGAATGCCCTGCCAAAGCCAACCAGCTCCGATGAAGATGCCCAACAGCAAAACTAACCAAGCCTGTGCAGTTATATTATTTTGAGTTCTGAGGGTTACAAAGACCCCGGTGAGAGCGGCTAAAAGCACTGCTCTTTTAACAACCGCGATGATATGGGCTCTCAACCCCTGCCCTTTATAGACTGCATAACCGGAACGAGGGTGAACCAAGTTGTTTTTCAAAACCGAGTACAACAGAAAGATCACCAAAACGCAGGCTCCAAAGACCATGGCTCCCCTGTTTCCTTTGGGAGAAATTTGGAGCAATAGGCCACCACACAAGGATATGCAACCAGCCATCAGCTCCCAGAGACCATCGCTGTAAAAGGTTTGGCGGGTTCGGGTGATTAGCGCGTCGATCGAGTCATTCATAGCAATATTCCAATTATTCTTCTATTGGCTGGGTTTTGATTAGGTAATCGCGCAGAACCAGTAACCCGGAAATAAGCACAACCAAGCCCATCAAGCCATAGTAGTAACTTAAGCCTAACATGTCTCCTACGCCTGATAGAGAAAGTCCGCTCCCAAGCAGAGCTGAAATGGTTGCCAGAAGGTAATAACGCGACACTCGGCTGCGGTAGGCAAATAATATGAGAATTGTCCCCAGGAGGACCCCGGTAACTATGGGTAAGTAAGCCCCGATATTATCGCTGCCGAAGGAAATTACCAAGATGATTATCGCTGAGGTAACGATCGCGATAGCAATTGATCCCAGCCTTTGAGAAGGTTTTGGCTGTTTGTAACTGACATAGCCGGTGCGCGGGTAAGTCAGCCGGGTTTTTAATATTGTTACCACTTTGCGGGAGATGAGGATCCCAAGGATCAGAATCAGTAAGAAGCCTACGTCCAAAATGCGAAATAATAAAGACCCTGGGGCAAGCATAGCCTGCCCGTAGAAATAGGCCGAAAGCATCAGGCAGATGATGGTAAAGCCGATTTCAGCCAGGCCATCGGCGTACCAGTAGGTCTGTGTTCGTTGGATCAACCGGTCAGTGGGGTTTTTCATCTCGCCTCCAGCAAACTGGTTTGTTATGCAGACCAGTTTGCTTTATTATAAACTGGTCTCCTCTACAAGTCAAGCAGAGGACGAGAGAAGAGTTCAAATAAAATAATGTGGCAGGCGAATTTGGCCTGCCACATTGTCTGTTTGGTAACGTGTTCTGAAAATCCAAGATTGGAGCTACGAACCGGCAGGGGGACCTCCAGCTGCGCGCACCTGGGCGGAGACATCTTTTGCAAACTGGGCGAAATTTTCCTCAAAGCGCTGCTTGAGTTTGCTGGCCTGTTCGTCGTAAGCTTGTTGATCTTGCCAGGTATTGCGCGGGTTGAGCACGTCGTCGGGCACATCCGGGCAGCTCTCTGGTATAGCCAGGCCAAAGTGTGGGTCGGTAAAGGTGGGCACGTCGTCAAGATCACCATTTAAGGCTGCGTGGATCATGGCGCGAGTATAGGGTAATGCCATACGCTGACCAACCCCATAAGGCCCTCCTGTCCAGCCGGTGTTCACCAGCCAGACCTTGACAGCGTGCTTTTGGATTTTTTCGCCCAACAAACTGGCGTAAGTAGAAGGGGGCAGGGGCAGAAACGGAGCGCCAAAGCAGGCCGAAAACGTGATCTGCGGTTCTTTACCCAACCCCCTTTCCGTGCCACCCAGCTTGGCTGTATAACCTGACAGGAAATGGTACATGGCCTGTTCTGGGGAGAGCCTGGAAATCGGAGGCAGGACGCCGAAAGCATCGGCGGTCAGGAAGAAGATATTGGTAGGATGCCCGCCTCTGCCGGTGTCGGTGCTGTTTGGCAAAAAGCAGGTCGGATAGGCTGCGCGCGTGTTCTCGGTGTAGCTATCGTCGTTAAAGTCAACCCAGCGTGTGGAAGGATCTACAGTGACATTTTCCAAGATTGTGCCAAAGTTGCGAGTTGCCTGCCAGATCAGTGGTTCCAGCTCTTCGCTCAGGCGGATGGTCTTAGCATAGCAGCCGCCCTCGAAATTAAAGACCCCATCGTCTCCCCAGCCATGTTCGTCGTCCCCGATGAGGGGGCGTTCCGGGTCCGACGAGAGCGTTGTTTTTCCTGTCCCCGAAAGGCCGAAGAATAAGGCTACGTTGCCATCTTTGCCCAGATTGGCTGAGCAGTGCATGGGTAAAACGCCTCGCTGAGGGAGCAGGTAGTTGAGCACCGTGAAGATGGATTTCTTGATCTCGCCAGCATAGCTGGTCCCACCGATCAATACCAGGCGTTTGGAATAATTGAGTAGGATAAAGATATCTGAGTTTGTGCCATCCCTTTCCGGGTCGGCCCGGAAACCTGGCGCTTGCAGGACGGTGAACTCAGGCACGTGATCACCCAGCTCCTCATACCTGCGACGGATAAACAGGTTACGAGCAAAGAGACTGTGCCAGGCTTGTTCTGTGATAATCCGGATAGGCAGGCTGTACTCCGGATGAGCTCCGGCGACTGCATCTTGAACGAATACATCCCGCCCCTGGTAATATGCGATCATGCTGGCATGGATGCGATCAAAATCGTCTGGATCAAAGGGACGGTTGCTTTTACCCCACCAGACCTTATCAGCGGTTTCGCTGTCTTTGACGATAAACTTGTCATTCGGGGCGCGCCCGGTGTATATTCCGGTTCTCACCGCAACCACACCTTCCTGCGCCAGGGTACCCTCCCTGCGGGAAACGATTCGTTCGATCAAGGCTGGCGTGGTCAGGGTCCAGTATTCGGTGTTTAAATTTCGCAGCCCTTGTTTATCCAGCCCATATTTACTTGCTCGGCCTATTGCATTGCTCATTTGTCCTCCTGTGCAGAAATGGCTAAAACCATCCGGGTTGTTGGTTTGCTAATTTTCCTCCCTCTAGGATAAAATACATTTTACCGCGAAAAGGACCTTATAAGTCGGCTCTAAGGAATTTCTATGAGATCAAGCTGGATTTCAGTTGTAGTGCCGGTAGATGCGCCAGTACAGACACCGAAATCCGAGATTCTCCACAGGTGTAAAACATCATCCTATCAGCATAAATCGGAGGAGCAAGAATGCCTGAGAAGCCCGTTGTGATCATCACTGGCGCATCATCCGGAATTGGGGAAGCCACTGCCCGCCAATTTGCCCAGGAGGGCTACTGCGTGGTCCTTGCAGCCCGGCGGGTAGAGCGCTTGCAGTCTTTATTGGATGAGGTGGGCCGGATGGGTGAGGAGGGTCTGGTCGTGCCCACGGATGTCTGCCAATTGGAGGATATCGATAACCTAATAAATTTGACCCTGGATCGCTTTGGTAGGATCGATGTTCTCTTTAACAATGCCGGTATCGGGCGGTTCAATTGGCTAGAGGACCTGGCTGTTGAAGATATAGAAAACCTGATCAGGATCAACTTGATGGGGGTAATTTTTACCACCCGGGCGGTCCTCCCGCATATGATCAAGCGTCGGTCAGGGAGCATTATTAATATGGTCTCAATCGCCGGTCTGATTGGCAGCCCCACTTACTCGATCTATGCTGCTAGCAAATATGCGATGCGTGGCTTTAGCGAAGCATTGCGCCGGGAGGTCGCTGTCTTTGGCATCCATGTATCTGGCATTTACCCAGGAGCTGTCAGCACTGAATTTGCTAGCCACACCAAGGCAAAACGAAAGACTGGTATTACGACCCCTAAAGCTTTACGCCTGAGTTCTGCTGATGTTGCCCGGGCTGTAGTGGGGCTGGTTCAGCGGCCGCGGCGGATGCTGGTCCTGCCTTGGTTTATGCACTTAGCCGTTTGGATAAATTCGCTCTTCCCCTGGCTGGTGGATAGGGTGGTTGAGAGACGTTTTGTTGCCAGGGAGCGCGATCTATCTGGGTGATTGGGATCACAGAGGTTTACAACGGCTCGAAACGGGCGGTGAAGTGGCGCAGTAGCTCTGGTGCATAGGTAAACCGGTAGCCGTGGATATCTCCAGCGCGCTGTTTGATCTTAGCAAGCGTTTGCGTAACATAATCCAAGTGACTCTGAGTGTAGACTCGCCGGGGCAGCGCCAGGCGCACTAACTCCAATTGAGGATAAACGATTTTTCCAGTGGCTGGGTCGGGGTGGGCAAACATCACCGAGCCGATCTCAACGCCACGGATACCACCTTCCAGATACAACTCTACCGCCAGAGCCTGTCCAGGAAATTCTTGGGGAGGGACATGAGGGAACAGACCGCTGGCGTCGACATAAACCGCATGGCCTCCGGCTGGCTCTACAATCGGAATACCGATATCTAGCAGTTGGTCTGCCAGGTATTTGGTTTGCCCGGTCCGGTAGGCCAGGTAAGCCTCGTCCAATCCCTCTCGCAAGCCGGTGGCGATGGCGTTAAGGTCTCTGCCAGCCAGGCCTCCGTACGTGGGGAAGCCCTCTCTTAGGATCAGCTCATTACAGGCCTTTTGATAAAGTCCCTCATCATTCATCGCCAGGAAGCCCCCGATATTGACCAGAGCATCCTTTTTAGCGCTCATGGTAGCTCCATCGGCCAGGGAAAACATTTCGCGGGCAATATCCAAAATACTCTTAGCGGCGTAGCCGGGTTCTCTGTGCTTGATGAAGTACGCGTTTTCTGCATAGCGGCAGGCATCGATGAAGAAGGGGATATTGTAGCTGTGGTAGGTATCTGCAACCGCATGCAGATTTTCTAACGAGACCGGTTGCCCGCCCCCAGCATTGTTGGTGATTGTGATCATGCCCAGAGGGATATTATCGACGCCTATCCTCTCAATAAAATTGTGCAATTTGGATATATCCATATTCCCTTTAAAGGGATGCCGGTTGGAGGGATCGGAAGCCTCCTCAATGACCAGGTTAGTGGGGCAACCCCCTCGCGCGCGGATATTGCCATCGGTGGTATCAAAATGCATGTTGGAAGGGATATAGCTGCCTTTTTGCACAAATAGGGAACTCAAAATGTTTTCCGCCGCTCGTCCCTGGTGAGTGGGAACAAAAAAGCGGAAGCCGAATATTTCATCCATGACTTCCGCCAACCGGTAAAACGAACGCGCCCCGGCGTAGGACTCGTCTCCCTCGAGCATGGCCGCCCACTGGGCCTGGCTCATCGCGCCTGTTCCAGAGTCCGTCAAGAGATCGATGAAGACATCTTCTGCCCGCAGTGCAAACAGGTTGTATCCCGCATCTTGGATGGCAGCAGTGCGCGCCGTAGCATCGATCAAGTGGATCGGTTCAACCATTTTGATCCTGAACGGCTCGGGAAGATAGTTGGGCATTCGGGCCTCCTGGCATAAGTTTTTGGCTCATTGGGAATCACCGGAGTAAGATTCCTTCACTGACGATAAACCCCAAAGAGATGAGTGATTTCTCTGAGTTTAGCACGCTTTGTTTAGAATTCCAATGGACAGAAACCCGCTTTCCGCGCGAGTATAATAAGACATGCATTTTCACCAGGTCCGCTGGTGTATGGGTTTGCTGCTCTGTTTGACCGGGCTGGTTTTATTTGGCTGGGGAGCCTGGCCGGCTGGGAAAAGGCAGAGTGTATTAATACTTCATCCCCACGAAATGCAGCTGGCCCTTGCTGGAAAAGCTCAATCAGGTAGCCAGGAAACAGCCAGGGATAGCAGAGTTGCCATTCCAGCGATCTTAGAGATGCGCAGATTGGTGCTAGAAACGCCAGGTTTTCTCCGCCCAGGGGATCCGGCGAGGGTCAGGTTGGGTTTTAGGCCTGATCCCGATCTGAGCGGGGATGGCAATCTTGACGGTCTCTCCAACTTGTATGATACTCACTTCGTAGCTGTAGAGGCGCGCTTAGAGATAGGCGGCCTTCTGCTAGAACCATCCGGAACTGTTCACCGTCCTTTAGCGCCGGGGCAAAGTGTCGATTTTGAATGGGTGCTCCTGCCGGAGCAGGCGCTGGTTTACCAAGGAACGGCCTGGTTATACTTGCGTTTCTTGCCAAAAGATGGAAGCGCAAGCAGCGACTGGCCCCTGGTGGCGCAGCGCGTCAAACTCACTTCTATAAGTGTGTTGGGTTTGAGTGGGCGGCTGATGCGCTGGCTGGGGGGGATGGGCGCTCTATCGGGTGTATTGCTTTTGGTTGACCTGTTGTTTATTTATCTCAAACCGCGGCCTGGGATTAGCGCATCTAAGGTCGCAGAATGATTCGGATGATTTTACAGACAGGATAATTTGACGTACCGGGGAATTTACTATGCTATCGATTGTTACGCTTACGTTGGGTCCAGTTCAAACAAATGCCTACCTGGTGGCAGATGATTCAACCCGGGAAGCCGCGGTGATCGACCCGGCTGCGGAAGGGAACCTGATCCTGGAAGAGGCTGCCCGGCGGAACTGGCGGATTGCCAATATCTGGCTGACCCATGCCCACTTTGACCATCTGACAGGCGCAGCTGCGGTTGCAGATGGGTGTAGTCCTGCTCCACCGGTTGCACTGCATGCAGACGATTACTGGTTGTGGCGTAATCAAGGCGGCGCGCCGCTCTTTGGAATGCGCATAGACCCAGGTCCTGAGCCGACTATTGACCTGGTACACGGTCAGATCTTGCGCCTGGGAGAGCTGGAGTTGGAAGTCCGCCATACCCCTGGGCACACTCCAGGGCATGTCGTCTTTTATTGTGCAACAGAGTCGGTCCTATTCTGCGGTGATGTCATTTTCCAGGGCAGCATTGGGCGAACAGACCTGCCAGGGGGAGATTATCACACCCTCATCAACAGCATCCGTACTCAAATTATGCCCCTTCCCGATGAAACCCGCTTGCTTTCCGGTCATGGACCGGTCACGACCGTGGGTAGAGAGCGGATTTACAACCCCTTTCTTTCCTGAGCTGGGCTGTTAAGATTATTTGCGATATGGCAAAAAAAAACGTGTGTGAGATGTGTTCACACCTCACGCACGTTTCATTTTTTGTCTGATTTTACTTGGCGTAATCGACAGCTCGGGTTTCTCGGATCACGGTCACTTTGATCTGACCGGGATATTGCATGGTATCCTCGATTTGCTTGGCGATATCGCGTGCCAGGCGGATCGAATCCAGGTCATCGATATCTTCTGGCTTGACGAAAATGCGCACCTCGCGCCCGGCCTGTAAAGCGTAACTCTGGCTGACCCCAGTGTGGGAGTCGGCAATTTCTTCTAATGCCCGCACTCGTTTGATATATTGTTCCAGGCTCTCGCGACGAGCTCCCGGACGCGCGCCAGAGATGGCATCAGCTGATTCGACTATGATGGCTTCTACACTTTCCTGGTCTACCTCATGGTGATGCGATGCAATCGCGTTGACTACCCTGGAATTAACCCCATAGCGTTTGGCAAATTCCGCACCCAACGTCGCATGTGTGCCTTCCATATTGTGATCCATGGCTTTGCCCAGGTCGTGCAGCAGGGCGGCAGCTTTGCAAACTTCGATATCGGCGCCTAGCTCGGCGGCTAAAACAGACGCAATTTTGGATACCTCTACAGCATGTGTGAGTTGATTTTGCCCATAAGAAGTGCGGAACTTTAGTCGTCCCAGCATTTTGGTGATTTCATTATGCAGATTTGGTACACCAGCGTCGAAGGCGGCTTGTTCACCAGCTTCTGCCATGATCTTGTCAACTTCTTTTTGTTCTGTCTTTAGCACCTTCTCGATATAGGCAGGATGAATGCGTCCATCTAGGACCAGCTTGCCCAGGGAGCGGCGGGCGACTTCTCTGCGCACGGGATCAAAACAGGAAATGGTAACAGCTTCTGGGGTATCGTCGACAATGACGTCCACGCCTGCGGCTTGCTCAAAAGCGTGGATATTTCGTCCATTGCGGCCGATGATGCGACCTTTCATTTCGTCGGAGGGCAGCGAAACCACGGAGGTGGTCACCTCGGCTACATGCTCAGAGCCAACTCGCTGGATAGCTTCGGCAATAAGCTTGCGGGCGCGCCGTTCGCCTTCTTCGCGTGCTTCTGCTTCCACCTGACGGATGATGCGTGCCATGTCGTTGCGAGCATCTTTTTCCACTTCTGCCAGCAAGACGTTTCTGGCTTCTTCAATGGTCATCTGAGAAATACGTTGGAGCTCCTCCATTCCCTGAGAGTGGATTTTTTCTAAGTCGTTCGCCCTCTTATCCAGGAAGCTTTGGCGCTTGTTGATGGTTTGCTCGCGTTTCTCTAGCCGGTCCGTACGCGAGTCAAGCTCCTCTCTTCGCTTCAGCAAACGATCTTCCTCCCGGCTTATTTCCGCCCTGCGCCGGTTAATATCTGCTTCGGCTGCTTGCCTGATTTCCAGGGCCTTGTCTTTGGCCTGGATCTCGATTGTTAGTGCTTGTTCCCTTGCACCCTTTAAGAGGGCTTCTGCTTCAATTTCAAGTTGTTCATCTTTACCTTTAGTCAAAAAGTACCTAAGTATATAACCTATTGCAATCCCTAACGCTACGCCAAGGAGTACAATCAGCATCCACAGTGCTGTATTCATATGTTTACCTCGTTATCAATATTCAGATTTTTATGTACCATTTTTATTCCGGTTGGTCAGACCTTTTTTCTTGCCAAATTCGTTCTACCACCGGAGAAATATATTCATAATCAAAGCCCCGCCGGGCGAGAAAGCCATACATCTTTTGACGGAATTGATTCCAGTCCAGGTCTGCAAGCTTCCTGGCTTGTTTCAAGCCTGCCTGGTAAGCTAACTCACCTTCGTCAACACTTTGGATGGCTGCCTCAATGGCTTCATCCTGCAGCCCACGTTGGCGAAGCTCCATGCGCAGCAGACTTTTTCCACGCGGCCGGAATTCGCTGCGATTTTCAACCCAGGTTTGAGCAAAACGGCTATCATCTAATAAACCATTCTCCCGTAATCGATCAACCACCTCGGCAACCACTTCTTCCGGATATTGATGGTCTTTAAGATTTCGTTCAACCTCCACCTGAGAGCGCTGCCTGAAATTGAGAAATTTCAAAGCTTGCTGGAAGGCCCTCTCTCGGGTATCTTCTGTTCTTAGGCTGGCTATCTTTTCTTCGGATAGCTCCTGACCTACATGCAGCCATGCAGCCACAATGCGGGGAAGTCCAAAGGCAAACTCTTCATCTAAGCAAATGTTTACCCGGTTGGGGTTCTTTTTCTGAACCTTGATCGAAGTGATCTTCCTGGTTTGTTCCAAAAAACCCCTCATACTCCTGCATTTGAGATCTGCCTGGCCAACTTAAACCAAACAGCCGAGATCCTGCCTGCGCTGGCCACGGCTGTTTGAACAATATGCTTAACGCGACCCTTGATGGGTTCAGTGCTTCATCAGGTTATATAAGATCGTCAAGACTGACAGCGATTATTTCTAAATTTATTCAATCGAATCATTGGCTGTACGTCTGATCGTAACTAACCTTATGCCTTTTCTCTCAGCGCCTTTTGCGATTTTGTCGCTGACAATTTATTGGATGCCAAAATCCAGGCGAGTAACTCACACCGAACGTATGCGTAAAAGGACCGTTCTTGTTCTATGCCATGGCCGTACTGGGAGACAAAAAAGAAAATAATCAATACCAGCACAGCGCCAAAAGGAATTATTAATATTCAAATGTAAAGTATGTGGTTCACAGCGGGAAGATAACCCGGCGGAAGCCAACATAATTTTTTAACCTGTAATTCTCCCTAATTATACATTAATATGTTGATTGAATTGCACAAAACTTATTGAATCTTTGGTATCCATTTAAAAAGGGGCGCTTTGGTTTCACTACGTTTATTTCCAAATAGCCATCCCTAAGGTATTATGTTGAGTGTATTATTCCGGGTATAATTTTCTTCCTCAGGAGGTGAACCAGTTTGTCTGTCAAAATACGAGTATGTTTTGTCTGTTTAGGAAATATTGTTCGCAGCCCCCTGGCTGAGCATCTGTTTTTGCATAAAGCCAGGCAAAAGGGATTAGCAGGTCAGGTTCAAGCAGCTTCTGCCGGCACCAGTAGCTGGCATGTGGGCGAAGCCCCTGACGCGCGTATGCGCCAGGTAGCTGCCCGGCATGGCCTGGTTTACGACGGGCGGGCCCGCCAATTCAAACCTTCTGATTTCGAACGCTATGATTGGATTGTCGCCATGGATGCCGACAACCGAAATCACCTATTGAGTCTCGCCCGCAACCAGGCAGACCGTGAGAAGATCCGTCTTTTACGAGAATTTGATCCCTCCGGAGGTCCGAAAGCCGCTGTTCCTGACCCGTACTATGGTGGGATAGATGGGTTTGAAGAGGTATATCGAATCGTAGAGCGTTCCGTTGAAGGTTTGCTTGAAACCCTTAAGTTGGACCAGTCCACATTTGGCTGATTATTTAGGTTTCAGTAACACCAATAAAGGGTCAGCACAAAGAATGCAGGCATAAAAGTAAGCCGTTCCCAGGGATATCCACTCTTCAAAGGATTTGTTTACCATGATGAACGTCCGTATACCGAAGGCTGTGCACGATTGGCTTCAGGAAAATGGGTTTGGGGAGATTGAAAAGTTAAGACCGGTGTCCGGGGGCTGTATTAATAACGGTATGATCCTACAGACTGGATCTGGTCAGAGTGTCTTCCTCAAAACAAACCCTGGCGCGCCGGAGAATATGTTTGAGAGAGAAGCAGAAGGGCTAGTAGCCCTGGCGACTCAAGATGGGCCTCGTGTACCAAAACCATTTTGTTTTGGGAAGGATTTCCTGTTGATGGAGGACTTGTCGCCCGGCCCGCGCCGTCCAGGATACTGGACTGATTTCGGCAGGCAGCTTGCCCACCTCCATAACTGTACCAACACTCGCTTTGGTTTTACCCATGATAATTATATCGGTAGCACCCCCCAGCCAAATCCCTGGACTGCTGATGGGCATGTTTTCTTTGCTGAGCAGCGTTTGATCTTCCAGGCCAAATTGGCCCGGCAGCAAGGTCTGTTGGACCGGTTGCAAGTAGACCAGGTTGAACGCCTGGCAGCGCGCTTGCCAGAGCTTATCCCAGTTCAACCAGCCGCTCTGATTCACGGTGACCTGTGGAGTGGAAATGTCACTGCGGATCGTGCTGGCAATCCTGCTCTGATTGATCCAGCTGTCCATTATGGTTGGGCTGAAGCGGAGCTTGGTATGACTGACCTCTTCGGATCATTTCCTCAAGAGTTCTATGCTGCTTATCAGGAAGTGCGTCCCTTGGCTGGCGGTTTTCGCGAGCGCTTTCCGCTTTACAACTTGTACCACCTGCTAAACCACCTTAACCTATTTGGGACAGGTTACTCTGGACAGGTGTCTGCCATCTTAAGCCGATACGTTTGATCCTTCCCCATCTGAAAAACATTCGCCAAATTACAGCGAGCTTTCAGATTTGAAAGCAACCAAAAAACCCTAATTTGGGCAGAAACTCCTTGCAAATTAGGGCCGTTTCGTATATACTGTGTGTAACTGTGGGAGAAAGTGGAGAAAAGTGGAGCGCCGGTATGTCTCCGGCGTTCTGGCGTTAAAGGCGAGGTAGAACAGATGTTCCTTGGGCAGTACCAACACGCTATCGATAACAAAGGTCGCCTGACGATTCCTTCCCGCTTTCGTGAATTGTTGGCCGATGATGGCGCCTACATCCTGCAAGGTTTTGATCGCAACCTGATTGTCCTGCCCGGACCTGCTTTCGAGCGTGTGTCTAGCCGGGTGAACAGCCTCAGTATAACCGATTCTCGAGCTCGTGTATTAAGACGCCAAATATTTTCTACGGCTGAGAAGGTTGAAACAGACAGGACGGGCCGTATCCTCATTCCTGATTTTCTGCGCCGGGCTGCTCACCTGGAGGCAGATGCCTTTATTGTTGGTGCAGGCAATTATTTTGAGATCTGGTCTCCGGCATTATGGGGTGAGCAAGTAGCCAATCTTCAGGACGACGATTCCAACGGACACCGTTTTGATCTGCTCGAAATCTCGATATAACCCGATCGCCTTCTGGCAATTTGCCTGGAAACTGTCTTTGTACAACTGATCTAAAACTTGGGGTGGGATTAAAGATCGTATATCCAGGCCATTTTATTTTTGAATGGTGTAGGTGGTGATATCTAATGGGTGATCGTTCAATGGGAGGGTTGCTCCCTCACCATCCTGTTCTTTACAAAGAAGTATTACATGCTTTACAGCCGCGCCGAGGTGTATGTTATGTGGATGGTACGATTGGGGCAGGTGGGCATGCCTGGGGAATTTTGCAGGCCAGCGCTCCAGATGGCTTGTTGTTGGGACTGGATTTGGATCCTAAGGCCCTGCAATTAGCGGGTGAGCGATTGTCTGAATTTGGAGCCCGCGCTATTCTGGTCCAGGCATCTTATGCAACCTTGCTTCAGCAGATTCAGGTCTTGGGGTGGAAAGGCGTTGGCGGGATCCTGCTGGATCTTGGTGTTTCTTCTATGCAGCTGGATACTCCCGAGCGAGGTTTTTCCTTCCAATCCGATGCTCCGCTGGATATGCGTTTCGATCCTGGCAATTCGGAAACCGCTGCAGATTTGGTGAACACCCTCTCGGAGCAGGAAATTGCAGACCTGATCTTCCGGTATGGAGAAGAGCGGCAGGCCCGTAAGATTGCCCGGGCAATCGTGAGCTCGCGACCCATTTTCACAACCGGACATCTTTCCCAGGTGGTCTCCAAGGCTTGCGGTCCTGCTAGACAAAAACGCATTCACCCGGCCACCCTGACTTTTCAGGCCCTGCGCATTGCTGTAAATCGTGAATTGCAGGCATTGGAAAGATTTTTACCCCAGGCGATAGTTGCTCTGTCACCGGGTGGGCGCCTGGTTGTAATTGCATATCATTCCCTGGAGGACCGCATCGTTAAGCAGTTCCTCCGCCAGGAAAGCCGGGATTGTATTTGCCCACCCAAACAACCGGTATGCACCTGCGGCCACCGGGCATCCATTACTGTAATCACTCGTCGTCCACTGGCGCCGCAGGAGGACGAAATAATTCGAAACCCTCGTGCACGCAGCGCCCGTCTCAGAGCGGCAATGAAAATGTCTGAGCCGGACCAGGCCGGGTGAATAGAGATACGCAAAAATGGCACGACACTTGCAAAGACCTGTTAAGTGACGCCGGGTATATCCGGCATTCCTTACAGGAGGATCAATGGAGAACGTCAAGCGTCTCACTCAAGCATACTACCAGGCACCCTGGCGGAAACAATTGCAGTATATTGTTTTCTTCCTGGTTCTATTGGTCATGAGCGCTGTGGTAGCCGGTATTTATCTAAATGTTACTGCTCGGGCTGTGACTGTCGGACAAGAGATCCAGGTCATGCAAATTCAAATCGAGAACTTAAAACGGACAATAGCTGATAAAGAGACCAGCCTGGCTTTCCTGACCTCCACATCGACCATGGAGCAGCGGGCCCGAGAGATGGGTTTTCGTCCGGTTGAACCCGATAAGATTGTTTACGTTGTGGTGCCCGGTTACCGTGAACGGCAGGAAATCCATTTAGCCCCTGCTTCCCAACCCACGGTTGTCAGTGACCCAAAATTGTCTCCTTCGTTTACGATTTCATTGTTGGAGTGGCTTCAAGTAAATGTTTTCAATCCATCCAGCGTGTTGGCTGAGGTGCTGAGATGAGAGCTAGCAGTGAAACCATGATCTGGCGTTATAACGTGGTGGGCATGCTGTTTGGCTTTGTGGCCTTGATGATCGTTGCGCAGATATTGCGCATCCAACTCAGCCCACAAGCACATACATTTCGCGAGCAGGGTGACATCTACGCTGGCGAATGGCGGACAGTTAAGCCTGCGCGGGGATTGATCTACGATCGCTGGGGGAACCTGCTGGCTGGAAACCAAACGGTTTACGAATTGGGTGTAGAACTGAAAGACGTCAGAAACCCGGAGACAATTGCATTTACGTTGATGGGCGTCCTCAAAGCGGACTACGACCGGATCTACGCAGCCGCCAGCCGGAAGTATTCACTAGACCCTGAGAAACCTGCTGTTTATGCGGTTTTAGCCAATAACGTCACCGAAGAGCAAAAAGCGCGTATTGAAAGCATGGCAAAGGAGATAGCAAACCAGCCAGTGGGTCGCGATCAAACCCCGCCCAGCCTGCGCGGCTTGGTATTTCGTCCTACGCTCAAACGCAGTTATCCCGAAGAGGAGATGGCCTCCAATATCCTGGGATTTGTAAATGACGAGGGGGTTGGTTTTGGGGTGGAAGCCAAATTCAATGATTTGCTGGCCGGAACTGTCCAGAAGATTTGGGTGCCTTTGGATCCCAACCGGGTGGAGGAAGTGCCCGAGGTTGCCTCCGGGTCCAGCCTGGTTCTGACTATCGACCGGGAGATTCAGTCTGCCATGGAAAAGTTGCTGGACGAGGCTATTGAGGAAAGCGGCTCGGATGGCGGCGTCATTTTGGTTGCAGACCCCCAAACAGGTGAGATTCTTGCGATGGCAACCACGCCGCGCCTGGACCTCAATAACTTTGGAGATTATGCCAGGGTTTTCCCTGGAAGCACTCCCTTCAACAAAGCTGTTAGCCAGGCATACGAAACCGGTTCTGTCTTCAAAGTGCTCACCATGGCTGCAGCATTAGATAGCGGTGCTGTTACCCTGGATACTGTATTTGTCGACACTGGCATATTTGAGCTAGGTGGCATTTATATCTATAACTGGAACTCCGGCGCATGGGGACCTCAGGATATGACTGGCTGCATGCGCCATTCCTTAAACGTGTGCCTGGCCTGGGTTGCTGCTGAGCTCACTCCCAGTCGATTTTATAGTTATATGCAGGCTTTTGGCTTTGGGCGCCTGACCGGGATAGAAATTGCTGGAGAAGATCCAGGTCGTTTAAAGATGCCGGGAGATCAAGACTGGTACGATGCGGATTTGGCGACCAATTCCTTTGGGCAGGGGCTTTCAGCCACTACTATTCAGATGGTTATGGCGATCTCCTCGCTTGCCAATGACGGAAAAATGATGGCACCGCATATCGTGCGCTCTTTAGTTAATAACGGACGCCAGTATAACACTTCACCACAGGTGGTTGGTCTGCCGGTTTCTGTTGAAACAGCTCACACCATCACAGAAATGTTGGCCGAGTCATTGGAAACCGAATCCTCTGATGCTCTGGTAGATGGGTATCGGGTGGCTGGAAAGACGGGTACTGCCGAAATTCCCACCCCGTACGGCTATACCAGCAATATGACCAATGCTTCATTTGTTGGTTGGGGCCCGGTTGATGATCCTCGCTTCTTGGTTTATGTTTGGCTTGAAAAGCCAATGACCTCTCCTTGGGGTTCAGTGGTTGCTGCTCCCGTATTTCGCCAGGCAGCGGAGCGTTTGGTCGTTCTCATGAACATCCCACCGGATCATGTGCGCGAGGAGCTTGGCGTTGCCAATAGGTAGGTATGTTTGACCTGAAGATATGTTGACCTTAGCTCATATCATGGATGCCTTAATCGGGGTTGCCCCGAAATGGGCCAGCCAGGTGATCACCGAGGCAACGGTGGATTCCAGGCAGGTCATTCCTGGCGCGTTGTTTGTTGCTATTAAGGGAGAACAGCGCGATGGACATGACTTTGTTGAAGAGGCTTTTAAGAAAGGCGCTGTTCTGGCGCTGGTGGAAAGAGACATTCAGTTTAAAGATCTGGATCCAAGTTTGGTCCCAGCCTTGGACCTGCGTGATCCTCAGGCAGCAGCCAAACAGGTTACCGAAAGCGGTGGCCCGCATCTGGATACGCCCATTTGCTTGTACGTGGAGGACAGCCTTGCAGCATTGCAGAAAACCGCTCGTTACTGGCGGCGTAAACTGGATCTGCGGGTGATCGGGATCACTGGCAGTGTTGGAAAATCAACTACCAAAGAGCTGGCAGCCGAATTGCTCAGCCAGCGCTACTATACACTGAAAAATCGGGGCAGCCTCAATAATGAGATCGGCTTGCCGCTAACATTATTGAGTCTGAGCGAAAACCACCAACGCGCTGTGCTTGAGATGGGTTTCTACGTACCCGGGGAAATCGCATTTTTATGCGATCTGGCACTACCCGAGATTGGTCTCATTACCAATGTGAGCGAAGTGCATGCCGAGCGAGCCGGGTCATTGGATGCGATTGCAGCTGGAAAAGCCGAACTTGTTCAGGCGCTACCACCAGCTCCTCAAGGAGTTGCCATACTAAATTATGACGACCCATGGGTACGCGAGATGGCTTCCAAAACCCAGGCGCAGGTTTTCTATTACGGAATGGACCCAGCTGCAGACCTGTGGGCTGATGAGGTGGTTGGGATGGGCTTGGATGGGGTCCGCTTTCGCCTTCACTGCGGCGATGATGAGTTTCACCTGCGGGTGCCCCTAATCGGACGCCATTCGGTGCACACAGCATTGCGGGCAACAGCTGTTGCTTTGGTAGATGGTCTGAGTTGGGAAGAAATTATTAGCGGTTTGCGCTCAGGTGCAACGCAGCTTCGCCTGGTTGCTGTTCGATCTAAGAACGGGGCTTTAATTCTTGATGACACCTATAACGCTTCCCCGCAATCGACCCTGGCAGCTTTGAATCTGCTAGAGGAGCTGGATGGACGTAGGATTGCAGTATTAGGAGATATGCTCGAGTTAGGCCCTTATAAAAAAAGCGGTCATGAGATGGTTGGGGCGCGGGCTGCTGAGGTAGTGGACGAGCTGATTTGCATGGGTGAGCTGAGTAAAATGATTGCTGGAGCTGCTCTACAAGCAGGAATTCCAGCGGCTGCAGTTACACAATTTGACGACACGCAGCAGGTTGTGGAATATTTAGCGGATCGCCTGGATGAAAAAGATGTTGTTTTGGTGAAAGGGTCACGCGGTCTGCGTATGGATCGTATCGTCGCAGCCTTGGAGGCTAACCGATGACACAACCATCCATGGCTCTGGCTTTAGCCGGGTTTAGTTTCATGTTGACAATCATCTGGGGCGAACCTCTGTTGCGAGTTTTGAGACATCTAAAAATTGGTGACCTGATTCGAGTTGAAGGTCCTCAACGGCACTTTACCAAAATGGGCACTCCTACCATGGGTGGGGTCCTGATCATCCTACCGGTTACTCTGTTGACTGTGTTGCTGAATGCAGCCTCGTTGATCGGTTTTTCCGTGCTGGGCCGTTCCGTCATGGTGCCATTAGCGGCGCTAATAGGATTTGCCGTATTAGGTGGGGTGGATGATTGGGAAAAACTGCGCGCTCGCCGGCGTCGTGGAGAAGGGATGCGAGCACGGAGCAAATTTCTCGTCCAAGTTGTGTTTGCGGTTGGGATTGCTTTTGTCCTGCGCTATGTCTTAGAGGTGCCCGAGTTATTTGTCCCGGGTATGAGCTTTGAGATCAAGTTGGGTTATTGGTATGTTCCAGTGGCAGCATTTATTATTGTAGCCACCTCCAATGCGGTCAATTTCACCGATGGTTTGGATGGTTTGGCAGGATTGATCTCAGCAACAGCTTTTGCTGCATACGGAGGGATTGCTTTACTCCAAGATCAGGTATTTTTGGCTCGTTTTTGTTTCACGGTTGTTGGCGCGGTGTTTGGTTTTTTATGGTTTAACGTACATCCGGCGCAGCTGTTCATGGGAGATACCGGCTCTCTCCCGTTGGGAGCTACCCTGGCAGTGGTAGCGCTGATGACCGGGCAATGGCTTATCCTGCCGGTCATTGCCATCATCCCAGTCAGCGAAATGGTGAGCGTGGTTCTGCAGGTTGCGTATTTCAAATGGACTGGCGGCAAACGGATTTTTAAAATGGCTCCGTTTCACCTGCATTTTGAACTATCCGGGTGGAGTGAAACACAAATTGTACAGCGGTTTTGGTTGATTGGATTGTTAGGCGCCATGATTGGAGTGGCACTGGCTCTGGTCTAGGCTGAGAAGTTTCAACAGGTTGAGCAGGTAATGATGATGACCGAGTGGCAAGGAAAACGAGTGCTGATCGTGGGGTTAGCCCGGCAAGGGCTGGCCCTGGCGCGCTATCTCGCCCCACGCGGTTGTAAGCTTATTCTCAATGACCGCCGCCCCGCAGAGGAGATGCAAAAAATTCGGAAAGATTTGACGGACCTCAATGGCGTGGTGGGCAGCTCAATCGAGTGGGTATTCGGTGGTCATCCCATTGGAATCTTGGAAGAGGTAGATATTATTTTCCCGTCGGGTGGTGTATCTTTGACCATCCCTATGTTAGTTGAGGCCCAAGCGCGCGGAATAATGCTCTCTAACGATTCCCAAATATTTTTGGAGGCTGCCCCCTGCCCAGTCATTGGAATTACCGGGTCAGCGGGTAAAACTACTACAACTACGCTGGTCGGTAGGATGGCAAAGGCCGGGCATTCAGAAGGACGGGTTTGGGTTGGAGGTAATATCGGCACCCCCCTCATTTCAAACTTGGATGAGATGCGTCCTGGTGATCTGGCAGTGATGGAGCTTTCCAGTTTCCAACTGGAGATCATGAATCTGTCGCCAGATATTGCAGCAGTGCTTAATGTCACGCCAAATCACCTTGACCGCCATGGGACGATGGAGGCGTACACGGCTGCAAAGGCGCGTATCCTCGAATACCAGGCTCCTGGCAGCATTGCTGTGTTGGGTTGTGATGATCCTGGCGCCTGGTCGCTAACCCAAAAGGCTACCGGTCAGATGTACACCTTTGGCCTGGGCTCTCCGATACCCGGAACACCTGGCAGTTATTTCAAAGATGACGCTGTCTACTTGTGGGATGGAGAAGCACAGACGAGGATACTGTCTCGCACAAGCATTGGGTTGCGCGGCGAGCATAACCTTTTGAACGTCTTGGCTGCCTGTGCTATTGCGGCGGGGGCTGGTTTGCCAGTAAAGGCCATGCAGGCTGGAGTGGAAGGTTTTATGGGGATTCCGCACCGGCTGGAGTTTGTGCGCAGGTGGAAAGGGGCTGATTGGTACAACGATTCCATCGCCACCGCTCCTGAGCGCTCAATGGCTGCCATTCGCTCCTTTGAAGAACCTTTGGTGTTGCTGGCCGGTGGGCGGGACAAAAACCTGCCTTGGGATGAATTTGCCGGGCTGGTTCGGCAGCAAGTGGACCATCTGATCTTGTTTGGAGAGGCCAAAGGCGTGATCCGCCGTTCGTTCGATTCAATTGCCAGTCCTTCTGGCGGTCAGGCATTGACCATTCATGAATGTAGCGGGTTGCGAGAAGCGGTCCAAGCGGCATCTGAAACGGTTGAAGCGGGTGATGTGGTTTTACTCTCTCCAGGAGGGACCAGTTTTGACGAGTTCAATGATTTTGAAGAGCGCGGGGAGGCATTTAAAAGATGGGTAATGGAGCTTCAATGAATTGGCGCAGCTTGTTGAGTGGCGGGCGCAAAGATAGTGCAGTTGCCCGGCGAGCTGCCCGACGGAAGAATAGCTCTATCGGCGCGTCAGCTCAAAGTGGGCGCCCAACTTCCTTTGTCATGGGCACTCCTCTTGAAGAGGATAATGCCCCCAGGCGAGAAGTTTGGTCACCCAAAACCACCTCACCGCGCCGTCCGGTGCGCTTGGGAATAGATGTGCCTCTGCTGTTGGTCACCTGCACGCTCATGATTGTTGGCCTTTTGATGGTCTTCTCTGCCAGTTGGGAGTATTCCTTTGCTGTGGATGGATCTCCCACGAGTATTTTCCTGCGCCAGGTGGTTTTTCTGGGTGCAGGTACTCTGGTGGCGATCTTTCTGGCATGGTTTGATTACCATTATTGGCAAAAACTTGCTGTGCCATTGATCCTAATAGCAATAGTTTCACTTCTGGGTGTATTGTTTTTGGGTGATGAACGTCATGGTGCGGTGCGCAGCCTGGCTGGCGGCTCTGTACAGCCCTCTGAAGCAGCCAAGCTAATTATTGTGATCTACCTTTCGGTTTGGTTATATGCGAAACGCGATCAGCTTGGAGATATTGGCTTTGGTTTATTGCCTCTGGGGGGTATCCTGGGGATTTTTGGTGGATTGATCTACTTGCAGCCTGATCTGAGCGCTGTCATCACGATTATTTTATTGGGCGGGGTTCTTTTCTTCCTGGCTGGAGCGGACATGCGCCAAATTGCAATTCTGGTGCTTCTGACTGTAATTATCGGTGGGTTTATCGTTTTTTTTAGCGCTACCGGTAGCGATCGATGGGGCAGCTTTGTTCCTGGTCTGAAAGATCCCACTCAGGCATCTTACCATGTCCGGCGTTCTTTTGAAGCCTTTGTAAAGGGCGGTTGGTTTGGGGTTGGCATTGGCAAGGCCGATACTAAATTGACCGGTTTACCCGTCCCGCATACCGATAGCATCTTTGCGGTGGTAGGGGAGGAGACCGGTGTAATTGGTTCAGTGGCTTTGGTGATCCTTTTTGGAGTTTTAGTGTGGCGTGGCCTGGCAATTGCACGCCGGGCTCCGGATGGAATGGGGGCTTTGCTGGCCTCCGGATTGACCGTTTGGTTGGCCTTAGAAGCATTTGTTAATATGGGCGTGATGATTGGATTATTGCCCTTTGCAGGAAATGCGCTCCCCTTTATCAGTGCCGGTGGGTCAAACTTAATGGTATCACTGGCTGCCATAGGGATTCTATTTAATGTCTCTCGGCTTTCAGAAAAAACCAAGGAAGTTGAGGAGAGGTCATACAGTGCGGTTGTTAATATGCGCGGGCGGGACTGGCGGAGGCGTGTATCCAGCCCTCGCCGTACTTCAGGCCCTTACTAAGAAAGGCGCCGGACAGACGGGTGAAGAACAGTGGAGAACAAGTCCTGATCTTCATTCTTCGCCCAATACGTTTGTGGAGGTTCTGTGGGTTGGAGGTGTCGGCGGTATGGAGGTAAATTTGGTTGAGCGAGCGAGTGTGCCTTTTGAGACAATCCCGGCAGCCGGAGTGCACGGGGTTGGCTTAAGCGCGCTCCCCGGCAATTTTCTGCAACTAATGCGTGGTTTGGTTGCTGCGCGCCGCATTCTCAATCGTTTCTCTCCGCAGGTTTTGTTGTATACAGGAGGTTATTTAGCCGTTCCAATGGCTTTGGCCGCCCGGTTACCGGCTTTGGGCCGCCCGCGTCCCCGCAGTTTGCTGTATGTGCCGGATATCGAACCAGGGCTAGCTTTGAAGACACTATCACGCTTTGCTGATCAAATCGCTGTCACGGCTGCTGAGACAAAAGCCTGGCTGCCAGCTAGAGCGAAGGTGGCTGTGACCGGTTATCCGCTGCGCAAAGATCTGCAATTTTGGAATCTCGCGCAGGCCAGAAAAGTAATAGGAGTGTCCCCTGATCTTCCAGTGTTACTTGTCTTCGGTGGGAGCAAAGGAGCCCGTTCTCTCAACCAGGCTGTACTCAAGATTCTTCCCCAGCTCTTGGAAGAAATGCAGCTGATCCATATCAGTGGTCAATTAGATTGGGCACAAGTCGAGAAGGCCAGGGCAGAATTGCCAGTTGACCTGACTGTACGGTATCGTGCATATCCGTATCTTCATGAAGAAATGGGAGCAGCTATGACCATCGCTGATCTGGTTGTTTCCCGGGCTGGAGCGTCTGTGTTAGGTGAGCTGACCTTTTTTGGGCTTCCAGCCATATTGGTTCCATATCCACATGCCTGGCGCTACCAGAGAGTAAATGCTAACTACCTGGCAGAGCGGGGCGCGGCGTTAGTCATTGCAGATGAATTCATCAGTTCCAATCTGTTGCAAACTGTACGTGACCTGATGAAGGATGAATCTCGTCGGAAGCAGATGCGCCAGGAAATGCTATCTCTTTCCCAGTCTAAGGCAGCAGATTGTATTGCAGACTTGTTAAGAGGCCTGGCAGCTCGTAACCCCCAGGAGGGGTGCTAGACATGGTCACTCTCACTTTCTTCTTTTACTTTCTGGCCTCAATTTTTGCAGTGATTGGCGCCATGCGCGGCTGGACGCGTGAGCTCCTGGTTACATTTAGTGTTGTTGTGGCTATCTTTATTATCAGTGTTGTCGAGAGGTACCTGCCATCAATTTACGATACCTTTGTGCAGACCGGAGGGAAGGGGCAGTTCTGGTTTCGGGCGATTATCGTCATCGTTCTGGTTTTTTTCGGCTATCAAACGCCCAATATCACTCGTATTGCAGGCAATCGTTTTGTGCGAGAACGTTTTCAAGATTCGCTGACAGGTCTGTTTCTGGGCGCCCTGAACGGTTATTTGATTGTAGGTACGCTGTGGTATTACCTGGAAAAGGCTGGCTACCCATTTTCTGATATCACTGCTCCAGCCGCGGGTACAGAGTTGGAAGAGTCTGTCAACCGGTTGTTAGAGGTGTTACCTCCGACCTGGCTGGAACCGCCGATCATTTTCTTTGCAGTCGCCTTGGCATTTTTGTTTGTTATTGTCGTTTTTCTGTAGCTTCATGGGAGTTGTGGACGTGTCTGATGTGCACTTGATTGGAATTGGTGGGAGCGGCTTGTCGGCAATTGCTCGTTTGCTGCTTGAAAGCGGCTTGTCCGTCAGCGGTTCCGACCGCCAGGCTTCGGATGTCCTGGATCGATTGGGAGAGGCTGGCGCCCAGATATTTGTTGGACACAGCCCGAATAATATCGCTGGCGCAAAGCTGGTGGTTCGTTCATCGGCCATACCAGACGACAATGTTGAGGTGCAAGCTGCTCAAAAAGCCGGTATACCGGTATTAAAACGAGCTAATTTTCTTGGACAGTTTATGGAGGACAAGATCGGGATTGCTGTGGCCGGAACTCATGGTAAAACCACCACGACTGCGATGATTGCCTGGATGCTCTCCTCGTTAGGTCAGGATCCATCCTATATCATCGGAGGCGACCTGCGAAACCTGGGGACGAATGCACACGCCGGTAAAGGGTCAGCATTTGTCATTGAGGCCGATGAGTATGACTACATGTTCCTGGGTTTGAAGCCAGAGATTGCCATTGTGACAAATGTTGAGTTTGACCATCCTGATTTCTACATGACTGAAGAAGATTATTACCGTTCATTTTCCGAATATGCCTTAACCTTGCCAGAAGGTGGGCTTTTATTGGTCTGCGGAGATGATTCTGGTGCAGCCCGCCTGGTGCAAGAGCAGCGCAGCCGTCCTATCCAGACCATGACCTACGGAATTTGCGACCCAGACCTAGATTATTACGCCTATCGAATGGTTCACAATCCAGTAGGAGGCTTGACATTTGACGTGGTTATTCAGGGTAACGCTTCAGCGGCAATCCGGATGGTTTTGCAAGTGCCCGGGGAGCACAATGTGCGCAACTCCCTGGCCGCTCTGGCTGTTGCGCACCGGTTGGATTTGCCATTGGACGATGCAGCGCGTGCTCTCTCCGCTTTTCGGGGCACCGGCCGGCGCTTTGAAGTGTTAGGGGAGGCTGCGGGTATCACTGTAATTGACGATTACGCTCACCACCCAACCGAAATCAGGGCTACGTTATCAGCCGCCCGAGCCCGTTACCCAGGCAGACAATTGTGGGTTGTTTGGCAGCCACACACCTATTCGCGCACCAAGGCGCTGTTTGCCGATTTTTCCGCTGCATTTATTGAGGCAAACCATGTCGTGGTAACAGAAGTTTACGCTGCCCGGGAGCCGGTTTCAGCTGATTTCTCTGCTCTTCAGGTCGTGCAGGCTATGAAACACCTGGACGCCTATTTTATACCTGACCTGACCCAAACAACCGCATTCCTGCTCACCCACTTGGATCAAGGGGATGTGCTGTTGATCCTTTCTGCGGGAGACGCTGACCAGGTCAGCGCACAAGTACTGGCAGCTTTACAAAAAAGGGAACAAACAGATGTCAGAACATAAGTCTAGAAAAGCAATGCCACCCAACCAAGCAGTTGTCTCTCGTTCCTTTGGAGCAGAAGGCGCGGTGTGGGAATCTGTGTCCTTTGCCATGCTCTCGGACTCAAATATTGCTGAAGAAAGTCGACAAACCAATGGCATCAAGGCAACAGCTCACTCGGTGCAAATCATCAAGCAGTTAATTGAGTACATTAAGACGCTCTAAAGCGCGGTAATTTGTTTGCCGCAGTGGAGATATGGTGAAGATAAGTATGGTTGAAGCGGAAATCCGTCAGAATCCAAACCACCCTGGGCTGCCCTTGGAGCAGCTTCGGCAGAAATTTGGAGAACGCCTGCTGGAGAACGAAATCCTGGCGCGCTATACATCAGCGCGTATCGGCGGACCGGCGGATGCTTTCTTGGTGGTGAATAACGTTGGTGAGCTTAGTGAAGCAGCCGGGTTCATTTGGAGGTTGGGTCTGTCATTTATTGTTTTAGGTAGCGGCTCAAATGTCTTGGTAAGCGATGCTGGCGTACGCGGGGTCGTTGTGTTGAACCGGGCCAAGGAGTTTCGCTTTGAAGATAAGGATGGTCAGCCATTTGTATGGGCTGAATCAGGCGCCAGCCTGGGTGCGCTGGCCCGCCAGGCCGGCGCCCGCGGCTTACCGGGCCTGGAGTGGGCAGTTGGTATACCGGGTACAGTCGGGGGAGCGGTTGTAGGTAATGCTGGTGCACACGGTTCGGATATGGCTGACAATCTGGTGTTGGCAGAAATCTTGCACCGTTCTGGTGTGATGGGTCCGGATGGCCTCAGGGGTGGGGATCCTTCCAGGGAAACCTGGATGGTGGATAAATTGGGTTTTTCATATCGCAGCAGCACCCTCAAGAGGCAACCGGGAGAGGCGGTTGTGCTTGCGGCCCTCCTTCGCCTGGGGCGGAGCACGCCTAATAGCCGAGTTGAGATTCAGGCCAGGATGGATGCCTTTCATGAGCAGCGCCGCCAAACCCAGCCCCCCGGAGCTAGTATGGGCTCTATGTTCAAAAACCCCCCTGGTGATTTTGCTGGCAGATTGATCGATGCGGCTGGCCTGAAAGGGACCAGGATCGGGGCTGCCGAGATCAGTAATTTGCATGCAAACTTTTTTGTCAACCGTGGTAATGCCACAGCAAAAGACGTCAAAGCATTATTAGATCTGGCAGAAAAAACTGTTGCTGACAAGTTTTCGGTGAAGCTTGAAACAGAAATACACCTTATAGGTGATTGGGAACCCACATGATGATGAAGAGCCGGGTGCGGGTTGGAGTAATGTTTGGAGGGCGGTCAGGAGAGCACGAGGTCTCCCTGATGTCCGCGCGTTCAATTTTGGATGCTCTGGATCCGGAAAAATATGAAGTGACCCAGATCGGCATCAAGCACAGTGGCACCTGGCTGGTTGGCGATACCGTTTTGGATGCGTTAGATTCAGAAGATGAAAAGAGAATCGCGCAGGCCGTGTTGTTACCCGATCCAAACCGCCCCGAACTTTACCGCCTGCGAATGATCTCTGAAGCGGAAGAAGTATTGGAAAAAATCGCCGCTCTGGATGTGATTTTCTCTGTTTTGCATGGCACTTTTGGTGAGGATGGGGCCATGCAAGGTCTTTTTGAGGCTAACGGGGTAGCATATGTCGGCTCGGGCATTGTAGGATCAGCAGTAGGGATGGACAAGGGCATTTTCAAGGATGTGATGACAGCCAATAATATCCCTGTTGTGGAAAGCATGTTAATCCTGCGTAGTGAGCTCGAGGCAAACATGGAAGCTGTTCTAGATCGGATCGAGGCGCTGGTACCCTCCAAACCTTACCCACTGTTTGTAAAACCCGCCAACCTGGGTTCATCAGTTGGTATCAGCAAGTGTCACAGCCGAGCAGATCTAATCGAAGGACTTATGGATGCTGCCCGCTATGATCGTCGTGTGGTTATCGAAAGAGGCGTGAACGCGCGTGAGATTGAGGTCAGTGTGTTGGGTAACGACGATCCGCAGGCCTCCGTGGCTGGAGAAGTTATACCCAGTCGAGAATTTTACTCATACGAGGCCAAGTATATCGATGGCAGTTCAGATTTGCTGATTCCTGCGCCGATCCCGGATGATGTTGCGGATCAAGTGCGCAAAATTGCCGTGCAGGCCTACCAGGCTATCGATTGCGCCGGGATGGCGCGTGTCGATTTCCTGCTGGATATAGATAGTGGTGAGGTGTTCTTGAGTGAGGTCAATACCTTGCCCGGTTTCACAAAATTCAGCATGTATCCAAAGTTGTGGGCAGCCAGCGGCCTGCCATATTCGAAGCTAGTAGATCGACTGATTGAATTGGCGATGGAGCGCAAAGCCGATAGAGATCGAATTGAGCGCAAATTTCGAAAGGAGTAGCCTCTTCCATAAATTGGATGGCTTTAGGATAAACAAATAATGACTCGCAGCACTCGTCCTTTGGGCGAATACGCATCACAAAATAAGAATGAAGATACTCGTCCTTCCAAGCGGAAGCGGCGGGCTGTCTCCCCTGTGGGCGGGCGCAAGCAAGTCAAATCCCCTTATGGACAACCTCCGGTATTGGTAAGGAATGATGCCTCTGCTCTGCCTATTGATCGCCGCAAACGAAAAACTGCACGCCGCCGGTATGACGTTGCCTTGGGCTCTTACGGGGCTGAACTGCGTTTGCCGTCTTTACCCCAGTTTCGCTTTAGCTGGAGGTGGCTCTCTGTCTTACTCATCGCTGTGCTGGCAGGGGCGATCTACGCGGTGTGGACTGCGCCTGAATTCCAAGTGCAAGCTGTTGAGGTGAAAGGCCTGGTGCGCTTGACCTCTGCAGATATCAATATGGTTCTGGGGATAGAAAACCAGCCAATCTTTACCATCAACCCATCTGAGATCAAACAAGATCTCCAAGAGGCCTTCCTAGAGCTTGCTGGGGTGTCGGTAGACATTCATTTACCTGCTTCTGTCGTAGTCACTTTGGAAGAGCGCCAGCCAGTTCTGGCAGTGCGAGCGGATGGTGAAGAAATATGGATAGATGGAGAAGGAGTTGGTTTCCCTGTCCGAGGGGACACCGGCCCTTTGCCTACTATTGAAATGAGTGACCTGGCAGTTTTGGGTGGTGGGGTTGAAATAGCAGGTCAAAATGTCTTTGATGCAAAAATGATACAGGCCATCCTATTGGTTACTGCTTATGTCCCAGCAGGCCAAACGCTTGTTTTAGATGAGGAGCATGGGTTGGGATGGACCGATGAGCGTGGTTGGCAGGCCTATTTTGGCTTAAATCTGGAAGATAGCGCAGAAATGGAGATGAAACTTAAAATCTACGATGTGCTTGTCCAGCGCTTGGAAAATAACGGGGTATGGCCTCGTTTGATCAGCGTGGAGTTCTTGCACGCACCTTATTATCGTCTGGAGTAGTGATTGGATGGACGCACCGATCGTTGTTGGGATTGATATAGGCACGACGAAAGTGTGTACGCTGGTGGCACGCGAAGAAGCGTTGGGAAAAACGCGTATCTTGGGCGTTGGGATTGAGCCCTCCCAGGGGATCAAAAAAGGCGTTGTGGTGGATCTAGGGGCCGCTGCGCAAGCTGTGGCCCGGTCTGTGGAAAAAGCGGAGCGCACCTCTGGACTTGAAATCACCTCTGCCCTGGTGAGTCTGGCGGGTTCTCATGTTTCTTCTGTAAACAGCCGGGGGGTGGTAGGTATCACCGGGCAGACCATCGATGAAGATGATGTCGCTCGAGCAGTAGATTCCGCCCGCGCAGTTGCCATCCCGCACAACCGAGAGATCATCCATGTCATCCAGCGTGGCTTTACCATTGATGGGCAAGATGGAATCCGGATGCCGGTGGGGATGCACGGGTACCGTCTGGAGGTTGAGACGCATATTATCACGGCTGCCGCATCGACGGTTGAGAATTTGCGCCAGTGTGTGGCTGCCTCTGGTGTAGAAGTTTCCCAATTTGTGCTCAACCCGCTTGCCTCTGCTGAGGTTGTCCTGACAGAAACCGAGCGGCAGATGGGCGTTGTTGTCTGTGATATGGGTGGTGGAACTACTGATATCGCCATCTGCATTGACGGTGATATCTGGCATACGGCTGTTCTGTCAGTTGGGGGCAACCATATCACCTCGGATATCGCGCACGGGTTGCGCCTGCCGGTATCCCAAGCCGAAGAGATTAAAATCCAGCACGGGCATGCAGTCCGCACAGAGATTGGCCCGGATGAGTTTTTCAATATCAAGTCCTTTGGTGAGGAAAAAGCGTCCCAGATCAGTCGCCAGGATCTTGCGCATATTATTGAAGCCCGGGTAGATGAGATCATGGGATTGGTTTTACAGGAGATCAAACGCTCAGGCTACGATGGTTTACTCCCGGCTGGTATGGTGCTTACGGGTGGTTCTAGTGCGCTCCCCGGGATACGTACTTTGACCAGCCGTGTACTGGGGCTTCCGGTCCGTATTGCTCAGCCAGAAAATCTGATTGGGATGGTAGACAAGTTAAATTCGCCGGCTTATTCCACCAGCGTTGGATTGTTACGTTGGGCAGTCCTGATGAACGAAGTATTGGTGCCGCAGGTAGGCCGGCGGCGAATGAATTCACAAGGAGGTGGACTTGATTGGGAAAGAGTTAAAGGTTGGATAAGACGTTTGTTCCCTTGATGCATATAGCCAAGGAGAGTAATCAGGTTTTTTGGGCAGTCCGAGGGTTGTCCATATAAGTATCATCGTTGTTATTTTGTAAAGGAAAAAGAAACCAGCACAGCTTTTTTCATCACCGTTTCTGAAATAGAGGAGGACGAAATATGAATTCATCAATGAGTACATCGATCAATCCCGAATCCTTCGCCAGGATCAAGGTCGTCGGCGTAGGCGGCGGGGGCTGCAATGCAATCGATCGCATGATCGACGAGGGGCTGCAAGGTGTTGACTTTGTGGCTGTCAACACAGATGCCCAAGCGTTGCTTTTATCTCGAGCTCCTACCAGGGTACGAATTGGCGAGAAGCTGACTCGTGGCTTGGGTTCGGGTGGTAACCCAGAGCAGGGTCGCAAAGCTGCTGAGGAGTCTGCTGAGGAACTCTACTCGGTTCTGAAAGGGGCCGATATGGTCTTCATCACCTCCGGAATGGGTGGAGGTACAGGTACAGGCGCTTGCCCGATTATTTCGCAGGTTGCCAAAGAGGTCGGAGCTCTGACGATCGGCGTTGTCACACGTCCCTTTACCTTTGAAGGCAACCGGCGCATCCAGGCAGCGGAAGCAGGTATTAGCAAGCTCAAAGAGCAGGCTGATACTCTCATCGTAATCCCCAACGATCGCCTGTTGCAGATTGTTGATAAGCGCGCAAATCTGCAGGATGCGTTTAAGATGGCTGACGATGTGCTCCGTCAGGGCGTCCAGGGTATTTCGGAACTGATCACCATCCCCGGTTTGATCAACCTGGACTTTGCCGATGTCCGCACAATCATGTCCGAGGGTGGGGCAGCCTTGATGGCTGTTGGCAAGGCTAAAGGCGATGAGCGCGCCCGGGAAGCTGCAGAACAGGCTATCTCAAGCCAATTGCTTGATATCACCATTGATGGCGCACGCGGTATTCTATTCAACGTCACCGGTGGATCGGACCTGACCCTCTTTGAGGTCAACCAGGCTGCTGCGATCATCAAGGAAACAGCGCATCCAGACGTCAACCTGATCTTTGGCGCCGTCATTGATCCGAACATGAAGGACGAAGTGCGAATCACAGTGATTGCCACTGGCTTTGAGCGGTCTGGTGTGTCGCGGCATATTTTGGAAACCCCCAAACCGCGTTCAGAACAACGCCCAAACGCTGCACCGCGCGCAGAGATAAAGGAACCGCCAACGGCTCAACAACAGCCTGTTGAATTTCAACCGCGCACATTTAATACCGAAGATCTGGATATCCCCACCTTTTTGAGGAACCGATCTCGTTAAATGACGGTAGCAATCAATGATTGAATACAGTTTGCCGAGAGTACCTGCCCTCCTCCGGGTACTCTCTGGCAACCTGTTTGTTTACCAGTTCTTTCTCTGGTATTTCCAATCAAAAAGGTGGGACATTGTTGTGGGTTTTCTCCTTAATATTTTGAATCGATCTGAATATTTTAAGGTCCCAGAGCCTTATTCGCTTGCTCATGTTTTTTGATTATGCTAGAATGGAGTTCCTTCAAGCGCCAGATATATGGGATTTGTTGGAAAAGACCCCATCTGTGGCGGCTACATTTGTTCTAATAAGAGAAAAACTGGATGCGCTGTCCTTATTGCAAACACAAAGATTCACGTGTGGTTGATACCTCATCTGATGCGCGCGGTGGTGTTCGCCGCCGGCGAGAATGTCAGAATTGTGGTCAGCGCTTCAGCACCTTTGAACGTCCCTTATTAGCCACCCCTTTGATTATCAAACAAGACGGCACGCGCGAAGAGTTCGACCGGGATAAGCTCATCCGGGGAATTCGCATTTCATGTGCCAAAAGGCCTGTCTCTGGCACTGTAATTGACCGCATGGTTGGGGAGATCGAATCTGCTTTGCAGGCTATGGGGCGATCCGAAGTCTCCTCTCGAGTTGTGGGGGATATGGTTATTGCTGGCCTGAAAGATCTGGACCTGATCGCGTACATTCGCTATGCGATTGTCTATTTGGGTCTGGATGATTTGGGTGCTATTCGAGACGAGATCAACCGTCTTCTGGAAGGATGATTGGCAGCCATCTGCCCGCAAGGGGGCTGTGGGCATTGGTTTAATTTATCTACGATATCAATATTGGTTTAGGAGGATTATTCAATGTTAAAAGAAACCAATAAACAAGGCCAAGATCAGAGTTTGCTCCCTACGCCTCCCTTACCATCAGGTATTGGGCAGGTGGAGCTATCGGAAAACGGCCGGCAGGTCATGGTCCGGCGTTACGTTCGCAGGGGGCGAGACGGCAAACCTGCCGAAAGCGTGGAAGAAATGTTTTGGCGGGTTGCTTACCATGTAGCAAAAGTAGAAGAAACCTGGGGGGGAGATGTCCAGGAAAAGGCGCGCCAGTTTTATCATCTATTAACTCAGAAGGAATTTTTTCCAAATTCTCCGACATTCACCGGCGCCGGTACACCTCTTGGACAGCTAGCAGCCTGCTTTGTGCTCCCCATATCTGACGACATGGGCCGTGATCCGGCTGGCATTTTCCAAACCTTACGAGACGCCGCCTTGATCCAGCAGACAGGTGGAGGCAACGGTTTTTCATTCTCACGCTTGCGCCCCAAGGGTACGATGGTTAAATCTTCTGCTGGACAGGCTACTGGACCAGTTGGCTTCCTGCGCGTTTACGATAAGGCCTTTGGAGAGATTGCCCAGGGAGGCACTCGCCGGGGAGCGAATATGGCTGTCCTGCGCATTGACCACCCGGATGTAGAAGAATTTATCACCTGCAAAACCGACGAGAATGCTATTACAAATTTCAATATCTCTGTTGGAATCACGGATGCATTTATGCGTGAGGTCGAAAACGATGATATGTGGGAGCTACGCTTTCCGGATGTTAGCAACCCTGCATACAAGGGCTTTCAGGGCAACGTGGAACAGGCGGAAGAAGCTGGGATGCCGGTCAAGGTGCATAAGCGTATCCGGGCGCGGGAATTATTTGATAAGATCATTCAGCAGGCGCATTACAATGGCGAACCAGGCATGTTGTTCCTGGATGCGGCTAACCGGTCTAACCCTGTCCCTCATCTATACCAGATGGAGGCGACCAACCCCTGTGGTGAACAATGGCTAGGACCCTATGAAAACTGCTGTCTGGGTTCGGTGAACCTAGCTCAGGCAGTTGGGTCCGCCGGCAGAGTCGATTGGGAGAAGCTGCGCCAGCAAGTGGTGCTGTCTACGATTTTCCTGGATGATGTCGTCGAAGCGAATGCCTACGTGCCTGCTGTACCCCAATTAAAAGAAGCTGCCCTGCGAGCTCGCCGGATTGGACTGGGGATCATGGGATTGGCTGACTTGATGTACCATGCTGGCATCCGCTATGGTTCAGATGAAGGTCAGGAGTTCTCAGCTCAGGTGATGGAATTCATCCGCTACCAGGCCATGCTCACCAGCATAGAATTGGCCAAAGAACGGGGTGCATTTCCTGCTATAAAAGGCAGTATTTATGATCCCGAAAACCTGACCTGGCAGCCTCCCCAGCCTCTAGCCCCTTACATGGATGATTGGGGACGCCCACCGGTGAATTGGGATATTGTCATCAGCGGTATCCGCCAGCATGGTATTCGCAATGCGGCTCAAACTACTGTTGCACCCACGGGAACGATTGCAACGGTTGCCGGTTGCGAGGGATATGGCTGCGAGCCAGTTTTTGCCCTGGCTTATATCCGCCATGTCAATGATAACGGCAAGGACCTGCAGTTAACCTACACCAGCCCGCTCTTTGAAGAAGCCCTCAAGAAGGCCGGCATCAGTGGACAGGCTCACGATATGATTGTTAAACAGGTCATGGAGGATGGTACTTGCCAGCATATCAACGAGCTGCCAGAGAAAATCCGGCATACATTTGTGGTTTCTCAGGATGTGAGTGCAGAAGAGCATGTGCGTATGCAGGGTGCTTTACAGGCTTTTGTGGACAATTCCCTTTCGAAGACGGTTAATTTCCCAGCCAGCGCTACAGAAGAAGATGTGGCAACCGTGTACAAACTGGCCTGGGAGCTTGGTTGTAAGGGCATCACCGTTTATGTGACCGGCTCTCGCCAAAAGGTGGTGCTTGAAACGCATGCCACTGCCCAGAAGAAACAACAGGTCGTACCTGAACCGGTAGTGACCGCCCCACCTGCTCAGAAAGACCAGTTGCCCATCTGGCATGATAAGAAGAAGCCGCGCCCCCGTCGATTACATGGCTATACCATGAGTGTCGGGACACCGCTTGGTAAAGCCTTTGTCACCATTAATGAAAATGGCGGCAACCAACCCTTTGAGGTCTTTGTCAACACCTCCAAGGCTGGATCAGATACTGCTGCTGTTTCTGAAGCGATTGGACGCCTGGTTTCTTTCATCTTGCGCCTGTCTTCTCCCATTGCCCCGCGTGACCGGTTATACGAGGTTGTACGCCAGCTATCGGGCATTGGCGGTGGACGCTCCCTTGGTTTTGGGCCGAACAGGGTGCGCTCTCTCCCAGATGGGGTTGCCCAGGCTCTCAGTGAATATTTGGAAAACACTGCCGAGGAAAGTACAGAAGAGAGCGAGACGCACCAAAACGATAATGGCAAACAGACCGGCAAAGAAACCCCCTCCATCCCGGCAATCTCCCTGGGTTCCTCTCCTGAGCTACCTCACAC
>JAWOHN010000259.1:0-20520 GCA_046485135.1 Anaerolineales bacterium | reverse complement strand
CATCACTCAAGCGTTTTGACAGCTTGTGGGCCAGGTAAATGGGCATTGGCATCAGGCTGGCGGTCTCATTACAAGCATATCCAAACATCATCCCTTGATCGCCAGCGCCAATGGAATCGATCTCATCATCAACGATTTGCCCGGTTTTTGCCTCCAGGGCTTTGTCCACACCCATGGCAATATCGCTCGATTGGCTGGCGATCGCCGATTGCACGCCACAGGTGTTGCCATCAAAGCCCTTTTCGCTGCTGTCATAACCGATCTCGTTGATCACTTTGCGAGCCAGTTCATCAAAATTGACAAAGGCGCGCGTGGTGATCTCGCCCAACAACATGACAAAGCCGGTCTTGGTGGCAGTTTCGCAGGCCACGCGCGAGAGCGGGTCTTGCTCCAAACAGGCATCCAGCACAGCATCGCTGAGCTGATCGCAGAGCTTGTCCGGATGCCCTTCAGTGACCGATTCAGATGTAAACAACAACCGCGGGGACTTCATAAAGGTCGTACTCATGTATATCCTCCAGGTTAAAAAAATTCGCCCCTGCAGATGCGAAAGGGCAATACACGAGTAGACGGTGCCCTCTCATCTTCCAGACCCATCTGACGGAATTGGCACCTTCTAACGCTATTTGGTTAGTGGTTGCCGAGGTTTCACCGGGCCGGTCCCTCCACCTCTCTGGATAAGAGTGCCATTGGGGGCTATTCAATTTACGACAGTGATGATACCACGATAAATTTTTGCTGTCAAATTGCCAGAGCCATATACCCCAGCACGGCGTAATAACCGATCACCCCCGCCCACAGCCACGAGTCAATCCGGTCAAAAATTCCCCCATGTCCGGGCAGCAGGTTGCTCGAATCTTTTGCCCCGGCCTGCCGCTTGATCATGCTCTCACCCAAATCACCCAGGATAGTGAACAAGCCCATCAGCAAACCCAAAATGGCGCCAATCACAACATTGATCCCCGAGCCAGGACCAGCTACCCCCATCAAGATCCCACCGAAGAGGGCGCCGCCAGCGACGGCGAAGGCGACCCCACCCAGGTAACCCTCCCAGGTTTTGCGAGGGCTCAAGCGAGCGCTCAGCGAGTGCCGTCCAATGCGACTGCCAACCAGATAAGCCCCCGAGTCAGCCAGCCAGACAGCCAGTAAAATCAACAAGAGCCACCATTCTCCGGCGGGGAATGCCCGCACTGAGATCAGGTACGCACCGATCCAGCCGAGATACAAAAATCCGGCTACAGTCACCCCAAAATCTGTTCCCGCTTGATCGCGCCCATGTTCATACTCAAACAGGTGCTGCGCCATGCTGGTCAGCAACAACAAGCTGATCGTGAACCCCCCACCTTCAAAGCCATAATAAGCTCTTCCCAGCACAACCAGAAGCACACCTGCCATAACCAGAACCCTGGATGGTCTCTGCCCGCTGATCTCGAAAAGAGTTATATATTCTCTGGCAGCCAACACCATGATCAGAGCGATCAGACCGGTAAATACATGACCACCTGCAAACACCGCAGCAAGTCCTCCTGGAAGCAGGAGGACCGCTACAATAACCCTTGTCTTGAACATAGGTCAGGATTTCCTATTTGGCCCGCTGGACCATTCCATAACGGCGTTCGCGATGGCTGTACTCTTCCAATGCTCGCCGCAACTCTTCTTTGTCAAAATCCGGCCAATAAGTGGGTGGGAAATACCATTCAGAATAAGCCCCCTGCCAGATCAAAAAGTTGCTCCCGCGCAACTCACCCGAAGTCCGGATAATTAAATCGGGGTCGGGCACACCGGCTGTGAATAGATACTTATTCACCAGCTCGCTGTCGATATCTTCTGCTTTGACGCCGTCCTGGACAATATGCTGCAGTGCGCAAACGATCTCATCTCGCCCACCGTAATTGAAGGCAATATTCAAGATCAGGCGGTCGTTGTCCTTAGTGTATTCAATCGCGTCCAGCACTTTTTGACGAAAGGAAGGAATCAATCGGTCCAGGCGTCCGATATGGCGCAACTGAACGCCCTGGTCGTACAGCTCTTGCAGCTCACGATCGATGACGTCTTCAAAGAGTTTCATCAATCCCTGGACCTCTTCAGCAGGACGGCCCCAATTCTCCGTAGAAAAGGCATAGATAGTCAGATATTTGATCCGGAACTCTATGCAGGCTTCGATCACACGCCGGAGATTCTCGGTCCCGGCGCGGTGACCTGCCAGGCGTGGCAGGCCGCGGGCTTTTGCCCAACGGCCATTGCCATCCATAATGATAGCAATATGAGCTGGAATTTTATCTGGCAGAGCTTTATTTTTCTTCATCAATAGAATTCATCCGAGATCTTGAATTAAACTTCGAGGATCTCATTTTCTTTGCGCTCACCAACGCTATTGACTTCAGCGATAAACCGGTCCGTGATTTTCTGGAGCTCTACCTCGCCTTTAATGCGATCATCTTCTGAGATCAGCTTTTCCTGCTCAAATTCTCTTAGATCTTTGATGCTGTCCCGGCGAACATTTCGGACAGACACGCGGGCCTCTTCAACACGGTTGTGGACTACCTTAACCAGGTCACGTCTGCGTTCCTCAGTCAGGGGCGGCAGATTCAGACGAATCGCTTTTCCATCATTGTTCGGGTTTAAACCCAAATCCGAAGTGCGGATAGCTCGCTCGATTGCTTTTAACGAGGATGCATCAAAAGGGCGAATCATCAGCGAGCGAGGTTCAGGCACGTTAATGCTGGCCAGTTGCAACAAAGGCGTCTGGGTCCCATAATACTCAACGGGCAATTTTTCCACCAGCGCGGGCGAGGCGCGTCCAGTACGAATTCCAGCCAAGTCTTCCTCTAAAGCTTGAATGGCGCCCTTCATGCGGGATTCTGCTTCTTTGTAAATATCTTTCAACATAAATGCCTCCACAAAAGCTGCGAGCCAGACGAGAGCTCGAACCGGATCGTTTACGAGTAAAGATATTTTACTCGTAATTGCTCAGCTTAGCATATAAAATCCCCCAAAAATGTGCAGGCAGAAAAGGGTCAGTCGGTCACCAATGTACCCACTGGTGCGCCATAAAGAGCCTCCCGCAATGAATCTGGATGCCACAAGTCCAACACCAGAATCGGCAGGTGGTTATCCATGCACAGAGAGATTGCCGTGCTATCCATGACCTCCAGGCGCCGGTTGATGGTCTCCATATAAGAAAGCCGATCAAAGCGCACAGCCTGGGGATTGGTCATCGGATCGGAATCATAAACACCATCTACCTTGGTGGCTTTGATCAGCACATCCGCCCCCACCTCCATAGCCCGCAACGCCGCCGCCGTATCGGTGGAAAAATATGGGTTACCGGTGCCACCACCCAGGATGACCACGCGCCCTTTCTCCAGGTGGCGGATGGCGCGCCGCCGGATATAAGGCTCAGCCACCGCGTGCATCTCAACCGCAGACTGTACCCGGGTGACCATCCCCATCCTTTCCATGGCGTCCATTAGCGCCAGAGCATTCATTACCGTCGCCAGCATCCCCATATAATCTGCCGTAGCCCGATCCATGCCACGCTCCAGGCCGGCCCGGCCGCGCCACAGGTTGCCTCCGCCAATCACAATCGCTACATCCACACCCAGGTTGCGCACTTCAGCAACTCGTTGGGCAATATCTTCTGCCCGGGTGGGATCGACGCCAAAGCCGTCCACCCCTGACAAAGCTTCGCCGCCTAATTTAAGCAATATGCGCTTGTATTTAAGTTGGTCTGCCATAATCTCCTCTTAGAAAAAAGGCCAACCCAAAGGTTGGCCTGTCTCTCTGTTTAGTCGGCGGTGCTTTCGCCTACTTCCCAGCGCACAAAACGCCGGATCACAATATTTTCACCGATAGACCCAATATGTTGGTGCAGCAGCTTCTCAATGGTCAGGTCTTCATCTCGAATATAAGGCTGGCGCAGCAAGCAAACCTCGTCCTTATATTTTTCAATTCGCCCCTGTACAATCCGGTCTACCATGGCTTCGGGCTTGCCTTCTTGCAGAGCGCGCGTCTTGGCAATCTGTCGCTCGTGCTCGAGCACCTCTTCCGGAATATCGTCCGCACTGACATAGATAGGGGCCGATGCAGCAATCTGCAAAGCCACTTCATGCGCAAAATCGCGAAAGGCCTTCGAACGCGCCACAAAATCTGTCTCCGAATTGACTTCCACCATTACGCCCACCCGGCCATTGCCGTGTGAGTAAAGCTCTAATATGCCCTCTGAAGCAGTCCGGTCAGCTCGCTTGGCAGCCTTTGCCAGGCCTTTTTCACGCAAGACGTCCACGGCCTTCTTATAATCACCATCGGCCTGTTCCAACGCCTTGCGACAGTCGAGTATTCCAGCTCCAGTAGCTTCGCGTAGTTCCTTGATTTGTTCGGTAGTAATCGCCATTTTCAATCCTATGCTTCTTCCTGCTCTTCTTCCTCGTCCTCAGTAGCCACCTGGATGCTAGAGTCCTCAACATCCTCGATTTCAACCTCTTCAACTTCCAAATCGAGGTCTTCTTCCTCAACCAGTTCTTCAACTAATTCTTCGTCTAGATCCTCAGGCTTGGTTTTTGAAGTCAACTTGGCCAGGGTAGCCTCCCCCAGCAGCTCGTCATCGGCCAGCTCGGGCTCTTCTGGAATGCTGAGCGCCTCCAACCGCATGGCTTCTTCAACCTCAATTTCTTCTTTGCGCAATGCCTTGCCTTCAAGGACCGCATCGGCAACTTTTCCAACCATCAGTTTAATGGCCCGGATCGCATCATCATTTGAGGGGATGACGTAATCGACGTTACGGGGATCGCAGTTGGTATCCACCATGCCGATCACGGGGATTTTCAGCAGGTTGGCTTCATGAATAGCGGTCTCTTCGCGCATCACATCGACAACGAAGAGCAGATCAGGCGTCTTGACCATCTTGCGAATACCACCCAGCAAGCCTTCCAGTCGTTCGATCTTGCGGCTGAGAATCAGGGCTTCTTTCTTGGTGATGCGTTCAAAATCGCCAGTGTCACGCATACGCTCGATCCGTTCTAATTCATTGATGCGCTGGCGAATTGTGCGCCAGTTGGTCAGCATGCCGCCCAACCAGCGATCGTTTACATAGGGCATCCCACAGCGAATGGCCTCTGTTTGGATCATTTCCTGGGCCTGGCGTTTTGTGCCTACAAACAGCACCGTTCCACCATCAGCCACAGCATCTCGCACGAGATTGTAAGCCTGCTCGAGCGATTTCACAGTCTTTTGCAGGTCGATGATATGAATCCCGTTGCGTTCGGTAAAAATATACGGCTTCATGGCCGGGTTCCACTTTTGGGTCCTATGCCCAAAGTGAACACCGCTTTCCAATAAAGCCTTCATGGAAATAATACTCATGTTTTCTTGTCTCCTTTTTGCGTTTATCCTCCGCCACCGTCATCCCTGCTCGGCGTCACAGGCTGTGGCTGTGACACGCCCCGGCAGGTCAGGAAGCGTGTGAGATAGGTTCTTGCTCCGTCAGGAGCAGCCCTCGCGGGGGCAGAATATCTCCCGCCAGGCGGGCGGGAGCGCGCCCAAGTATATCACAGGCAGAGCGGATTCGTCCAGAATCGGAATTAACCAACATCTTTTAGCACACCCTTACGGGATCAGACGCAAATGCTTCACCGCGCCAGCTTCTACCTGGCTGCGCTCCCATAACATAGGATGGTACTGAATGGTTGCCCAGCGCTCAACCATATCGATATAGTTCGGATGATAGGCATGCCCTGACTGCCCGGTCGTGTGTATCCCCAGAGAACGGCTCAGATCTGCCAGATCGACAATCATCCGCTGCGAGGGCAGAGAGCGCACCTGGTAATCCTCTTTACTGGCGTCCCAGCCGGTGGCATTGACGATCGAGGCGCCGCCAGATGTGCGGAATGGACCCCGGTTGAAAAGGATTTCAACCAGCGGATTGCCGGATTCACCCAACCCACCCACCTGGAAGGAAAGCGTGTGCAAGTCTCCCCAGTTCCAGCGAGAAGGGTCTTTCCCCTGCAATCCCTCCAACTCATCGATGGCTGCCGCGAAGGAAGCCAGGAAAATGTCGTCGCGCCGCTCTTCCACAGAGGTGGCCTTATCGTCCCACCACTCGCTGCCTGGCTGATCCACCAACCCGCGCACCACTTCAAACCACAAGCTGCTGCCATTGGCGCGAATCTCCTCGGGCAGATCGTCATCAAACGTCCTGCGCAGCAGATTTTTCCAGAAGACCTCGAAAATGGCTGCCGCGGAAGAGTCCATATGCTGCTGGTGGTCCCAGTCCTGCAAGATCGCCCGGGCTTGCTCAAGCCGGCTGTCTTCCAAACGCAGATCGAACAGCACCGGCAGCAACACGGCAGCATTCAGATTTTTATTGTCCCCGTGCATCTTGGCAATATATTCGGCATCGATGGGACCGGGGGCGTCTTCGATCATCTCAACAATCCGCTTGGCCCGGTAGCCAAAATCCCAACCGGTCGTTATCAGATAGGGATAGTCTGTAGCGACCACTGCATTATTGGCGGTGACGATATAACCAGCGGGCGGATTGAATGTATATGGAAGCTCGTCAAAGGGAATCGTTGCCTCCCACTCATATTCGCCCGTCCAGCCTGGAACCAGCCATGTTCCATCCCCAGCAGTCCGGATGGGAATTCTTCCCGGTGTTTGGTAGCCGATATTGCCGTCCACATCCGCATAGACAAAGTTCTGTGATGGCACATCCCAATAACTCAGGGCCTCGCGAAACTCGTTAAAGTTTCCAGCCCGGTTGATTTTCAGGACAGAGGTGTAGGTTGTGCAGGGATCTAAGGCGGTCCAGCGTAAAGCCACTGCATAAGCTGCAGGGGTATCTGCGGCAGCATTTTGCATGGCTTGAGTTGGATCAAAATCCTCCAGGCTCCCATAAGTATCCGAGATGATCGGCCCGTGCTGCGTGCGGCGGATAATCAGCTCCACAGGGTCTCCCCCAGCGACATGGATAGTTTCGGTTTGTACATCCATATCCACCCACTGGCCCTGGTATTCATACTGGTTGGGGTTGGCTGGGTTAATTTTCTCTACATACAAATCCTGCACATCCGGACCGACATTGGTCACTCCCCAGGCGATCCTCCCGTTAAAACCCACCACCACACCCGGGGCGCTGGCAAATGAAAACCCAGTCACCTCATAGGGGCAATCGGCCCCTTTGGGTACACAGTGCAGGCCATTCTCATACCAGATTGCCGGTAACTGGACTGCCAGATGCATATCATCTGCCAATAGGGGCATACCGGTGGAAGTCCGCTCTCCGCCAATCACCCAGTTATTCGACCCTACCCCCTCAAACCGGAATCCCAGGATCGCGTCCAGCGCCGCCGTCTTGGTCAATATTTCTGAAAGGGCCGGGGCCAGGCCGGGCAGATTAGCAGCCTGGTTGGTCTTATCTGCCTGACTGCCGCTCAGACTGAAGCCCGGCAGGATGACCGGATGATCAGCTGGATAAGCTGGGAATATCTCCTGCAACCGCTCTGGCGAAAGCGACTCCGCCAAGAGCGCCCGGCGGATCTCGCTGTCCATGTTCCCCCCCAGATCCCAGGCCATCATTTTTGCCCAGGTGAGTGTATGTTGCATCTGCCAGGGTTCAGGGACGTAGTCCGCATTGATCAGCTTAAGGATAACATACTCCAAGCTGAGTGAGCTGCCTTGGTGGTCTGCCAGGTAGGCGTTCACCCCCTCAGCATAGGATTCCAGGGCCAGGAGAGTGTCTCCATCGAGTTGCGCTATCTCCCTTGCCACGATCTCCTCAAAGCCTAGCGTCCGCAGAAACATATCTGTTTCAACGGTAGCTGAACCGAACAGTTCAGATAAGCGCCCCCCACCGATATGCCGCCAGAAATCCATCTGCCAGAAACGATCCTGGGCATGCACATAACCCTGGGCAAAAAACAGGTCACGGGTATTGCTGGCATAGATATGGGGAATACCATTTTCATCCCGGTAGACATCTACCGGACCCACCAGGCCGGTCAGACGGATCTCCCCCGCTGTTTTCGGGAATGAGCTGCGCGGTAAGATATAGAAGACCACCAACAACAAAAGCGCCAATATTACCAGCAAGCCAAGCACCACGTACAGAAATCTGCGGAAAATTGTACCCATCTTGACCTCCTTCTAAATAGTTTGATAATGTCAAATTCGAAAGGAATGGTCGTTTACCCCCCCCAGGGCAACAACCATCGCGATGGCGTACTGCTCTGTATGGCTCAGGCTAATTGACCAGGTGGTCAGGTTTTGCTCTTCAGCCAGGCGAAGCGAATTTCCATGCAGGTGAAGAATAGGTTCTCGCTCAGGCCCTCTTAAGATTTCGATCTCCCGCCAGTAGATCTGCCCAATACCGGTGCCAAAAGCTTTGGAGACAGCCTCTTTGGCAGCAAAGCGAGCAGCCAGGGAAGCGAACCTTCCCACCTGGTGGCCAACATCATCCAATTCTTTTGCAGTGAAGACGCGCTCCAGGAAGCGCTGCCCGTGCCGCTGCACCGCTTGCTCGAAGCGAGCGATCTCAACCAGGTCAACACCCGTTCGTAAGGTCACCATGAACGCTGTTCACTCTTCACGATGTATGATTCAAGCGATAAGCACAAAAATTTAAGGCCCGGCGATCGAGATACCCAACCGCAAGGGGTCCAGGTATGTCCGGGCTGCGGCTAATATTTCATCCTTGGTAATGGACGATATCATATCTGCATAGCGCCTGTAGTAATCCAAGCCCAGGTCATATCGCTCCAGGTTAAGCAGCGCCCCCGCCACACCTGCGTTGGATTCCAGCGAAAGTGGCAGGCGGCCGATATAATGGGTTTTGGTATCCTCCAGTTCTTCCGACTCGACCGGTTCGCTGACAAAGTGGCCAATTTCCTGAGAGATCAAATCAACGGCTCTGCTGACGTTATCTGGATCCACCCCAGCCGAAATATACCATGCCCCCGGTCCCAGGCCACCGCCCAATGTGCTGTAGGCATAGTAGGCCAGACCGGCTTGTTCGCGGACAACCTGGCCAATACGGCCAAACATACCGAATTGACCCAGGATATTGTTTCCCACAGACGCTGCCAGATAATCCGGGGAGCGGCGCGGTGGGCCGGGCGCTCCGATCACCAGGTCGGATTGGCTCTTACCTGCAATAAGCGTGTTGCGCGTAAGCGTTTCCTCCAGCAGACGAACCGGAGGAAGCGCAGGCGGCGCAGGTTGGTCCGGATTGGCCCAATCCCCCAGGGCCCGCTCAACCCTTCCTATCGCCTCATCCGGGTCGACCCCGCCCACAACCACCACAACCATACCAGTTGGACCGTAATGCCTGTGGTGAAAATCAAGCAGGTCTTGGCGGCTGATACCCCGGATGGTTTCCGTGTTTCCATCCTCCGGTCTACCGTACGGGTGACCGGCGTAAACCAGCTCGTCGAAAGCAAGCGAGGCCATCTCGCCTGTATCCTGAGAGCGAATCGCCAAACCGGTCAGGATTTGGGCTCTTAAACGCTCAATCTGATCGCCAGGAAAGACGGGCTTGCGCAGAGCTTGCGCGAGCAGGGCAAAAAGCATATCCAGATCCTCAGCCAGCGCCCTGCCGCTGAAGCTGGTGGTATGCGCACCGCCGCTGAAACCCAAGCCAGCTCCAACCGATTCAAGCGACTCGTAAATACTCTGGAAATCCCTCTCCTGAGTGCCTCGCATCAGGGCAGAGGCGGTAAAACCAGCTAAGCCCAGCTTATCATCTGGTTCAAACAGGCTTCCGGATTTCAAAAATCCACTGATGATCACCGATGGGCTATTGAAGTTGGGACGCGCCAACACTACTATCCCATTGGAAAGCTCGACCCGCTTGATATCATCTGGACCAGGCAAGGAATGCAAAGCAGGGCTAAAGGCCATATACGAGTCTTTCATAGCAAGGCCTCTTCCTCTTGAATGATCACAGTTGCCAGCTCAGCTCTTTGCAGGGGCTTGTAAATCCCCAAAATGCGTTTCTGCGGGCGCAGGTAGGTCTGGGCGATGCGCTGGACATCTTGGGGAGTTACAGCGGCCAAATTATCGAGATAATTTTCAAACCACTCATATCCACTGAACATTTCTGCAAAACCCAGCCAGAAACCCTGGTTGGATATACTTTCACTGCCATAAGCAAACAAGGCTCGCGCCTGTTTCACTGCCCGCGCCAGCTCATCAGCCGGCGGCGGATCGTCTTGCAAGCGCTGGATCTCTTGCTGCATGGCTGCCAGCGCTTTTTCCTCTGTACTGTTTGGGTGAGTTGTCATGGTAATAGTGTATAAAAAGGGATCCAGAGTTGCCTGTATTCCCCCATAGACACTTACAGCCAGCTCCTGATCCACCAGGGCGCGATACAGCCGGGAGGTCTTGTTCGATATCCCCCCTCCAAACATGTTTAGGCTGCTGGGACCGGTCAACAAGCTATCCAGAACGGTATAAGGGAAAAAGTCTGGGTGGGAGGCCTGCGGCGCCCGGTAAGCGGCTTGTACGTAAGTGGTTTCACCCGGACCTTCCACAATGACAGAACGTTCACCGGATTGTTCTGGCTCAGGCCTGATCTTGTGTGGTGGCAGACCCCCCTCACCTATCGGTTCGTACAGCTCACGGATCCGAGTGAGCATCTGCTCGGTGCGAAAGTCTCCTGCCACAACCAGGACGGCATTGGTGGGAGTGTAATAGGTCCGGTAATGCCGGTAGAGATCCTCCCTTTGGATGGTTTGCAAATCAGCCAGATCACCAATGACCTCGTGGTGGTAAGAGTGGACCCGGAAGGCAGCTGCTTGTACCTCCTCGCTAAGACTGAAGAGAGGCTCGTTTTCGTTGCCCTGCCGTTCAGAGATGATAACAGTCCGCTCAGAGGCCACTTCAACTGGGTCAAACAAACTGGCTGTCATTCGGTCTGCTTCCAGCTTTAAGGCCAGATCGATCTGGTCAGCGGGCATTGTTTCGAAGTAAGTCGTCCAATCCAGGTAAGTAAAAGCGTTCCAGGCGCCTCCCAGACGGGAAATCGCGCGGTCCATCACATTCCCCGGAAATTGCGGGGTTCCTTTAAACTGCATATGCTCAACCCAATGTGTGATCCCGGTGATTCCAGCCACCTCGTCGCGCGAACCAACCCGGTACCATACCCAATGGCTGATGATCGGCGCCGTGTGAATCTCCTTCAGCAATACAGATAAACCATTTGACAGTTTGACCTTAGTTACCATATGACCTGTACACCTACCGTTTTATTTTGTTATTGAAAATTGGCAAGCTAGAGTCCCTCCTACGCAAAATCTCAAAGGAGACTTTTCTATACCACTAACTTAAGCTGCTATCCTACCACGAAACCGGTAAGATGGAGTACCACTTCGAATATGAATAGCTTGGTGTTCCGTGCACTAAGGCCAATCATCCGGCAGGACCACCATATACATATCCACCTGCTCGCTTCCAGAGCGGCCCCAATTACTGGTGAATAAAATGCGGGTCAGGTTCCAATTGGCGCTGGCATGTGGTTCAGCCCAATAATCATGGTCCTGCCGACCATCGACAATTGACTGGGTATGTGCAAGCCTTAAAACACGCCCACCAGGGAGTAACTCGATCGCAAAGACCACATCATCCATCCAGGTCGCAGATGGATGCGCACCGCTGTATGTGGACACAATTGCCCAGCCTGGACGGTCAAAGGCCTGCCCAGAAAAATGGAAGCCTATCGGCGAGTAACTGAAATCAATCGGCTGCAGTGGCGTTACCAGACCTGTTTCCAGGTCCAAAAGTGAAATTTCATCTTTGCGGATATCCTGAAAAATGAGCACTTCTCGCCCCTGCACATCCAACGCCAGGTCGGAGTGCCCTATGACCGGCAATAAGCCCCGCCCATTTTTCAAATCGCGATCGTACACCATCAGGCCACATGGATCAGATTCTGTGCCTAACCTGTCAACGCAGTATTTATCCATATATACCAAATAATAATTCCCCAATGGGCTGATGGTGACCGAATCAATTTCCAGGTCTTCAGCAGGCCACCCTTGTACATCGCGCCTGGCAATGACCCGATCCATTTGCCTGTCATAAACCAGAAAAGCAACCGGACGCCAGGCCTCATCTTGGGCCATAACTCCCCAATACCGCGTGTCGATGGAGGGACTCCCCTCATAACGCGTCCAAGAGGCATATAAATTTTGCTCTGGAAAATCGAGAGAATAATCATGGACAATTTCTCCCAGACCGCTTTCCAAATCCAGCGCCATCAAGCGCGCTTCTGAATGATAAAACAAGCGGTTCGGGTCATTTGAGTCCCAGCGCGGTTCGTTGTCAACGGGTAACCTGGCAAGCATCCTCAGGGTGAGGGCATCATATAGATACCAGTTCGCCTCCGTGCTGCGCACCAGGATATAGGTATCATCTGCATTGAACGACTGGACGCGTGCGTATTCGTTCTTCAAGCCTTTGGATGTATCGTCCGCAGCCAGATCCTTTTTTCGATCCGTCACCCTGACCACGCAAGCTCCAAATACCGGGTCGCGGAAAGCAATACGCGCGGCCGGTTCAGGCAATTTTGGAACGGGATTCACCTGAAAATCCATTACAAAGGACGTGGGACCATCACAGAACTGCAACGGCTCAGCCGGATCCTTTGAGATAGGGCGCGCCAGATCATTACCCATATCCTCATCAGGCAAATCAAATACATCGTTGGGTGAGCCACTGCAGGCAGCCAAGAAAAAAATCAACCCGCAACAAATTCTATGGACGAATGGTTGCTTCATCACGATCTATAATCATCTCCGGAAACCCAAGGAAAATCTCCAATTTAAGGACAATACCTGAGGCTGATATAGGTTTCTTCAACTCCGGATGAGCCTGGATACTTGTTTTTCCACAGGCAAACCATAGATCAATAACGCTGTTCTTTTACCTTCTAAGCTTTAAGGGGATTAGCGCAAAATACCTGTTATGTAATCATTATACACTTCCTGACTTAGCTTTTCAACAGATCATAAAATCAGTGTCTGTAACATAAACGTTTGGCAAATATTAAATATTAGTACCAGATCAAGGCTTCCCGGCTCCATTACCTTGCAATAAATAGTCGTAAATGCGCTTGTCTTACCCGGCCCATCCAAAACGCAATGCCCCGCTGCACCATTAACTTCTTACCAGGTAAATCCTGATCCAGACAGCAGCAGCGCAGCCTGCGTCCCCGGTCAGGATTTATACCCCCGCACCGTCCGGCTGCGCATTTTCATCTGCCCAATGGCTTGTTCTATGCCATGGTTCGTCCAGGGCACGTCCATCTGCCAGTCAAAGACCCGCCAGCTGGCCCATTGTTCGCTCACGCGAATCAATAAATAACAGAACTGCTCCAAAGGAGAGCGCTCCCGACTTTCCCCAGCACGCGCACCTTCTGCCAATGGCGCTGCTTTCTGAGCAAATCAGCCTGCTCCTGCAGGTCTCGCCATACCGTCATGTGACTGATCTGTACATTGAAGGCAGACAAAGCTAAGTGAATGCCACGCAAACTCATCCCCAACACCCAAAAAGCGAGACGTCAATTTACGCAAACGCTGGGTCTGGTCAGCCCGATAAATACCTTCAGGGTAATATTTGAAAGTGCGGTGACAATAGACACGGGTAAGCTCCTTGTGGGTGATAGTTGTGGCAACAACCATTGCGCAAGGAGCTTGCCTATTGTTTCAAAACCCACCGCCGATTTTACAGTTACATTGGATTTTTCAGGGGGTACTTAAGTCAGGCAAGTTGAATCAACTTAAGCATCCTTGAAGATTCCACCTGTCTGCCTTCGCCTGTTTATTTCAATAAGGTATCGATCACCTGCTGCATATTCTGGCGATATTTATTGATGGCGGACCAGCCTGCCTTGGTCAGTGAATAAGTCGTATTCGGTACTCGATCGATGAAGGTTTTTTCCACAGCGACGTAACCCACCTCTTCCAAGCGACCGATATGCGAGGCCAGGTTTCCGCGGGTCAACCCAGTCTGGTGGAGTATGAAGGTGAAATCTGCCCGCTCGACCACGGCTAGCAAAGCCAGGATCATTAAGCGGGCAGGGGCGTGGATGGCCGAATCGAGATTTTCAATCGGTCGTAGGTCACGCCCCTGGGAATTGGTATCAAGCTCATCGCTCATAATTCATTGGCTCCACGGGTTCCAGACGGTTGTCCACCGTTTTGTATGTCAGGCTGGTGAATTGGATAGCGTGACATAAATCTCGCCAGGTAGACACAGCCAACAAACATGATCGCCACACCTACCGCGATTATGTAGATGGATGGCTGGATGCCAAGCTGGATTCCGGCCAGGATGACAAGGAATATCAACCCAATGTAACCAAGCAGGCGTCGCAACCCAGTCAGAGCGCTGGAGAGTGCCAGGGGGATCGACAGCAAGCCCCCGATGATCAGCATATCATATGCCCGCAATATCGCTCTCCAGCTTGCCGGCAGGCTTTCGTTTCTAATCTGAATAACCAGCACAAGCACTAATATCAGCACGGTAGCTCCAATCAAGAGCGATGCTACCAACCATTTCAGAGTGCGTTTCGTCTCGAATTGGGCATACCCCAAGCGAGGGATCGTAACAGCCTTCTTGATCGGCACGTAGAAAGCCAGGGGCAGCCACGCCAGGATGTTATAAATGACGATGCCGGTCAACAACATCAGACCAAACCCGATCAGGCCTAAGCCGAAGAAAATGTCCACCAGGCCATCCTGGTGATAAGACCAGTACACTCGCTGTTGTAGCTGTTTCAAATTGTTAGGTGTTGACATAGTAATCTCCTCTTCAGATACATTTGTTTTTACAACTAGTTTGTTTTTCAAACAAGTCTTCAAATAGTATACAACTTAAATGCTTGAATGTCAAGTTAAATCCCACAGTAAATCCCACTATGTGTCTGTAACAAACGTTTAACAAGAGAATATTCTGTGAAGCTTGTGCTTCTTCACTTGTGAAAATTTTTGCCTCAGGCTATACTATAGATCTTCAAACCAGCTGCCGCAAAGAGCGGGCTGAGGAACGCCAGTTGCTGCGGCAAAATGAACGACACAGACAACCAATCGTGGGGAGAGACCTTTGGTAAGCCAAAATCAAGCAAACCAGATCGTTACCGTAATTGGCGCCGGGCCAGCCGGCCTCTTTGCGGCTAAACAGCTGGCTGCGGACGGCGTTCATGTCGTGCTATTCAACCGGGATATCAAACCGGGAGGACTGGCAGAGTATGGGATATTCCCATCCAAACACAAAATGAAGGAAGGCCTGCGGAAGCAGTTCCGGGCTATTTTGAGCTCTCCTTTGATCGAGTACTACGGGAACGTTGTGATCGGTCAGCAAGCAGACCTGACCCTGGGCGAGTTACGCGCTTATGGATTCCAGGCCCTGGTAGTAACCGCCGGCGCCCAGGGCACCAAATGGTTGGGGCTGCCTGGCGAAGACCTGGTAGGCGTCTACCATGCTAAAGACCTGGTTTACCATTACAACCAGTTGCCGCCATTCAGCGAAAGGAAATACAATATCGGTAAGCGAGTGGCCGTTATCGGTGTGGGAAATGTCATGATCGACATTGCCCACTGGCTTATCCGCTATCAAAAGGTGGCAGAGGTGATCGCCGTAGCCCGGCGTGGCCCTATGGAAGTTAAGTTCACCAAGAAAGAACTGGAAAATGTAGCCCGCAATCTAGATCTGGCAGATCTAGAAGCAGAGCTTGAACGGGTAGGGCCGGTCGTGCAAGCCGTTGGACAGGATATCGAAGCTGCCAGGAATATTTTCCATTCCGCGCTGCCCAAAGCGCTCGAACCAGTTTCAGATACCCGTTTCCGCTTTGAATTCCTGGCCTCTCCCGCTCGCATCGTTGGAGGTGAACGGGGGGTTGTACGCGGCCTGGAGGTTGAGGACACTACGCTCATCTCGACCAACGGCGACACCCAGGCCAAACGACTGAGCACCAAACGTGTCATCGATGTTGATTCGGTGATCTTCTGCATCGGAGATCGGGTGGATGAGACCTTTGGACTGCCAGTCCGAAAAAACGAGTTCGTCAAAAATCCCAACCCGCGCTTTCCGGTCGATGGTATTTCATTTGAAGCTTACGATCCAGACCTGGACCGGCCAATCGAGCGGGTGTTTGTGGCAGGTTGGTCGCGCGAGGCCAGCAGCGGTTTGGTGGGCGTCGCTCGCAAAGATGGCGAGATGGTTTCCCGAGCGGTCGGACAATTACTTGAAGACCTACCGCCCCTGCGAAACCCGACCAAGGTTCTGGAAGAGTTGCACAGTTGCTTGGGTCAACTTAATCATCCCGTTATTACCAAAGCTGATCTGTTCCGGCTGGAAGAGATCGAGCAAGCTCAGGCAGAGAGCCTGGGTCTGGAAGAGTTTAAGTTTAGTTCAAACAGGGAAATGCTGAAAGTTTTGGAGTTAACTTGAGCTAGGCGGAAGGCGGTAGGGGATCATTAGGGCAAAGCCGACCGCGATGACAATTTCTCCGATCAGGACGCCGATCTCCTGCCAAATACCAAAAATTGCCAGGTGTGGGATCGGGTGACTGCCAAGACCAAAAACATCTGCCATTCCGGACCCAACCGCAACGATATAGCCGGTGGCCACCAGACGCAAGCCGATATCGGCTGCAATCGATTTGGGGTGACCATTCCATAATGAGGCAATGGAGATATAGCCTCCAATACACATAAAAGCCAAACCAATCAGGAAGACAAAGATTTGAATCAGACCCGTCACCGGACTGCGATCCAGACCGAACAAGTCCGGCTCTGAACCCAGCAAGAACAGCAAAAATCCTCCTACTGTAAAGGCGATCCCCATCCGTTTGCGCAGCTTCCCATTCGAAGATCGAAGCGATGTACTGGTCATACATCCTCCGGCAGAATCTTTTCTAACTTATCCAACCAATTGCTCCCAAAAATTGCAGCGATATCATCCTCTTGATAGCCTTTCTCAGCCAGGAGGGGGGCCAGCTTTGGCAAGTCAGCAATGGTGTCGATCTCTCCAGGCACCGCTTGCCAGCCACACCCTCCATCAAAATCTGTCCCGATGCCAGCATGCAAGGAATCCCCGGCTCTCTGGCAGATATAGTCAATCTGCGCAACCACATCCTGGAGAGTGACCTGCTCACGTCCATCCGCCATACGCCAACCCGGTTTCAGAAACCTGTTATGGATGACTGTTCCGATCACGGCATCTCGCTCCAACAATCCAGCAATGACTCGCTCGCTGAGATGGCGGTTAGTATCTACACCTTTGAGCAGCGCGGCTGCATTTGCATGGGATGCAATCATTGTTCCAGGATAGACCTCCAACGCCTGCAGCACGGCTTGCTCGTCCATATGTGAGACATCTAAAGCAAAACCAATTTCCGCCATCGCCTCCAGCAATTCAAAACCTTCCTTTGTCATTGGTCCGGGCTCGCGTGTTCCACCACAAAAGCGCGTACCTGCCCAGGCCGGACCAATGATCCGCAAACCCAATTGCCACCATTCTACCAGTTCTCCCGGATGCCGGACCCCTTCAGCGCCTTCCATCAACAGCACCAGTCCCACCGGCAGGGATGGCTGTCCAGTCTCCTCCTCCAGATGAGATTCATCAGGAGATGGAAAAGCCTCTGCCTGGAGGCTGTCCTCCTGTTCCCAGGCAAAGAGCACCTCTTGCAGGTCTTTGCGCGAATGGATTAAACGAAAGCAGCCTGGGTGTCGATCAACCAGTCGATAGTATGCATCCACCTGTCCACGGAAGAGTTTGTGCGCTTGCTCGGCTGTCTTATAGACCTGCGTGTCCCAGTCTCCCAAAGCGCGCCGGGCAGGGCTGGCAAAGAGGGTAGCAAAAATGACGCCAACCCGACCGCGCTGGTATTCAGGCCAACCCAACAGGGTATCCCCATTCCGCAGCGGGGTTTCGCTGCCCAACTCGCGTGCTCGCGTAGCTAAGGCTGAGAGACTGTAATCTCTTCCAAAAGTCAAAATATTATAAGCAAGATCCTGGTGTGCATCAACGATGAGCATTTGATTACCTAACCTGGTTTAGCTGATGTCCTGGGCGATCTGGCGATCGATCTTGCCCATGGGAAAACCCTGCAAGTCAGATGGTGCCACCCAACGCAGATCACTGGCTTCAATCGGGCGCGGTTCGCCCTCCTCCAGGGAACAACGAAAGGCGTGCAATGTGACCCGGAAATGTGTATACGCGTGGCGGTAGACGCCTAACGGGTCAGTAACCCGCACACCCACACCCAGCTCCTCCTGGATCTCTCTGCGCAGACAGGCAATCAGATCTTCATTTTCCTGCAGTTTTCCCCCCGGAAACTCCCACATTCCACCCAACAATCCCTTTTCAGGGCGCCGGGTAATCAGTACATGCCCATTCCGTTGGATCACAGCAGCTGCGACCGTGTAATGAGGGATCTCTGGGCGAGCAGACCGGACCGGCCGCTGCTCCTGAATGCCCAATTTGTAGGCCTGGCACAGCTCGTTTAGAGGGCATCCGGCGCAGTTCGGACTGCGTGGCGTACAGACGGTGGCGCCCAAGTCCATCAAGGCCTGGTTGTATTCACCGGCTTTCCCGGACGGCAGGTTCACAGCAGCCAGTTCCCACAAAATCTGCTCGCCTTGCGGGGAACGAGCCGGCTCTTGTACGTCAAAGACCCGCGCCAATACCCGGCGGATATTCCCATCCAGAGCAGGCTCGTCTGCACCAAAGGCAATCGAGGCAATCGCGCCTGCCGTATAAGCGCCTATACCCGGTAAGCGCCGCAGAGCGTGCCCTTGTTCCGGCAGCCTTCCATTATATTGAGCCACAATCATTTGCGCTGCACGCTGCAGGCTGCGTGCGCGGCTGTAATACCCCAGACCCTCCCAGGCCGACAAAACCTGCTCCTGTGAAGCTGCTGCCAGTGATTTAATATCAGGAAATAGCTCCATCCATTTCTTAAAATAAGGGATGACTGTTTCAACCCGTGTCTGTTGAAGCATGATTTCAGATACCCAGATCGCATAAGGATCCGCATGTCCGCGCCACGGCAGAGTCCGGGCATGATCTGCATACCAATTCAACAAATGGGTTGTCAAAGGAGAATATGGATTCATTCGTAAATGTTGCCGTTGGGGGAGCAAACGTATGGATGTACGCTCACTCCCCCAACCACGGGGTTCTAACCCGTTAACTCACTCTGCTCAGTTTAAATCTGAAAACCTGCTTTGGCAGGCACAATCTTATGTTGAAAATTCTCCACATAGTCCAACAAGAGCCTGGTCAATTCCTGCCATTCATTCGATGCCAGAACATTGTTCAAGGAGGCCAGGTTGGACATTTGAGCAGCAGCCATGATCTGAGGCTGCTCTCCATACATCGTAAACCACGCATCGCTAACATCCAGACCTAGCTTCTGCATGCCAGGAATAAAATCTCGCACCACGAATTCAAAGTATTCCTGTTCGCGCCCTGGCAATATATCCCACGTCATAATCAGTTTGACGGCCACGTTAATGCTCCTGTCTCAAGAACGTTCGAAATCTAAAACAACCACGCGCGTTTCATCGGGCACGCTGCTCCGGCTGACCTTGAGAGAAGCCTGGGCTTCCATGTCAGCTAACCCCATTTCTTTGAGGAATTTGCTCAGGGGCGCCAGTTTCAGCGCGTTTCCAGAGACGGCATAATGCATCGGAATGACAATTCCGGGTTCAAGTAACGCCACCACTTCCGCCGCCTTGGCTGCATTGAGTCCCGACCCACCGCCAACTGGCACCAAGGCAACATGAACCGTTCCGAGAGCTTCCACCTCCGTCTGGCTGGGCACCCGGCTCAGGTCTCCCAAGTGGGCCACGGTAACCCCATCATAATCAAAAACATATAATGTATTGCGCAATTCGTCAGGACTGCGCTTGCTATGACCGTTGGTCTGCACACCGGTGATAAACACCCCGCCAATCTCAAACTCTCCCGGGCCAGTCAGTGTCCTGGTGACACCCTTCACCGCATTCACATAATTATGGCCTGGTGCATCGTGGCTGACCGTAACAATATCTCCACGCAACCGATTCGTTCCAAAACCAACGACCTTGGGGTCATAGGGGTCCGTCACAACAGTTGCCATACCACGCTCGGTTAGCCGGAAGCAGGAAAGGCCATACCAGGTAATCTCCATTAAGAATCCTCCTGTAACCCAGGGCAATTTCGGGGAAAAGTATCTGTAGAAAGCGCCCTGACTTTCCGATTATACATCATTGCAAGGATATTCGCGTTTCATGGGTTGTGAAACCGATGTCCTTCCCTAAGTTAATTGGACCGGCCCTGTGCTATACACGAAAAAGTGAAGAAATCCTTACTCCCCACCCCTTGGGCGCCCGAATTTTCAGCCATTTCCGGATGAACTGGGTTACATCTATGTATAATGTATGAGATGTTGAGAAGGATACAGCTTGCCCACTTGTTTTTCAAACCAGGAAGATAGTTTCAGATGAACACCCATCTTGTCCCTGAGTTCAAGCCCAACTT
>JAWOHN010000203.1:0-16518 GCA_046485135.1 Anaerolineales bacterium | reverse complement strand
GGTTACTCCTTCCTGAGCCCGGAACAGGTTGGCAAGAAAGTATTCTCCGAGAAATTCAGCCTCAGCGACGACCCATCCCGCCTGGAAACTTTCCCCTTGCAGCGCGATTTCATGGGCATGCCGCGTGGCTTCTTCCCGCTGATCGAGAACGGCGTGTTCAAAGCCTTCACCTGGTCCCAGGATGATGCGGACGAATTTAACGAAACACCCAGCGGGCACACGGTCACCCATAAGAGCCTGGTGGTGGGCAGCGGTGAATATCCTGCCGGCGCCCTGGAAGAACTGGTGGCCCAGCCCAGAGATATCGATGTGCTGTATATCCCCTTCCTGCATTACATGAACATCGTCAACCCCTCCAAGGCGCTGGTCACTGGTAGCTCACGCTTTGGGGCTCTGCTGCTGAAATCAGATGGATCGATGGTGGTGCCCTATAATGTACGCCTGACCCAGAGCCTGCTGGATATCTTCGGCGAGCGCGTAGCCTGGATTTCACAGCGCACCCGCCCGTTCAATGTCTCAGCGAGCTACGGGGCGCGCAACCCGACTGCGATCATCGTGCCGCAGTTTATGCGCGTGAATGGTTTGGAGATTTCGCATTCGAACGCGAGTTATTAGGCCCTCACCCTGCGCCAACAAGTTGGCGCCCCTCTCCCGGGGGAGAGGGGGTTTAATTCCTCTACCCCTGGGAGAGCTCGTCAGTGAGCTGACACAAGGTGAGGGTTAGTTCCTCTCCCTTTGGGAGAGTTCCTCAGCGAGCTGACGCAAGGTGAGGGCTTACATGTCGTACGATCCAAAGCGTATTTCCCCAAAAATTCGCAAACTGAGCAAAGAATTGCGCACCAACCAGACACCGGCGGAGACAAAATTGTGAAGCTTTTTACGCAATCGCAATCTGAACAATCTCAAGTTTCGCCGGCAGCACCCGATCGGGAATTTTGTGGTCGATTTTTTCTGCGTTCAGAAGAAATTGGTGATTGAGATCGATGGAGATAGTCATGCAACCCAGGAAGAATATGATGCCATGAGGACTGAATGGTTGGAGGGGCAGGGCTGCAAGGTGATCCGCTTCACGAATGAGGATGTTCTGAAGCGATTGGATGCTGTGGGCAGGGAGATTATTCGGGTGTGTGAGGATTTGGGTGACATTGATCGGTAGAGTTGCAAAAAGCCCTCACCCCGACCCTCTCCCAAAGGGAGAGGGTCGGGGTGAGGGCTTTGATGGCAATCATTTTTCAAGAATAATCGGAATAATTTCCCTATCACAATCTTTCCAAATCTGCTGTAAAATTAATTAATCATAGTATTTCTTGATCCTTTTTCCTATTCATCACACCTGGCATCTCTATCAAATTAAATATCTCCTTAAAAATTAGACTTTCTGTACCACCTGGGAGGGGAAATGAAACGAAATCTTCACGCCTTTGCCGCTGTGATCCTGCTGGTCAGCTTTGCGTACACACCTACGATCCCATCATTGGCTGCCAGCGCGACGTATTACGTCTCCCCCGATGGCGTTAGCAACGGCGCCTGCCCAACCACAGCCCCCTGCCAGCTGGAGTATGCTGTCAGCCTGGCAAACGCCACCCCTGAACTTGATACAATTTATCTCAGCTCGGGTTCCTACACAAAAGCCACTGACACTACGGACGCATTTCTGTCCATTACGAACAGCATCAAGATGGTTGGAGGCTGTGTGTGTGGTTATACTTCCTGCACACCCAACAACCCTGACACCATCCTCAGTGGAGGGGGAGAGCGGCGTATTCTTAAGCTGGATTTCCAGGAAACAGGCGGTGAGGTGATCCTGGAGAATCTGACTCTGCAATGGGGAAATGGGAATCGCCAAATCGATATGGAATGCATGAGTTCCGAAGGGTGTGGCGGTGCAATTTTCGTGGAAGGGGTCGAGCCTGGCATATCCCTGGTTATCGATCAGTGTTATTTTTGGGGAAATACTGCTCGCCAAAATGATGACACCGTTGATGATGAGCACGGCGCTGGAGGCGCGATTTACTTCAATAATAATGGCAATCTAGAAATTAAAAACTCAACCTTCTACGGAAATAAAGCCATCGGGTATGGGTTTGGTTATGGCGGCGCCATCTTTCAAAAAGGCGCCTATTCCAGCATTGAGCAGTCAACCTTCCACCAGAATAATTGCAATTGGGATGCTACCTATGGCTTAGGATGTTCCATTTGGTCGTTTGAAAATGATGTGGCCTTTTTCGGAGACAACACCTTTACAGGCAACAGCATCAATGCCAGCGACCCTTTGACCAAAGATGGCAGCGCCATTTACTCTGCTTCGGATCAATCGTTACTCACCTTCAGGAATGTCTTCGCATCAAATCATGGCAGGTCAACATTCTACTTAGGGCCAGCAATCGCAGGACATGGTATCCAAATTGGTCTAAACCGGTTTTGGGGTAACCATACCGCCTCCATAGTCCAGGTATTCTCGACCTCAGGTAGCACACAGCAAATCCATTTCCTCAGCAATTTTATGGGCACAGATGACCGCTATGATATAGACGGAATATTTAACACCGGCATAGTAGCCGATAATTACAGCGCTTCAGATTATCTGTTCATCAATATCTGGAATAACAGCCTGGGATATTTAGATCGGGGATTTTCATTCAGTGGATTAGAAAATATTGATATCACCAACAATATCCTGTCTCACGCTCAGGATGCGACTTATTCCCCAGATTGGCTAAATATTTCGCTCACAGGTAGTAATAACCTCTTTTATGATGTCGACGATATGACCAATATTCCGACCGTCAACGTTATGGTGGTGGATCCCCTTTTTGTCAATGGAGCCCAAGGCGATTTTCACTTGACTTCCTGTTCACCCGCTATCGGAGCTGGGGCAAGCGGCCTGGCTGCCCCTATCTTCACCGATATCGATGGCGATCCGCGCATCGTGGGCTTGCCGGATATTGGCGCTGACGAATACACTTTACGAACATACCTGCCAATTACATTGAAGTAATCACAAAGAATCTTACATCAACCGAATTATTCAGACGATGCAAAGGGTTGCGTACCAATCAAACGCCGGCTGAGACGAGAAGATTGAACATATCAACGTCGCTGGAATCAAAGATTTGCTTGGAAAATGCCAGGTACAGATTGATCGTATCAGATTAGGGCTTTCAATTGGACGGGTAATAGGATGGCATAAATCATGTCCGCCACCGGGGTCGGGTAGCCCAGCTCTCGCCCCCTCCGGCATATAAAGCCGATCATGGAATCCAGCTCGGTGCGACGACCGCTTTCCACATCCACTTGCATAGAAGGTTTCAACATAGGCGAAGCCTGATCGATAAAAGCCAGGGTTTGGGTGACGATGTCGGATGCCAGACGGATGCCTTGGGCTCGCGCCACCGCTTCTACCTCACGCATCAAGGTGGCTAGCAAGGTGCGAGTTTCAGGGATTGAGCGGTATTCGCCTACGGTGAGACGCACCAGGCTGCCAATGCCACTGATGGCGGAGATAAACAGGAACTTTGTCCACAAAACGGATTGAATATCTCTTGAACAGTCCACATCCATGTCGAATTCCTGCCAGGTTTTACACAGCTTTTTGATGCGCGCGGATTGCCTGCCGTCCAGCTCGCCAAGCGCCACCCTGCGGAATCGAGAGACCTGCCCTATAACCCCTGGCGCCTCGATCATGGAAGAAATCCAGGCGGCGCTACCAATCAGGTGCTCCTGTCCAATCACTTCACCAATCCGTGCCGCAGAATCTACACCGTTCTGGAAACTCATCACAGTGGTTTCATCTCCAATTACCGGCAGAAGTTTCTGGGCTGCCTGTTCGGTATCGTACGTCTTGGTACAGAATAGAACTAGATCGGCGACACCAAATTCTGCCGGGTCTTCGCCTGCGTGCGCCGGGTGAATGGAAAAATCCCCGTGGATACTTTTGATTTGTAAACCCTTCTCCTGAATGGCTTTCAGATGTGCACCGCGAGCCACAAAAAAGACCTCATGTCCCTGCCTGGCAAACAATCCCCCATAGTAACCGCCCACTCCGCCTGTCCCCATAACCACAATTTTCATCTATTTCCTCCTATGAAATGAATGGTCTATTTTACCTGTATTCCGCATGTTTTTTCAAGGAATTTTTACGAATTTGATCTTATAGAAACGATTTCTTCCTTATTGATAAGGAAAATGGGGCCAATTTGATCCTTTTCGCAAGATCATTCAGGAAATAAGTGCCTTAAATATGCCTGCGGGTTTTCTAAAAACGTTTGGGTGATGTGAACATGCTCCACATCTTCAAAGGCGGTCTGGTGCATCTTTCCGCCTTCTATATGGAAAATGACCGCATCTGGAAAAGCCATCAATATGGGTGAATGCGTGGCGATGATGAATTGCGCCTGCTGGGCGATCATTTGCCTGATCAGCACCAGGAAGGATAATTGGCGCAACGGTGAGAGGGGCGCCTCGGGCTCATCGAGCAGGTAGAGGCCGCCGGGGACGAAACGCGCTTCGAACAGCTTCAAGAAGCTTTCGCCGTGTGAGTGGGCATCCAGATCCTCGCCATAGGAACGCTGCATGGCATCCAATTCGTTGCGATAGGAGAGCTGGGCGAATTGTTTTGCCGTCTCAGAACGGTCTGCATACTCGCGTCGAGTTTGTTCCAGGTCATCCTGCAATTCCTGGCGGGTTTGTGCCATTTTCCGAGCAAAACCGAAGAAATCCTCTGAGCGCATAAAGAAACCGCGCCGCGTTTTTGCTGACCAACTCAAGCGGATATCTTTGGCTAGGGTGCGCATGGCAGCCAGTGAAGGATCGCTGGCGACTGGTTCACTCCCCACCGTGATGGAATTGGCAGCACAGGCAATGGCTTCTAACAAAGTCGATTTACCGCAACCGTTTTCTCCCACCAGAAAAGTGACCGGCGCGGTAAACTCCAGGGATTCCAGGTTGTTAATGAGGGGTACAGAAAAGGGGAAACGATCTGGCCAGGATGAAAAACGTTTTACCGCCAGACTTCTCAGCGGAAGGGAAGGAAGCGAAAGAGTACTCACAGGATTTACGATTCAGCCACCCTTCCGACCATGATGCGATCGCCGCCTTCGGATTTGGCCGTGTAGGATGCAGCATCAGCGGAAAGCAGCACCCGCTCGGCTGTCTGACCGTGGTCCGGGTATGCGGCTACGCCAATCGACAGGGTGATTTCCCCCAATGGCTTGCCTTCATATCGCAGGTTCAGGTTGCGCACAGCCTGGCGGACATGTTCGGCCCGACGCCAGGTATCCGCCAACGAAGCTTCTGGCAAAACGATGGTGAACTCGTCCCCGCCAAAGCGGCAGGCAACATCTTCACCCCTGAACATCTTTATCAAGGTGCTCCCCAAGGATTTCAACAGAAGATCACCGGCATCGTGACCAAATTTGTCATTGATGGGTTTCATGCGATCAATATCGAACATGATGACACTGATGACCGTATTGTGACGTTGGGCGCGGCGAATCTCACGATCCAGCGTCTCTTCCATATAGCGGCGGTTGAATAAACCGGTCAGTGGATCACGGATGGCCTGGCTGCGCAGCTCATCGCGCAGGCGCAAATTGGTCAGCGACATGCCAATATATTCGGCTGAGCGGCGCGCTAACCTTTGTTGATTCTCACTGAAAGCCTCTGCCTGGTTGCTCCCAGGGTTGGCGCGCAGGTGCAAGACGCCGATGGCGCGCCCTTGAGCCAGCATAGGCACGCACACATAGGCATACTGGATTTTTTCCTTGATATGCCCGCAGATTGTTTCGGTCTGCGGATCTTTGATCAGGTACATGCGCCCGCGCCGCAAACCCCAGCATTCGTTGGTGGTGAGCTCGTGTTCCCCTTCGCCTGGTGCGGCGATGCCCCAGGATAAGACTTTTTCAGCTGGATCGGTGGCATCATGGAAGATGTACAATGCGCCAGATTTTTCCGGCAAAAGGCGCTGTAAATAGCGTGTAATGATGGGATAAGCCTCATCGGCAGTGCGGCAGGCCTGCAATAAATCAGCCATCTCGCTGATCATGGCGTATTCCTGGTTGCGCTGCTCCAGCAAGCCAATCTGCTGGAGGTCCTTTTGCCGTTCAGCATGCTCAGAACTTAATATTTCCTGGCGCTCGAGTAAATTAATAAACAAATCAGCAGCGGTCGTTATGATACTGAACAGCTCATCCGGCCAATCGGTGGGCGACTGGTAGGACTCTAAGGCCAGAATACCCGTCATGCTGCGGTTACTCACCAGGGGCACAGCGGCGAAGGAGCGCAAGCCGCGATTGTGCAGGAAAGGCAGGGCTTCGCTGTCGTCAGCTGGCAATTGGTCAGTATCAGCGACATAAACTGGCTCCAACTGGTTCAGCTTTTCCATAGCCCAGCGGAAATCAGGTTGCAGCAGGAACTCCCCTTTTCCATAGGATAGCGTGGCTGTAGCCGGGTTGCTGGTAGCGCCGAATAATTCGATATCAACCAGGCGGGTGTGGATACCGTTTGGCAAAACAGCCAGGAAGACCCGGTCCACGCCGGCATAGCGCGCCAGGCTTTTTAATGCCTGACGAAAGGCTTCATCAAATTTTTTCACATCCAGGTTAATAAATTGCACCGCCAGCCCCGCTAGAGCGTGTTCCAGGCGCGCTTGCAATTGCAAAATGTTTTCTGACTCGGCCTGTTCATCCAAACAGCGGCTTAAATCAACCACTTTCTGCTGGGTATTATGACTCTCAAAGGCTGCTTGGGCCATCAATTCCAACAATCCCATCCTGGGTTCCACCAGGGCTGGTGAGAGACTTTCGTAATAGACTGCCAGCACGTACACAACCTGGTTTGCATTCTTAAGCGGGACGCCAATCCCACTCTGCAAACCACTTTTTTTAATGAGATTACTGGCATTGGACCAGGATTGAAAATCGGGGATATAGGCCGAACGCCCGCTTTTCCATACATTCCAGGGCAGGTCTTCCCCGGTTTTTAATTTCTTTCCAACCAAACCCTCTAACTTGCCAGCGCCTTGCTGTAAAACGACCAGTGGTCCATCGCTTTGGAAATGCCACAAGCCAACATGCTCGGTCTCGGCCAGGCGCTCCGTCCAGGAGAGCAATTGATCCATCGAGGTAGTCTTCTCTCTGGACTGGAACATATCCAAACTGAAATCCAGCAGGATTTGAATACCGCGTTGCCAGGCTTCGTTTTGGGCCAATTGCATGCGCTCCTTGGATAGATCACGGCATGCGAGTAACAAACCGACGGGCTGACTGGCATCATTGTAAAGGCAGGTGCGCGTCAGCTGGAACCAGCGCGGACCAGGCACACCAATCAGCTCGATTTCCTGAGTCAGGTTCTGCCTGGTCTGGATGGCTTTTTCGTCAAATTGACGCAAAGTGTTGGCGGTGGAGCGTGGGAAGAAGCTGAAATCCGTCTCACCTGCCAGCGACTGGACTTGTTTACCCAGGAAATTGGCGAAAGCGGGATTGGCAGCCAGGTAATTTCCTTGTAGATCTTTGATCAGTAACAGGCGCGGGTCTTGTTCGAAATGGATTTTATAACGGGCTAATTCATCCCGGGCGGTTTGTAAGATGAGCTGATCGGTGATGAAATTTCGTCTTTGTAAGATGGCGCCAGCCAGGGTGAGCAGGGCTGCAGCCTGGAGCAGTCCGAGCTCAAGGGCATCAAAAGAATTTGGCAACGAAAGATCCCTGTTAGAGAAATACGCCAATCGGGCTAAACTGATCGCCAGCAGGAACAAACTGGCAGCGAACAAGGCCCAATGCCAGCGTTTGTGTGAGAGTACGTTCACAATGACCAGCCAAAGCGCCGCGCTGAATAACACCAGCGCGCTGAAAATCAACAGAAAGGTGGTCATTGCCATACTCATTTCAACACTCCCCAGAAAACGCCATGCTATGGATTACGTTAGATGTTAATTGTAGCAAAGAATTGCAAGAATGGGAAAGTTGCTCTGGCAAATTTGTCAGGTTTATTCGTTCTCCCCCCTTAATTCCTACTTTTCTCCGACTTGATTAATTAGAATTTTTGTTCTATATTTCAAGCAGTTCGAGGCGGTGGGTAGTCATCCAGCCAAGATCGAGGTGCTTCGTCCTCCGCTTGCCTTCCGGTGTGTGTATCCCAGCCGCCCGCCGCCTCGGACAGAAAAAATTAGCCACGAAGGGACACTAAGAAGTACTTAGCCACGAATGAACACGAATTTTCACTAATTGGATTGCTTCACAAAGATCGTTCGTTATGACGTTTTCCCTGGCGCTCTTTGCGGCTTTGCGAGAGATATCAGTTCACGAAAAAGGAGAAAACAATATGACCGCCGATACCCTGTCTGCCAGCGCTGCTATCCTGCTTTCCCTGGCTTTTTCCTATATCCCGCCGCTGAACCAGTATTACCAGAAGCTGGATGCCAACGCCAAACGCCTGGTGATGTTGCTGGCTTTGGTCATCACGGCAGCCGGCGCTCTGGCGCTGACATGCGCCGGGTTTGCCTCCCAGCTGGGGCTGCCGTTAACCTGCGATACGCCCGGCGCGCTGGGATTGCTGCGAGCTTTGATCGCCGCCCTGGTCGCCAACCAGGCTGCCTATGCCCTTTCGCCCAGGAAGGGATCAGCATGAGCCGCAAAGCCAAGCCCAACTCGGAAAGCGAACCGAAACCCGGTTTCTATCAGCGTGAATTCCTGCCGCGGGAATTACGCGACCTGGAGCTGGCTTTGGATGGCGGGCTGGAGAACGAGATCAGCATGCTGCGGGTGGCTACTCGCCGTTTCTTTGAGATCGCCAGCCAGACCCAGGAGCTCGATGAGGCTGCCATGGCTCTGCGCACCCTGGCGCTGGCTGCTGGCAGGTTGGCCACCCTGGCGCGCACCCAAGACCAGATCGGACGCAAAGCAGAGCAATCGTTGGATGCCATCGCCCAGGCTTTACAGGAAGTGGCGGATGAATGGGAGCTAAAGACATGAGCGCGCCCACACACCGCTGCGCATTGATGGATGAGACCACCCGCTTCCTGTCGCTTGCCAGCGCAATGCCCGCTGAGATGCGCCGCATGCAGCGTAATCTGCAGCGCAGACTGCCGCGTAGCCTGGATGTCTGCCGGGATTGCCCGCTCAAGGCTAGCTGCACTATCCGCAATTCGTTCAGCGTCCAGCTACAGGTGGCTATCCAGGAGGTGTTGAGTGAATACCAGTAGAGACTTAGGCACGAAGGGACACTAAGAAACACGAAGAAATTCTTAGCCACGAATGAACACGAATTAGATTGCTTCGCACAGTTCGCTCGCAATGACCATGTGCTTTGCGCCCTTTGAAGCTTTGCGAGAGATTTCTGAAAGGAGAACAATATGCCAGTTATTTCTGCACAAAAGACAGTTACGACCGCCGGCAGCCCTGAAGCGCTGGGTACGTTACGCACGGACGGGCCACTAATGATCAAAGCCCTGGATGGCAACACGGATATCGTGGCCATCGGCAATGATGGCTCGAACAGCGTCTCGCTGACGACCGGGATGCGCCTATCGGCCGGTGAGGCAATTGTCTTCGAATTTGTTGGTAGCCTGCAGTCGCTCTACCTGGATGTTGCGGTAGATGGCGAAGGCGTAGCCTGGATCGCCCTGAATTTATGATGATCCGCCGCATCTTGCCCCCCTTCTTGCGTCGCCGCGCCCTGCTGCCCCGGCGCAGCCTGGTCCCCGTCCTCCGCCAGGCTGCGCCAACAGGCCCAGCCATCCAGGACAGCTTCACCGACACGGACGGGGTCACCCTGCCCGGGCACGTACCTGACCTGGCGCCTGCTGGCTCAAGCTGGAGTAACACGAACCTGGGTGTGATCAATAACCAGGTGCATTACCTGAACAGCGCCACGCGCCAGCTGTCTGTCATTCAAACTGGCATTTCGGACTGCATCATTTCTGTTCGCTGCTGCCAGGACGCCAATGGGTCTGCCTCAACCGGCTCGGAGTATCGCTCCGGGATCATCGCCCGCTACTCTGCCACCAATAGCTTCTGGCGGATTGCCTTCCATCCCGTGGCCGGATTCGCCATCTACGAAGTCAATGCTGGCGTAGCGGTCGCTAGGGCAGCCACAGTTTTCACAACCGAGTACGGCGCTTTTCACACCGTGCAGGCTGAATTGGTAGGCGAAAGTATCCTGGGCAAGATTGACGGAGCATACCCCATCTCCTATGACCTGGCCAGCTTCAACAAAACTGCCAGCATACATGGTTTGATGATTGGCTACAGCGGGTCTGTTCCGGCTGTCGATGATTTTCTTGTGGAACGAATATAGATGAAAATTCTGTTTCAAGCACTGACTGCTTGGGCATTGACCTCAAGCGAAGATGGCAATTTCCTGGAACCAGCCCTGGCGGTGGATCACAAACTGCTTTCCTGGTCCGATGTAACCGGGCAGTTGGCCGCCAACCTGCTGCCCGACCCAAACCTGTTCGCCATCCAGGGACAGGCTGATGAAGAGACCTTCGCGGCTATCCAGGCTGATACGCGTTACCTGGTGCTGTGGTCGAAACAAATCACGGATTGAATCGCTGATTAGACGGAGCACGCGGATTGCGCGGATTAGAGCTGGGAACCGCGAAGGACACTAAGGAAAACGAAGAAAAAAAAACATTATCCACGAATACACACGAATTTTCACTAATTTTTAAAACCAATTCGTGTTGATTAGTGGAAATTCGTGGCTAAAAGAATTTCTTCGTGGCTCTTCGTGAGCCTTCGTGGCTAACAAAAACTTCGTGGACCTTCGTGTCCTTTGTGGCTAATAAACTTGATCAGTGGAGAAAAAAATGCCATTCAATACCACCCCACCATCAACCAGCCCATCAGCGGCGGAGTTCGGACAGTTGCGCGCCTTCCTGGGCCAGAACGGCGTCTCGCAAGCGGAGATCGATGCGGCGATCGGGAAGACGATCTCAAAGCGCACACGCGCCTTCATCGCCGAGCAGTTACGCGACTGGTTGGCTTTGCGTCCCAGAGCCGGGCAGGAAGCCTAAGAGCACCTGGATCACAGGCAATTATCTATGCGCACAAGCTTGCTCGAAACTATCAAGCACATCCTGCGGGATATCAGCCTGTTCACGGACAAAGGCGCTGGCATTCACCTGCGTGAATACCAGGTACAGGTTGCCCGTGTCATCGTCGATTCGGTCCTGAAGGGCAAAGGGCTGAGCTTTGTGGTCATCTTCCCGCGCCAATCGGGTAAGAATGAGCTGCAAGCGCAAATCGAATCCTACCTGCTGACGATTCTGTCGCCGACGCAAGCTGAGATCGTCAAGGTTTCGCCCACCTGGAAGCCGCAATCGCTGAACGCCATGCGCCGCCTGGAACGGGTACTCAAGCAAAATCTGTTCACCCGCCTGAGCTGGAAGAAGGAGCAGGGTTACATCTACCGCAACCGTAACGCCCGTATCTTCTTCCTGTCCGGCGCGCCGACTTCCAATGTGGTTGGCGCCACCGCTTCGACCCTGCTGGAATGCGACGAAGCCCAGGATGTGCTCATCGCCAAATGGGATAAGGAGATCGCCCCAATGGCCGCTTCCACCAACGCCACACGCGTCTTTTGGGGCACGGCCTGGACCTCGCAAACCTTGCTGGCGCGCGAGAAACGCCTGGCGCAGCAAGCCCAGCAGCGAGACGGAATCCAGCGGCTTTTCGAGCTAACCGCCGATGAAGTCGGTAAGGAAGTGCCAGCCTATCGCAACTTCGTTGCGAACGAGATCGCCAGGCACGGGCGCAGCCATCCCTTTGTGCGCACCCAATACTTCTCGGAAGAAATCGACAGCCAGTCGGGCTTCTTTCCGCCGGCGCGCCTGGCTCTGCTGCAAGGGGAACACCTCCGCCAGTACAACCCGCAGCCGCATGGGGTCTACGCCTTCCTGATCGATGTGGCCGGGCAGGATGAAGAGAGCGGAAGTAGCCTGACCGGTGTTAATCCTGGCGGCAGCAGCCTGAGTCCCAGCATAAGCGGCAGCCTAAGCGGCTGCCCAAGTGGTAGCGACGAGCTGGGCAGCAACTCCCGGCGCGATTCCACCGCCCTGACCATCGTGGAAATCGACCTGACCACCCTGGTTGATGAGAGTCTGCACGCACCCAGCTACCGCATCGTCGACCGCCGTTTGTGGACCGGCATCCGTCACAGCAGCCTGTTCGCCGAGCTGAGCGCCCTGATCAACCAGTGGCAGCCGCGCCAGGTGGTCATTGACGCCACCGGCATGGGCGAAGGCCTGTACGCCTTCCTGGACAAAGCTTTTCCCCACCGGGTGATCCCTTTTCGCTTCTCGCAGAAATCCAAATCCGACCTGGGCTGGAGCTTCCTGTCCATCATCGAAAGCGGGCGGCTGAAGGACTGGCGCGAGCTGGACGCTGAGCGGAGGCTATTCCTGCAGCAAGCCCAGGCCACCCAGCTGGAGGTCTTGCCTGGACCAGGACGCCTGATGCGTTTCTACGTGCCCGATGGCAGGCGCGATCCCCACAGCGGCGAGCTGCTGCATGACGACCTGGTGCTGTCCCTATCGCTGGCAGCCGTGCTGGACGAGCAAACCTGGGGCTCAGCAGAATCGGGCGTGATCCCTGCCTCAGACCCGCTGGCCGGTTTTAAACCCATCTTTTAGGAGAAATATCCATGAACAAAGCCCAAAATTTTCTGCGCTCCTGGTTCTCCCGCCCACCCAACGGCAAGCCTGCCCAGGCTGACGTCAATACAGGCTCGTCCCCAGACGAACAGCGCCGCACATTGGGCGTCTCGGCCGTGGTGGACGACTCCCCCGTTTGGACAGGCGCTTATCGCATGGGGCACGATTACGACCCGGCCAAGATCCAGGAGCTGTACCAGGATGCGCTGACTGCCTGGCGCAAGAACCCGATCGCCTGGCGCATCATTGCCATCACTACCGATTACGTGGTCGGCGACGAGCTGCGTGTCTCCAGCCCCCATCGCCTGCTGGACCGTTTCATCACGCGCTTCTGGAACCACCCAAAAAACCAGATGGACCTGCGCTTGCAGCCCATGTCGGACGAGCTGGCTCGTTCCGGTGACCTGTTTATCTTGCTCTTCCGCAACCCGCAAGATGGCATGTCCTACCTGCGCTTCGTCACCAAGGACCGCATCCAGGCCATTGAAACCGCCCCGAACGACTGGGAAAGTGAGCTGGTCTACACCGAGCGCACCCTGGAAGGCGAAGAGCGGCGCTGGCTTTCTCCCTATCATCCCGAGGCAGAACAGGCTCAGGCGGTCATGCTGCATTATGCCGTCAACCGTCCCATCGGGGCGCTGATGGGTGAATCCGACCTGACCACCATGATCCCCTGGCTACAGCGATACTCGCGCATGCTGGAGGACCGGGTGCGCCTGCATTGGGCGGTACGCGCCTTCCTGTGGCTGGTGACCGTACCAGCGAACAAGGTCAAGGAGAAGCAGGAGCAGTACCGCATCCCGCCCGAATCCGGCAGCATCGTGGTGCACGACGAATCCGAGAACTGGCAGGCGGTCACGCCCAGTCTGCATGGCGTGGATGCCGCCTCGGATTTAAAGGCGGTGCGAGGCATGATCGACGCCGGATCGGGATACCCACCGCACTGGCGGGGCGAGGCGGCGGACGCCAACCTAGCAACAGCTACCGCCATGCAAGCACCCACCGAGCGGCATCTGCTGCGTCGACAGCAGTATTTCACCTTCCTGTTGCAGGACCTGCTCTACCACGCTTACCGGCGTTCGCGCTGGGGCGCTCAGCGCAACCTGCCGGTGGACGACTACCAGCAATTGTTCATGGTAGTACGCCCGGATATCTCGCGCGCCGACAACGAATCCCTGGCACGGGCGGCGCGTGACCTGACCCAGGGTCTCAGCACGCTGGCGGAGCAGATGCGCGTCCTGCCGCCCAGCCTGGCACGCCACACCCTGCGATTGGCGTTCAAATTCGCCGGCGAGCCGCTGGATGAGGGCAGTATTGATCAGATATTGGAGGAGATGAAGAGAGAAAACCTGGAAACCACGAAGGAAAAAGATTAGCCACGAATTTACACTAATCAACACGAATTGGTTTTAAAAAATTAGTGGCTAAGGTTCTTGTCATTGCGAACGATCTGTGTGAAGCAATCTAATTCATGGTTAGATCAAAAAAATTAGTGAAAATTCGTGAAAATTCGTGGCTAAAAAACCTCGTGTTTCTTCGTGGCCCTTCGTGGCTAAAGAAAGGATTTCCATAAATGAAAAATATCCAAGCATCAACAACCACTGAACCCCTACGCCTTCACTGTGTAGGCAATCTGCAAGCCTCAACAGCCGACAATCGCTACCTGGCGCGCTTCATCCAGGCCGGAAGGGTGCGGGCGCGCGGCGGTGGTGAGGCGCCGATCGAGATAGCTGCCTCTGCCCTGCAGCATGCCGCTGCCGCCGGGTTATTCGACCAGCGCGCCGTCTTCCTGGATCATGCCAGCTGGTTGGAACATCCCTCCCTGGCACAGCTGATCGGCATGACCGGGTTGGCGCTCTACGATACCGAAAGCCAATCCGTGCAGGGCGAGATCAGCTTCCTGGAGAACAACCCCGCCCGGCATGCCCTCTCCATTGTCGAGGCGTATTTGCAAAACACAAACCTGGATATCGGTCTCTCGCTGGTCTTTTACCCGGAGTGGGAGGCGCTGCCAGAGCCGGGTGGAAACGGGCAACCGAATCATGAAGTGCAACGGATTGCCGCCATCCGTTTTATCGAATCGATCGACCTGGTCTTCCAACCGGCCGCTGGTGGGCGCATTTTGCAACCCCTGGCGGAGCCGGACAACCAAACCCAATCATCACAAGGAGAAACCAAAACCATGAAAGTCAACCCCCACAACCCGATCACGCAAATCAATGCACCAGAAAACGAGACAGGTGAACAACAGGCTGGTCAGGTAGCCCCTGCCGGACAGGCTGCCGCGCCGGTCTACTTACTTGCCCAGGGAGAACGCCATACAACGCCTTTTCAGCCCTCCGAACCGCAGCGCGCCGAAGCCTCCGCAGAGCAGCCTGAAAACGAGCACCTTGCTGCCAGTGAGCTGAGCGAACCCTGGCTTAACGCCGTGCGCCAGGCAACCACCGAGGCTATGCTGGCTGCCTCTGGTTTGCCAGCCGTTTCCCAGCAGCGTTTGGCCGCCCAGCTCTACCAAACCCCAACCGCCATCCAGCAGGCCATCGAGGCGGAGCGCCAATACCTGGCCAGCCTGTCCGAGAACCAGGTCATCCAGCTGCCGGGTCAGCCGCCGCGCTCACCCCAGTTCAGCGGGATGCGCACGCCCCTGGAGCGCGTCGAGCTGGCCCTGGACGCCATGCTGAGCGGGGTGCGCCTGCCCCAGGAAATCCAACCGCTGACCGGCATCCGTGAGCTCTATCACCTGCTCTCCGGCGATTACGAGATGACCGGCCAATTCCAGCCTGAGCGCGTCCAGTTCGCGGCGGTGACCTCCTCGACCATGGCTAACCTGGTCGCTAATGCCCTCAACAAACGTGTGATCAACGAGTTCCAACAGTACCCGCGCTGGTGGGAGCCGGTGGTGCTGGCTGAGGATTTCGCTTCGCTGCAGAATATCAAGTGGATCACACTGGGCGGCGTGGGCGAGCTGCCGACTGTCTCGGAGGGGGCGGCTTATAGCGAATTGACCTGGGACGACAGCGCCGAATCAGCCAGTTTCGTCAAGAAAGGCGGCTACCTAGGCATCACCCTGGAGACGATCGATAAAGACGATACCGGTCGGGTGCGCGCCGCCCCACGCGCCCTGGCGCAAGCCGCCTGGCTGACCCTGTCCAAGTCCATCTCGGCCATTTTCACCGCCAGCAGCGGAGTTGGTCCGACCCTTTCAGACGGCTATGCGCTTTTCCACAGCAATCATAGCAACCTGGGCAGCAGCGCCCTGTCGATTACCAGTTACAACGCCGCCCGTCTGGCGATGCGCAAGCAGACCGAACTGAACAGCAACGAACGCCTGGGCGCCCTGACCGCACCCAAGTTCCTGTTGGTGCCGCCCGACCTGGAGATCACCGCCCTGCAGGTGCTGGCCTCCGAGTACGATTACACCTACGCCCTGAGCAATGGTGTGGCTGCGCCGGTCAACGTGAACAGCCAGGGGGTCGACTTCCAGGCGCGCATGAACTTCGCCCGCTCGCGCGTGATCGTGGTCGACCTGTGGACGGATACCAGCGACTGGGCTGCCAGCGCCGATCCGCGCCTGTACCCTACGATTGGATTGGGCTTCCGCTACGGGCGAGTACCGGAGATCTTCTCAGTAGCCTCGCCAACCGCCGGTCTGATGTTCACCAACGACACCATGCCTGTCAAGGTGCGCTTCTTCTTCGCCGCCGGTCCCATGGATTACCGTGGGTTGTATAAGGCGAATGTGGCGTAAGAACCTGGCCACGAAGTATACGAAGGAACACTAAGAAAAAACTAGCCACGAATTTACACGAATTTTCACTAATTTTTAAAAGCGTAATTCGTGTTGATTAGTGAAAATTCGTGGCTAA
>JAWOHN010000170.1:0-3180 GCA_046485135.1 Anaerolineales bacterium | reverse complement strand
ATAGAATCGTTAAAATTCTTTCCTGGTACGACAACGAATGGGGTTACTCTGCCCGTCTTGTTGATTTTGCCGGGTTCATGGCCGGAAAGGGGTTAACCATGGAGAAGGCCTGATTTCCAGCTTAGAGTTGTTTGAAAACATGGTTTCAGGGTACGGATACGTCCCATTTATTCGATTACCGAGGCGGCCATGAAATTGACTGACCCATAAGACCAAGTTCGTTTGCACCATAGACCCGGCATCCAAATCGGAGGCTGTCCTGGAGCGCTTGATTCTGCAGGGGATGAATGTGGTTCGGCGGTGTAAGAAGGAGAAAAAATATGGACATTGATTGGATCGTCACCTTGTGGTCGGCTCTTGTTGTTCTGGTGGCGACTACAGTGCACGGCATTACCGGTTTCGGCACAGGTCAAATCACCATGGGGTTGCTTCCTTTTTTTCGCGACGCAGCTTCAGCTTCCATCGTCGTCTCCATTGTCGTTTTTATTACCAATCTACGTGTTTTTTGGAGCGTACGCGACGAGTTTAACTGGAAAGACTGGATTATTCCGGTGGTAGGATTGGCAGCAGGTCTTCCCATAGGAATTTATCTCTTTGGAGCCTGGGATGAAGCACAGCTCCGAGTGGCGATAGGGGCTGTAATGATACTGAGCGCGGTGATACTTTTGTTGCTGCGCCAGATTAAGTGGATTCGAGAATGGATAAAGGGCACCGGTTGGCAGCCTGGCTGGATCAGTGGCGTGCTGGCTGGGTTTCTGTCAGGCATTTCTGGTGGGGCAGTATCGATTCCCGGGCCTCCGATGATCATATACGGGGCGTTTTTAATGGAGACCGATTACTGGACTGCCAAGCAAATGAAGGCCATTTTTACTTCGTTCTTTGCTACCAACCTGCTTTACCGGATCGTTGTGCTGACCTCCATGGGACAGATGACGACAGAGATTGCGGTGGAGGCGCTGGCAATTGTTCCGGCAGCGTTTGTAGGAGCCTGGTTGGGCATCAAGCTGTTCACTGTCATGCCGCGAGAGATATTTCGCTGGTTCATTATCGCCTTTATCTTCGTACTCGGAGTATTACTGACTTCCGGAATTTAGGATAGCTAAAAGGAGCCTTGAAATGGGCGATACAGCAAAAATCAGCTTAACGATCTTACACACCAACGATATGCACGGCCGGTACCGGCCCATCTCAATCAGTACAGGCAGCGCCACCTCGCAAACCGGTGATCCAGGGCGGACTTGGGATGAGTTTGACCGGGAAGGCACCGCGGGTGGTTTCCCAGCCCTGGCCACGGCTGTGAGGCGTATTCGTCGGGAGCGGGGGCCGGAGAATGTCTTGCTTGTCGACGGTGGCGATACCTTCAGTGATGACCTGTTAGGAAATTTGACCCGGGGCGAGGCCGTGATCAGGCTGATGAATTCGTTGGGCTATCAGTTGATGGCCTTGGGCAACCATGACTATGACTTTGGCAGCGAGCGGACTCGCGAACTCGATCAGATCGCGAATTTCCCCATGCGGGCCGCAAACGTGGTTGATGTTAAGACGGGTCGGCCATTTCTGGGAGATCCTACCATTGTCTTCCAGGCGGCAGGCATCCGGGTCGGCTTTCTCACCCTGACGTATCATAATACCGGGCAAACAGGAAATCCGAAGAACTACCAAGGGTTGGAGTTCAAGGATGGGGTTGAAGCGGTCCGCCAGTATCTGCCTGATCTGCGCCGGCGCTCTGACATAGTGGTTGTCCTTTCCCACCTCGGTTCAGCAGTGGACCGTATCCTGGCACGTGAAGTTCCAGAAATGGACATCATCATCGGCGCGCATTCGCACGACCGCATCTCTAACGAGCGGATCGGCGACATTACCCTCGTTCAGGCCGTTTCCGACAACTCGGTCCTGGGGGAGATTGTGGTCAGCCTTGATGGAAGGCAAATTACCAATGTGGAGAGCCTCCTGCATACCTTGTGGCTCGAAGAATTTCCGGAAGATGAAGAGATTGCCCGTCAGGTGGAAGCGTTGCGCGCGCCATATCAAGAGACCCTGGAAGAGGTCATCGCCATTGCCGGAGAGCCGATAAGCCGACATTACCGTTCGGAAAGCCCTTTTGATAAGTTGGTAGGAGAGATAATTTGCGCCGAGACCGGCGCTGAAATAGCCTTTATGCCGGGGGTCGGCTATGGGGTGACGTTGCAGCCAGGAGCGATCACGCGGGAAGCGCTCTACACCCTTATTCCTCATCCTGCCAAGTTGGTGACGATGCAGTTGACCGGTGATCATATACTCGAAATCCTCGAGCAGTGCGCCACCAACCAGGCTCCCGGCAATCCCCGCCTGATCGTCGGCGGCCTGGTGCAAACTGCCGGTTTACGCTGGAGCGTGGATTTCGCTCAACCTTCCGGCAGTCGGGTGTCGGCTGTGTATGTACGTGGCGAGGCAATCCGGAAAGACAAAAGGTATCCCATCGGCACCAATGCCGGTATGGCGCGAGGGCTGCACCGGTATAGGGGCTTCACACAAGGCCGGGATGTGGTGATTCACGATCTCCAGGTGAACGAACTGGTCGAAAAGGCTTTTGCGAAAATGGGTACGGTCAAGCCGCCCAGATTGGGAGATATCACCTTACAAGGAAAAGAGTAAGCCCTGCTTGATCTTTGCTCATGAAAGGGTCCGGAGGATAGACACTATGACCATGGAAATCGGGGTGGTTTTTGCCATACTGGGAACCTCCATGCTGTTGTTTGTAACTGGCTGGATCCGTGCCGATATTGTCGCGGTATTGGTGCTCGTTTCGCTGGCAGCTACCGGCGTATTAGAGGTGGAGGAGGCTCTGAAAGGCTTCAGCAGCGAAGCCGTCATCGCGATCGCCGGTTTGTTGATATTGAGCGCCGGATTGGTGCGCAGCGGGGTGGTCCGCTGGATCGCGGAGCGTCTGAACGACATTGCCGGAGGGAGCCGCAAACGGTTGACCTTGATGAGTTCCCTGGTCCCTGGTGTCCTGTCGGGTTTTGTGAGCGATATTGCCACTGTTTCGTTGTTCATACCAGTGGTCCTCCGGCTGGCACGCAAAAACGATATCCACCGTTCAAAGCTGCTCCTGCCGATCGCCATGGCGGCCCTGGCAGGTGGAAATCTGACTATTATCGGGGCCTCGCATAACCTGGTGGTCAACGATTTACTTCGAGT
>JAWOHN010000142.1:0-23957 GCA_046485135.1 Anaerolineales bacterium | reverse complement strand
CTGGAGAACGGCCTGCTGCAGGTGGGGCAGAAACTGTATTTTGGCGAGCAGGGCCGCCTGTCCGCCACCATTTTAGCCAACGGTCACCTGCGCTGCCAGGACCTGACCGGCTCGATCCACCAGGTCGCTAAAGCCTTGCACAAAGGCCCCTGCAACGGCTGGGAAGTCTGGTATACCCAGGAAGAGGATGGGCCGCCCCAGGCCATCGACCGGCTGCGCCAGGCCTTGCGCCGGGCCAACGGGTGGTGATCCTGCCCATAGGATGCGAACTGGCCGCGAGCTATCCATAATGAGGTATCTTTTATGAAATTACAACTGCTGATCAACGACATCCTGCAAGACGTACAGGTTTTCCCCGGCGAAAGCCTGCTGAAAGTCCTGCGCCGTTTGGGTTATTTCAGCGTCAAGCACGGCTGCGAGACGGGTGAGTGCGGGTCCTGCGCGGTGCTGCTGGACGGCAAGCCGGTCAACACCTGCGTGTACCTGGCTGCCCAGGCGCAAGGTCACGATATCCGCACGCTTGAATCCATCGGCGAGCATCCCCAGCAGGGCTGGAAGGCCTCGCGCGGGCTGCACCCGCTCCAGCAGGCCTTCGTGGAGACCGGCGCCATCCAGTGCGGTTACTGCACCCCGGCGATGATCCTGGCGGCGAAAGAGCTGCTCGAGCGCAACCCCAACCCCAGCGAGGCTGAGGTGCGTGAGGCGCTTTCGGGAGTCCTGTGCCGCTGCACCGGTTATTTGAAGCCGGTCCAGGCCGTCCTGCGCGCCGCCGCGGTTCTGCGCGGCGAGGCGGTCGAACCGGTCGATGGGGGCGCATACTCTGGGCAGGAGTGGCTGCCGGGAGAGCCGGTCCCAACCCTTGGGCCCAGCGTTTTCGAAGGGCCGCCAGACCTGCCCTCCGGTGGGGGGGTCCTGGCGCCGGCGCAGGTGCTGCCGCGCGTTCAGGTCGTCCCGCAAGCCCGGGACTGGGAGCATGTTGGCAAGCCTGAGCCCAAGGTGGATGCGGTCAAGCTGGTGCAGGGCAAGCCGGCCTTTGCCGCCGATATCGAGAAGCGCGGCATGCTGGTGGCCAAAGTGCTGCACAGCCCGCACGCCCACGCCCGCATCAAGCATATCGACGCCAGCCGCGCCCGTGAGCTGGAGGGGGTGGCCGCGGTGCTCACCCACCTGGACCTGCCGCGGGTGGTCTTCTCGACCGCCGGGCAATCTGACCCCATCCCCGGGCCGCTGGATACCTTCTCCCTGGATAACAAGGTCCGCTTTGTCGGCGACCGGGTGGCCTTCGTCGCCGCCGAGACGGAAGAGATCGCCGAGCAGGCCCTCCAGCTGATCGAGGTCGAATACGAGCTGCTGCCGGTCCTGCTGGATCCCACCAAAGCCATGGACCCGGACGCCCCGCGCCTGCACGACCAACCCGAGTACGTCAACTTCGCCGAATCCGATCCCTCCCGCAACCTGGCTGCCCAGATATATATCGATATCGGCGATGTGGAGCGCGGCTTCGCCGAAGCCGACCATATCTTCGAAGCGGAGTACGCCGTCCCCAAGGTCCAGCAAGCCCATATCGAGCCGCACGTGGCGGTCACCTACTGGGATGAGGACGACCGCCTGGTCATTCACACCAGCACCCAGGTGCCCTTCCACGTCAGGCGCATCCTGGCGCCCGTGCTCAAGCTGCCCCTCAAGCGCATCCGCGTCATCAAGCCGCGCATCGGCGGCGGCTTTGGCGGCAAGCAAGAGATACTCATCGAAGATGTGCCGGCCCACCTCACCATCGCCACCGGGCGACCGGTCTCCTATGAATATACCCGTGAGGAGGAGTTCATCGCGGCCCGCTCGCGCCACCCCATGCGCGTGCGCATGAAGACCGGCGTCAAAGCGGACGGCACGCTCACCGCCAACGCCATGTACGTCGTATCGGACACCGGCGCCAACGGCGCGCATGCCCTGACCGTCACCGGCAACACCGGGCACAAGTCCATGGCGCTGTATGTGGGGGATGGGCCCTACCGCCAGAACCCGAATATCCGCTTCTACGCCGATGTGGTTTACACCAACACCCCGCCCGCCGGCGCTTACCGTGGCTATGGCGTTCCCCAGGGTTTCTGGCCCATTGAGCGGCATATGGAGATGATCGCCCGTAAGATGGGCTTCGACCCGCTCGACTTTCGCTTGAAGAACGCTTTGCGGGCCGGGGAGCTGCACCCCTTCAGCACCGCCTGGAGCGAAGGGCGCGAGCCGCGCCCCGAAACCATCCAGACCTGCGGGCTGGAAGAATGCGTGCGCCAGGGCAAAGCTGCCACCGGTTGGGATCAGAAGTATGCCAACGCAGCCTGGCGGTTGATGGTTGGTGAAGATGGCCAGCCCCACCCTTATTTGCGCCGGGGCGTCGGTGTGGCCCTGGTCATGCAGGGCACGGCTATCCCCTACCTGGACATGGGCGGGGCCAGCCTCAAGATGAACGACGACGGCTCCTTCAACCTGCTGGTGGGCGCCACCGACCTGGGCACCGGCTCGGACACCGTCCTGGCCCAGATGGCGGCGGAGGTGCTCGGCGTCCCGCTGGAAGATATCCTGGTATATTCCTCCGATACCGATTTCACTCCCTTCGATAAGGGCGCTTATGCCTCCAGCACCACCTATATCTCGGGCACGGCTGTGGTGCGGGCCGCCGAAGTGGTGGCCGCGCGTATCCGTGAGCGGGCTGCCAATATGCTCAACGCGGCTGCGAGCGCGCTTCAGCCAGCAGGCGAGCTGTCTGCCGCAGATATGCGCTTGTCTGGCGGCAAGGCCCATGCCCCGGATGGGCGCAGCCTGACTCTGTCTGAGATCGGGCATAACGCGCTGCACCACGAAAATCAGGAGCAGATCATGGGTACCGGCTCGTATGTCTCGCCGGTCTCGCCGCCGCCTTTTGCGGCCCAATTTGCGGAAGTGACCGTCGATACCCACACCGGGCAGGTGCTGGTGGATCGCCTGGTGATGGCGGTCGACTCTGGCGTGATCGTCAACCCGGTCACCGCCTCCGGGCAGGTGGAAGGCGGCATGACCCAGGCATTGGGGTATGCGGTGTGCGAGGAAATGGTGTATGATGAATTGGGCCGCGCCCGTGAGCGCGACCTGCGCGACTACCATATCTACCTGGCCAATGAGATGCCCGAGCTGCAAACCATCTTCGTCGAAACCTTCGAGCCCACCCATCCCTTTGGGGTCAAGGCCGCCGCGGAAATCCCCATGGATGGGGTTGCTCCGGCAGTAGGAAATGCCATCCTGGACGCAACCGGGGCGGAGATATCCGCTAACCCTGCCACGCCGGAAAAAGTCTGGCGGGCCCTGCCCGGCCGGGGGAAGTAAGCTATGAGCTCAATTTATGTGATCGGACATGTCAACCCGGATACCGACTCCATCGCCTCTGCCATGGGGTACGCCTGGTTGTTGCACGAGCGCGATGGGGCCGAAACCGTGGCTGCCCGCGCCGGCGCCATCAACCCCCAGACCGCCTGGATTCTGCGCAAGTTGGGCATGGAAGCGCCTGTGTTGTTAAACGACGCCTCGCCGCGCTTTGAGTCGGTTGCCCGCCGCCTGGATACCACCTCGCCTGAGCACCCCCTCAGCGAAGCCTGGGCCATCGCCAACCGCACCTGGGGCGTGGCTCCGGTCGTGCAGGACAATGGCGTCCCTTATGGACTGGTAAACGGCCCGAGCTTGTTTGGCTTCCTCAGCCAACTGGTCGGCACGCACCCCCGCCGGCACGAGATTCGCCTGGCGGATATCCTTGAGCTGCCCACCGGCGAGGCCAGCAATACCGAGGTGCCGCACTTCAAGTCAGACAGCCGCATCCGCGATTCGCTCAACCGCATCCTGCGGGAGGAGGGGGACGATTTCCTGGTGGTCGATGATGACGGCGTCTACGTGGGGGTGTGCCGGCAGCGCGATGTGCTCAACCCGCCGCGCTTGAAGGTGATCCTGGTGGACCACAACGAGGCTCGCCAGGCCCTGGGGGCATTGGATGAGGCCGAGCTGCTGGAGATCCTGGATCACCACCGCCTGGGGAACCCCTCCACGCATATCCCCATCCGTTTCTCGGTCGATGTGGTGGGCTCCACCAGCACATTGGTCTCCGAGCGGATTGAGGAGGCCGGCCTGAGCGCTCCGCCTGACCTGGCCGGTTTACTCTTAGCCGGTTTGCTCTCGGATACGCTGATCCTGAGCTCGCCAACCACCACGCCGCGTGACCACAAAGCCGCCGAACGCCTGGGTCGCTGGGCTTTTGTCAAGAACGGCCCGTTGGCCGGGCTGAACCTCCAGGTCTACGGGGAGCAGCTTTTACAGGCTGGCTCCGGGCTGTCTTCGCGCGACCCGGACGAGATCGTCAATACCGATATGAAGATGTACGAGGCGGGCGGTTTCCGTTTTGCCATTGCCCAGGTAGAAGTGACCGATATGCTGCAGCTGCACGAGCATTTGCAAAACCTGACCGATGCCCTGCACCATCTGCGCGAACGGCTGGGTATGGATTTCGCCATGCTGATGGTCACCGATGTGGTGCTGGGCTCCAGCCGTTTGCTGCTGGAGAACCCACCCGGGGAATTGAATGATCTGCCTTACCCAAAGAAGTCGGATGGCACCCGCCTGGCGGAGGGGGTGGTCTCGCGCAAAAAGCAGCTTTTACCGGTTGTATTGGGATTATTGGAGGATTAACAGGATGTCCATTTATCGCGCCCTGCTTGAGTTGGAAGAGAAAAATGAGCCGGGGGCGCTGTGCACGATCGTTCGCAGCCAGGGCTCCACGCCCCGCCGGGCTACCAGCAAGATGCTGGTGTATGCGGATGGTAGCATCACCGGTACGGTGGGCGGGGGAGAGCTGGAGAGCCGGGTCATCCAGGAGGCCCTGGAGGTGATTCAATCAGGCCAGGCGCGCCTGGTGGCCTACAGCATGACCGATCCCCAGCGCGGCGATCCGGGCGTATGCGGGGGGCAGCTGGAGGTTTACGTGGAGCCTATTCTACCGAAACCCATCCTGGTGCTGGTCGGCGCCGGGCATGTGGGCAAGGCGGTGGTACACCTGGCCAAATGGCTGGGCTTTTATGTGGTCGTCAATGACGACCGGGCCGAGTTTTGTAATCCTGCAGCCATTCCAGAAGCGGATGAGTACCAGCCGGTGCCCATGCAAGAGCTGCCCCAGCGTACTCGCATCACCCCCTGGACTTACCTGGTACTGACCACGCGCGGCTCGAACGTGGACGTCCAGGGCCTGCCGGCCTTGTTGGAAACCCCGGCGGCCTATGTCGGCGTGATCGGCTCGCGGCGGCGCTGGGCGGTGACGCGCAAAATGCTTCTGGAAGGCGGCCTCTCCCAGGCAGCCCTGGAGCGAGTGCGCTCGCCGGTGGGCCTGGAGCTGAACGCCGAAACCCCAGAGGAGATCGCCGTTAGCATCATGGCGGAGATCATCATGCTGCGCCAAGGCGGGGATGGCCAGGTCATGGCCAGGCTGAAGGCTGGGGGTATGGGGGAGAGCGACGCGCTTCAGTGAAAAGGGTGGGTATTAAGAAAATACTTTTGGCGGCTTTGGTTGCGGCGCTGTTTGGGCTGGTATTTGCGCTCAGCTTCAGCCGCGCCATCCGTGCGGGGGGCAATCACGACGAACACCAGTTTATTGCCAGCGCCCAACTGCTGGTCGAGCACGGCCTGCTGCCCTACCGGGATTATGCTTATTTTCACCTGCCCAACCTGATCTTCGTGTACGGGCTGCTTTTCAAATTTACGGCCTATAAGCTACTGGCAGCCCGGTTGCTCTCGGCGGTATGCATCACCGCCATGGCAGGGCTGGTTTTCTACTTCAGCATGGATCTATTCCGCCAGGCCTCCCAAAAAATGGCGCTGGCAGCCGGATTTGGGGCCGTCTTATTGCTGCTGGCTAACCCACTGCTGGCTTATACAGGCTCCTTTGCCTGGAATCATAACCTGGCCATGTTGCTGTCCCTGTTGGCTGCCATCTTGCTGTGGCAGGGCGCCCGCCGCGCCAGACCGGTCTGGTGGATATTCGCCAGCGGGTTGTGTTTGGGTCTGGCAGTGGGGACGCGGCTTTCATTCCTGAGCGCCTTGCTACCCTTCGCGGTCGCGCTGTATTTCTACCCCGGCGACACCTCTGTAAAACGGTGGATGGGCCTGGCGGCAACCCTTGCAGCGGGATTTGGTTTGGCGATGCTGCCAACCCTGCTGCTGTTTGGGCTGGCCCCGGCGCAATTCATCTTTGGTAATTTCACCTACCCTTACCTGAACACCTTTTACCGGGAGGAAGCCGGCTTTTTTGGCCCGCCCAACCCGATGACCGCTGCTGAGAAATGGTCCTATTTCTGGGACTATGTCCTGCCGCAGCCGGGCAATCTGCTGCTGTTTGTGGCGCTGTCCTTCTTCGGCTTTACCACCGGGCTGGTGGGGCTTTGGCGGGGGAAAGGGGAGCGGTTCGAGCTGGCCTTTTTCTTGCTGCTGGCGCTATTTGTCGGCTGGGGGGCCTTGTTGCCGACCCCGGCCTGGTACCAGTATTATGCCGCTGCGGTCCCATTCGCCATATTGGCTGTTGTGCTGGGTTTGGCCAGACTGGTCCACCGTTTTCCGGCTCAATCGGGCTGGTTCCTGGCGATCTTCCTGCAACTGGTCATCCTGGCCAATGTCTACCAGTGGGGCGATTTCAGGCGGATGACGTTTTTGCTGCACCCTGAGGCCTGGCGCCCGCTCATATTTCATGAGCTGGGTTTGCAGGTGAGCGAATTGAGCCAGGGGGGCAAAGTATTGACCCTGGCTCCGCTCTATGCTCTGGAAGGCGGCGCGCCCATCTATGCGGAATTTGCCACCGGGCCTTTCGCCTGGCGGACTGCCCCCTGGCTCACCTCGCTGGAGCGCTCAAGGTTCAAGCTGGTCTCTGCACAGGATTTGGAGCAGTATCTACAAACCCAGCCACCCGCGGCGATCTTGGTGGGGTACGAGCCGGGCCTGGATGACCCCTTGATCGATTATGCCCTCGCCCATGGCTATGGATGGGTGGAGCTGACCCCTGAAAGTGGGCTGTGGCTCTCGCCCGAACTTGCGCTTCCGTAAAATCAAGCTTGGGGTTTCCATTGTATAATAGCTTAATAACTTGATCTTGCGCTTGGAGGCTCTTGTGTGGAGTGATTATTATTGTGTAAATTCAATTGGTGAAGCCCTGCAAATATTGGCTCAGAAAGGGGAGCGCGCTCGCATTGTGGCTGGCGCAACGGATCTGATCCTGGAGATGGAACGCGGCGTTCGCAAAGGGATCGATACTCTTATTGATATCACCCGCATCGCCGGATTGGAGCAGATTTACCTCGATAAAGATGGTCTGATCCACCTGGGACCACTGGCAACCCATAACCACTGTGTGGCTTCTAAGCTGGTGGTGGAGCGGGCTTTTCCCCTGGCCCAGGCGGCCTGGGAAGTGGGCGCTCCTCAAATCCGCAACCGGGGTACGGTGGCAGGCAACCTGATCACGGCCTCGCCCGCCAATGACACCATCACCCCCCTGATGGCGCTGGAGGCAAAGGTGGTCTTGCGGTCGGTAGAGGGGGAGCGGGTGGCGCCCTTGAGCGAATTTTATACCGGCGTGCGTAAGACGGTGATGCGCCCGGATGAGATGCTGGTGGATATCATCTTCCCAGCTATGCCAGCCCAACAGCGGGGGGTCTTTTTCAAGCTGGGGCTGCGCCGGGCGCAGGCGATTTCCCTGGTCAACGTGGCTGTGGTACTTACATTTGCGGATGATCCGGCTGTGGTTGATGCGCCGCTGGTGGAACAGGCCGCCATCACGCTTGGTGCGGTTGCCCCCACGATTGTGCACGCCCGGCAAGCCGAAGCCTACTTGGTGGGGCGGGCTTTAGACGAAGATACGCTGGCGGAAGCCGCCCGCCTGGCCCAGCAAGCGGCTACCCCGATCGATGATGTGCGCAGCTCAAAGGATTACCGCCAAGAGATGGTGCGAGTGGGGACAGCGCGAGCTTTGCGCGCCATCTGGACTGGGACAGAAAGAGAGCATTTCCCGGCTCGGGCGGTGTTGCTATGGGGTAGCAACGGGGCCGGACAGGCTCAGCCCATCCCCACAGAGAGTTACCATGTGGAAGGCGCCCCCATTGTCACCCGCATCAACGGCGTCAAGCGAACCTTCACCAGCGGGCATCACAAGACTCTGCTGCGTTTGCTGCGCGAAGAAGGCGGACTGACCGGCACCAAAGAGGGCTGTGCGGAGGGCGAATGCGGCGCCTGTACCATCTTCCTGGACGGCATGGCAGTGATGAGCTGCCTGGTGCCGGCCCCACGCGCCCATGGGGCTGAGATTGTCACCATCGAGGGCCTGGCTCAAGACGGGCAGCTGCATCCCTTGCAACAGGCTTTCATCGACGATGGCGCGGTGCAATGCGGCTATTGCACCCCTGGTTTTATCATGGCAGGGGCCAAGCTGCTGGAGGAACGCTCCCATCCCACCCAGGATGAGATCAAGCAGTCGATTACCGGTAACCTGTGCAGGTGTACCGGATATTATAAGATTATCCAGGCCATTGAACGCGCAAGCGGCAAGGAGGTGCAGGAGTGAGCAAGTATCAGAAGTATACGATCAAGCCGAAAAAAGAACGGCGCTGGCGAATCCACCCGATCTGGCGGGGGATTGGCTGCTTCATGGTGGTGTTGATCCCCCTTATTTCATATGCGGCAGCCTTTACAGTCGCCCGGGCAAATTATCAGAATGGGTGGGTGCGCATACCGGCTGAGCTGGTTGGTTGGGTGAACCTGGCGCCGGTGCTGCGAGTTGCACCCTGGTTGGGGCAGGTGATCCCTGCCAGCACCCGCATCTATTACCTGGATATCGCTTTGACCGTGCTCTTTATGATCATAGCCTTTGGCTTGCTGACCCTCTTTTACGGCATCCTGTACACTTCTACAGGTGTGACCAAGACCGATCCTTATTACGTTCCACCATTGAGAAAATCTCCGAAGAAAAGCACCCTGAAGTAAATGGAAAGAACAGTACCCAGCACCGCCTCGGAAGAAGTAGATCTATATCTGCGCACGTATTACTCCTTGCTTCGCTCCAGCGCGGAAGTGCAGATCAGGACGCTGGAAGAAGTGCACGCAGGGATGAATTCCCTCTTGCACCCGGGTGCGCGCGAATCAGCCCCGGACACCTCAGCTTTCATCTACAGCCTGTTGCGCCTGCCGGAGAGCATCGCTGAATGCCAGGTGGTGGTCCTGGCCCAAAGCCTGGATGTCTTTACCCAGGGCGGCTACTCACAAGTGGAAGAATGGCAAGAGGTGGTGGCAGCCGCCCGGCGGCGTAAATGTTATTTCAACGGTCAAGACACTTTAGCCTGCTTTATCGCCAGCCGCAGCGATATCGACGATGTCATCCCCATCCTGACCGCCTACCAGATCGAGTGGAACAAATTCCACTATTTCCTGAAGCGCCTGCCCTCCAATATCCGCCTGGATGAGGTTGAAGACGATATGGCTTTGCAGCAAAGCCTGGCCGACTTCATGCAAATTTCCTGGGAAGACCTGCAACGACTGCGGGCTATCTGGCGGCAGGATTTCTGTCGCTATCTGACCTTGATGGCGTCTGCGCCGCGCCGCTTCCGGGTTCTACTGTTGAACGGCTCATTGACCGAATACCGGCGAGCTACCAATAAGTGGTGGGATCATATCCAGGCCCGCTGCCCAGAGATCGTATCTCGACCGGTCTACTTCATCTCCGGTAACAACCACAGCTTGTTAAACGTGCTGTCTGGGTTTGCCTTGCGCCAGCAGCGCCAATTGACCCCCTTCCTGGAGCGGTCTGAAAATAAGGGCTTGTTGAAAGAGTGGACTGCCATCCAGGAGGGTCAGGTGCCCTCCAGCCGGGAAAACTTCTTGTATTACCTGCTGCGCAAAGCCCAAAGCACCGATGATGGGCAGTACCTGCTCGATGTCCAGTATGATCAAGAACAGTCCATCGGCCTGAAACGGGTCACCAGCGAGCACAGCTTTGATATTGAAGCGCAGGTAGTCGATATCTCCAAGCTACGACCGGAGTGGTTTGATCCACGTTTGAACCATTCCGACTTTGATGCCCTTAATAAGAGCGATGCCCTGATCCTCAACATCGATTATCCACTGGGGCTGGCGGCTTACAATATCCTCTCCAAAGTGTCTGTGGCTGCCGGCAAGGTCCTGGGCGTTTATATTATGGGTAAAGCCGCCACGCTCAATGGGGTCATTGGCGATGTGATGATCCCCAATGTGGTCCACGACGAGCACTCCAAGAACACTTATTTATTTCCCACCTGTTTCGCCGCTGCCGACGTTTCCCCCAATATCCGCTACGGGACCGTGCTGGACAACCAAAAGGCGGTCACTGTCCAGGGGACCTTCCTGCAGAACGCCCGTTATATGGATGTTTTCTATCGAGAGGGATACACCGATATCGAAATGGAAGCCGGTCCCTACCTGTCGGCTGTCTTCGAGATGTTTCGCCCGATCCGCCACCCGGTCAACGAGATCGTCAACCTGTATGGGGTGGGCTTTGACCTGGGCATCATCCACTACGCCTCGGATACACCCCTGGGCAAGGGTAAGAACCTGGGCGCCGGCAGCCTGTCTTATTTCGGTATGGATTCAACCTACGCCGCTACCGTGGCAATCCTGCGGCGTATCTTCGCGCTGGAGCACCAGCGTCTGGTTAAATCATAGCAGCTCAAGCCTTGACGGCCTGGTCGGTGATTTCCAAAGCCTCATCCAAGATTTTAAACCCTTCAGCCAGCTGCGCCTCGGTGATGATCAGGGGCGGGATGATCAAGAGCGTGTGCCAGTGGCTGTACAGGAACAAACCCTGAGCCAACAGGCGTTTGCGCAAGGCCGCCATTTCCGGGCTGCTGCTGTCGAAGGGGGCCATGGGTTCCTTTGAACGGCGGTCACGGACCAGCTCGATCACACCAAACAGACCGATCGAGCGCACCTCGCCTACCGAAGGATGCTGCTCGCCCAGGTCTGCCAGCATGCGGTGCAGCACAGGCCCCATCTGGTGGGCGCGCTCCACCAGCCGGTCCTGTTGGATCACCTGGATATTGGCGATGGCGGCAGCCAGGGAAATGGGGTGGGCAGTATAGGTCAGTCCGCTCTGAAATACGCGCTCATTGAAGTGGGAGGCAATCTCCTCGCGCATGGCGACTGCTCCCAGGGGCGCGTAGGCCGAAGTGAGCCCTTTAGCCATGGTCATTAAGTCTGGCGCAACGTTCCAATGGTCGACGGCGAACCATTTGCCTGTGCGCCCAAAACCGGACATGACCTCATCCGCGATGAGCAATATGCCATAGCGATCACACAGCGCCCGCACACCCTGCAAATAGCCCTCGGGCGGGATGATGATCCCGTTGGTGCCGGTGACCGTTTCGAGCAGCACCGCCGCGATGGTTTGCGGACCTTCGTACAGGATGATTTCTTCCAGGTGATTCAGGTAGTCCTGGCAAAACTCTGCCTCCGAAATATCTGCATTGGTGCGGTGGAAGGTCGAGCGGTAGCGGTAGGGATCCAAAAAATGGACCACCCCCGGCATCAGGTTGGGCTCCCAGTTCAGCCGGCGCGGGTCACCGGTCAGGGCCATTGCCCCGGCTGTGGCGCCATGGTAGGAGCGGTAGCGTGCCAGGATCTTGTGTTTTCCGGTGTAAGCGCGGGCCAGTTTGACGGCGTTTTCGTTGGCATCCGCTCCACCCAGGGTGAACAGGAAGCGGTCCAAGCCCGCCGGTGTGATCTCCGAGAGAAGTTTTCCCAGTTGAGCGCGCGGGCGGGTGGCCATGCCGGGTCCGGCGAAGGGCAGCTCCTGCGCCTGGTCGATGATGGCCTGGATGACACGCTGGTCCCCATGACCGATATTGACGCACATCACCATCGAGTTGAAGTCCAGGTAGCGTTTACCGTCCACATCCCAGAAGTAGACTCCCTGGGCGCGCTTGACCGGAATCGGATTCACTTTGGCCTGCGCCGACCAGGTCCAGAAGGTGTGTTTGAGGGAGAGGGGCAGGATGTCCGAGTCGGGTAGATCTGCCATGGTTAACTCCTTGCAGTGGAAAGTGAGATGGGTAGCTGTGTGTGTGAATCCTAACACAGATTGGAAATTCACCAACAACTTTGTTGTGGCTCTCTGGTGTTCTTAAAATCAGAAAATCACCATCTCCCCTGGCCCCCTTTCTCGAGGTTGTATTCTCAGGTTGGGACAATAGTTCGGACAATTGCATCTCAAGCTGTCATTGCGAGCGATCTTTGCGAAGCAATCTATTTCCAAAGAGAGATTGCCACGCCGCAAGAAGAGCACTTGCGGCTCCAATGACAGGTCAGAAACTAAATGTCCGAACTTTTGTCCGAAGGTCAGTGTATTGACTTGACACATGGGTAACAGGTGTTCGGGGTCGGGGGTGGGGTTGAAAGTACGACTTTAAGAACGCGCTAACAAGTGGGTTTCGCTGGTTGACAGGCTGAGGGGGATTTGATAGGATATCTCCTCAAGGCACTCTTTTATTGAGATCAGAGGAGGAAATTCAAATGTACGGTGTGGTTTTAGCTTTGCACAATATCTTGCGCTGGGTGGTGGTCATTCTGGCGGTGGTGGCATTGGTGCGCGCCTATACAGGCTGGTTGGGAAAGCGCGACTGGCAGCCGGCCGATCGTAAATTCGGCTCCTTTTTTGCGATCTCTATGGATATCCAGTTGTTGGTGGGTCTGGCTTTGTATTTCTTCTTGAGCCCCATAACGCAACTGATGTTCCAGGGTCAGATGAGTTTGGTGATGGGCAACGATCAGATGCGTTTCTTTGGCGTGGAGCATCTCTTTTACATGATCCTGGGGGTCGTTTTCGTCCATCTGGGCACGATCCTATCCCGCCGGGCAGAGCAGCCGCTGATCAAACACCGGCGGGCGGCGCTGTGGTTCAGCCTGGTTGCTGTGACCCTGGTGGTCGGAGTTCCCTGGTGGCGCCCGCTGTTCCCTGGGCTTGGCTGAAGCACTCGCTCTAGAGGGTTTTAAAGTCCTCAGCCTGGCGCTGAATGTGCCCGGCTGCGCTGCCGTGCACCGGCTGAAGCAGTTCGGCGCGCAGGTGACCAAGGTGGAGCCTCCTACGGTGGACCCCATGTTGGAGATGAACAGGGAGTGGTACGCTGCCCTGACCCAGGGCATACGGATTCTGCGCCTGGACCTGAAAGAGCCCTCTCAACGCAAGCGTTTCGATGAATTGCTCAGCCAAAGCGACCTGCTGCTGACCTCCATGCGCCCGGCTGCTCTGTCCAGGCTGGGTTTGGGTTGGGAAGAGATCCACAGCCGCTACCCTGAGCTCTGCCAGGTAGCGATGACCGGCTACCCGGCCCCGCAGGAAAACCGCCCCGGGCACGATTTGACCTACCAGGCTGAGCTTGGTCTGCTCTCCCCGCCCGAGCTGCCGCGCAGTATTCTGGCGGACCTGGCTGGGGTTGAGCGGTCTGTCAGTGCGGCGCTGGCCTTGCTGCTGGCTCGCCAGCGCGGGCAGGGTGGCGGTTACGCACAGGTCTCTCTGTTGGAGGCCGGACGGGCCTTCAGCGAGCCGCTGCACTACGGTCTGACAGCCCCCGGCGGCATTCTGGGGGGCGGCCTACCCGGATACAACCTTTACCCGGCCCGCTCTGGCTGGGTGGCTGTGGCAACCCTGGAAGGACATTTTCAAAACAAGTTGTTACAAGAGCTGGGGCTGGAGAACTCAGATGGCCTGGCGCAAGCCTTCCAAGAACGGACGGCTGAGGAATGGGAGCGCTGGGCTTGCCAGCGAGATCTGCCAATCAGCGCGGTGCGGGAAATTCCAAAACCATTTTCAACAGAAGAGGAGAGCCAACCAGCATCTTGAGCGTGCCGCCGCTGCCCATCCCGGTCACTACCCACAGGGAGCATAAGCTGGCCCTGCTGGAAACCGCCATCGCCATCGCTTTTTGGGGGCTCTCTTTTGTGCTGATCAAGGTGGCAGTGCAGGAAATCTCACCCGTGACCCTGATCGTACTGCGCTTCCTGCTGGGCTCCTTGATCTTATCCGCGCTGACCGGACTGCGGGGCGGATTTGCCCAAATGCGCCGGGGTGACCTGCCGGCTATGGCCTTGCTAGGCCTGGTGGGGGTCAGCCTGCAGCAAATGCTGCAAGTCAGCGGGCAGGTCAGCGCCGATGCTGGGGTGGCAGCCTTTCTGGCTTCTACTGCTCCGGCCTTTATCGTCCTCTTCGGAGCCCTATTCCTGCAAGAAAGGATGGGCGCCTGGCAGGTGGTAGGCGTGCTGGTGGCTTCTTTTGGGGCGGCGCTGGTCTCTTCTGGGGGCGACCTGGGCGCGCTGTTCAGCGGACGCTTCGACCAGCCCGGCAACCTGCTGGTCCTGCTTTCAGCAGTGGTGTGGGCCGCCTTTTCGATCCTCAACCGCTATATCGTCAGAGATCGTCCCCCGACTTTGATGGCGACCGGGATGATGGCCTTTGGGGCGTTGTTCCTGCTGCCGGCCTTCCTGGCCCGCTCCGGGTGGAAAGAACTTTCCGGCGTGAGCGCTTCTGGGTGGGCGGCGGTGCTCTTGCTGGCAGTGTTCTGTACCGCCATTGCCTATATGCTGTATGCGCATGCCCTGGCGCTGGCGCCCGCTTCTCGCCTGGCTGCCATCCAGACGATCGAGCCGCTGATCGCGGTTATGTTGGCGGCGCTGATATTGGGAGAGGTGCTCACCCCTGCTCTGGCAAGCGGCGGCGCGGCCATCCTGCTGGGGATCTATTTGGTCGAGCGAAACGCCCCTGGACCAAAGCGCTTGCCGAAAATGGAAGTGGGTTAGCTGTATTTAGCTGTTTTTCAGCAGCGTATCGATCACCCGCAGCATAAAGCGGATTCCCTTTGCGTGGTAGCGGAACTGGTTCAGGCTACCGATCAGGTACGCCTCCAGGCCGGGATGGTAGAACATGAACGCGCCGGTCGATCCGGCATTGCCCTGAGCTGGTTTCCGTCTTCCCTTCGGCCAGGTTAAGGTGATATCCGTATTTGTCAGAATGGACCAGAAGATAAGCGTTGTGAATTTTTTTGTCAGAGCTGGCCAGCTTGTGCAAGCTGGCGCTGATTTTTTCGGTAGCTTTGGTTGTATTCATGAAAAAATTATAACATGGCCAGTTTTAAGCATATAATTGTCGGATGCGTTCGAATAGAGCAGCGTATGCAAAGGTGACCTTTGCCGTGGCGGCCTGGGGAGCGTCGTTCATTGCCACCAAGGTGGCACTCGCGGACATTTCCCCGGTGACGGTGGTATGGCTGCGTTTTGCCATGGGCGTGGCTATCCTGGGGGCAGCGGTAGGGGCGCGCAAGCAGTTTGCCCTACCAAAAGTGAACGAACTGGGTTACTTTGCCCTGCTGGGATTCATCGGTATCACCTTTCACCAGTGGTTGCAGTCAACGGGCCTGGTTACTGCGCAAGCCTCAACCACCGCCTGGATTGTGGCAACCACGCCCGTCTTCATGGCCTTGTTGGGTTACTTGTTGTTGAAAGAACGCTTGGGCTGGATCAAGGTAGGGGGAATCCTGTTGGCGGGGCTGGGAGTCTTGTTGGTGGTCAGCCAAGGCGAGCTTTCGTCCCTGGCAGCCGGCCGGATCGGGACGCCGGGAGACCTTTTAATCCTGATCAGCGCGCCGAACTGGGCGGTCTTCTCGGTGCTGTCCCGGCAAGGCTTGCGAAAGCATCCGGCAGCGCGCATGATGCTGTACGTGATGGGCCTGGGCTGGTTGTTTACCTCGGCGTTGTTCTTTACCGGTCCGGGGTTGGCAGAAATCGGCCAGCTCACTTTTAATGGTTGGTTAGCCGTGGGATTCTTGGGGATCGCATGTTCCGGGCTGGCCTATATCTTCTGGTACGATGGCTTGCAAGCCATCCCGGCTGCGCAGGTTGGCGCGTTTTTATACCTGGAACCGCTGGTGGCAGTGGCGGTGGCGGCGCTGGTTTTGGGGGAAGCTATCCTGGCAGCCTCGCTGGTGGGCGGTCTGATCATCTTATTGGGGGTATGGTTGGTGAACCGGCCTACTGCGAAAGAGGTATCTGCAAGCCCAAATAAGGCCGCTTAACCCGTCTCAGCCCGGCTCCCCTCGTCAATCTCCTGCAGCAGATCAGGCAACAGACCGATATGCTCGAGCTGGTAAAAACCCTGTTGGGGCAGCTCACGGTCGATGGCGTTCTCGTGGGACCAGGTCAGGGCATAGGGGATATACACGGCCCGGCCTCCCAGCTCCAGCACCGGCAGGATATCCGATTTCAATGAGTTACCAATCATAAGAAAGCGGGCCGGCTCAATCCCATGCCGGGACAGGATGGAGGCATAGCTGTTGCGGGTCTTGTCGCTGACGACTTCACTGTGTTTGATAAATCTTTGCAAGCCGGAACGAGCCAATTTGGCTTCCTGGTCCAGCAGGTCGCCCTTGGTGATGATCATCAAGTCGTGCGATTGGGCCAGTAAGGCCAGGGTCTCTTCGACGCCTTCCAATAAAGGAAGTTCGGTATTCAGCATCTCGCGGGCGAATTCAATGATCTTGTGGATCTCAGCAGCACAGATGCGCCCTTCGGTCAGCTCGATGGCGGTTTCGATCATCGATAAGGTGAAGGCCTTGATGCCATAGCCGAAATGGGACAGATTGCGCATCTCGGTGTCGAACAGCGTCTTATCGATCCATTCCGGGCTATGATAGCCGGAGAGCAGCTCTTTGAAGCGGTTTTGCACCTCGAGGTAGAGTGGCTCATTATGCCAGAGGGTATCGTCGGCGTCGAAAGCAATTTGATCGATCATTGGGGTCTGTTTGGGCGGGTCAGCGGCCCTTGCGCGCCAGGATGGCTGAGAAATCGCTTTGATCCTGCTCATCTTGACCACCCAGGGACGGGTGAAATTGGATCTCTTTAAATCCGACGCTCGTTAACAGGTCAGAATACTCATCATCGGTATATGCCTGGGTGCTGGCTGCCTGTTGTGAGACAGTTCCGCTGTGGGCGTCAATGATGTAATAGCGCTCCGTGGCAACATGCTGGTCGGCATGCCAGAAGTTTTCGATCAGGCAAATGTGGGGACGGTCTGAGAAGAGCCCGCTGTGAGCTGAGTACCAGGAGGTCGTCTGAGCCACCATTTGCCGGACAGCCTGAAACTTGAACGCTTCCAGCAGCAGACAGCCTCCTTTTTTGAGAGATGCAGCTGCTTTTGCAAGGATTTGGCGGGCATTGTCGCGGTTGAAGACGTTGAACTCGCCAAAGATCAGCATGACCAGGTCAAAAGCCTCGCCAAAGTCTGCCTTGCGGATGTCCTGCTGAATGTATGTACAAGACAGGTGTTCCTGCTTGGCTTGCTCGCGAGCGTAAGCGATCGAAGCCGGTGAGTAGTCAACGCCAACACATTCGTGTCCTAAGCGAGCAAAGCGGCTGGTGTACAGGCCTGGCCCGCAGCCAAGGTCCAGGACGCGCCCGGGTCGATCTGCCAGGACCACGGTATGAATCCACTGGACATGCTGGTCTATGGTCCTCACGCGGCGGCTGGCGGCATCATGCTCCTGGGAGAGGTGTTCCTGGAGCATGCGCTGGCTGAAGTCAGGGTCGTTCCAGGGTATTTTTTCCCCTTCAGCCCAGGGAATGGGGACGGCGGCGCGGTTGGTGATATCGAGAATTTTCATGGAGTAAGTGTCCTGTGGAGATGAAAAGGTTGAGATTTTACTGAGAACGACGTTTCTCATCCTTCAGTATTTTACCAAACTGTTGCGCCGGCAAAGCTCGCTGATGTTATTGATCTTCAGGTTAATTGGTTATGAACGTCCCGCAGGTTCGACGTACCTTCAGGCTTAAGTTTATCGAACCTGCGGGACGTTTTGTCCCTGCCGAGAGTGGGTTGGGGTTGCGTGTACGACTTAAAGAAGCCCTGACAAATGCGACTCCAGGTTGAATTCGTAACCTGTGAATAGTGAGATTAATTACTGGTCAAGAAAGCCATTTATCGGTATGATAGCGTTCAGGAAAATTCTCAGGCAAAAGCCAGTGCAGAATTAAAATCCCCATCATTGCTCTGCCAGGCTGAGAAGCCGCTCTTCAACGAATTTTGTCAACAAGGAGAATCAAGACAAATGGAACAGGTCATGCAAGAACTTTTCAACGGCATTTTGAACGGAGATAACAAAGGCGTCCCCCAAAAGGTCCAGACTGCACTGGACGCCGGCATCGACGCTTCCAGGATTTTGAACGAGGGGATGATTGCAGCCATGGCAGAGGTTGGGCGACTATTTGAAGAGGGGGAGTACTACGTCCCAGAGATGTTGATCTCAGCCCGCTCCATGCAGGCCGGCCTGGCTGTGCTCAAACCGCACCTGATGCAGGCCAATATCAAATCTGCCGGCAAAGTCGTGGCAGGCACCGTCAAAGGCGACCTGCACGATATTGGCAAAAACCTGGTATGCATGATGTTAGAAGGGGCCGGCTTTGAAATTTATGACCTGGGCACAGACGTCTCGCCTGAGAAGTTTGTGACCTTTCTGCAGGAGCAGGAGGCTGATATCGTGGCCTTGTCCGCGCTGCTAACGACCACCATGCCCAATATGAAAGCAACCATTGAGGCCCTACGCCAGGCTGGCCTGCGCGAGCGAGTCAAAGTGATTATTGGCGGCGCGCCGGTGACAGACAGTTACGCCCAGCAGATCGGCGCGGATGGCTATTCCCCGGATGCCAGCCGGGCAGTCTCATTGGCAAAATCCCTTTTCTTGGCTGACTGATCATCATGACGACAATCTTACGCAGCCATAATCAGGAAGTTCGCATTGAAGGTGATGGCCCAGCGGTAATCATCGGCGAGAAGATCAACCCCACCGGGCGCAAGAAAATGGCCGCAGCCCTGATGGATGGCGATTTCGATTACATCCGCGATTTAGCTATCCAGCAGGTAGCGGCCGGAGCGGATATCCTGGATATCAACGTGGGCGTGCCCGGAATGGACGACGTGGCCTTAATGACGCAGGTGGTCCGGTTTGTATCCGAGTGTGTGGATGTGCCTCTATGCCTGGACTCTCCGAACCCGCAAGCTCTGGCAGCCGGACTGGCAGCCGCGCCGGGCCGGCCCTTGGTCAATTCAGTCAGCGGGGAAGAAGAGCGCTTAAAAGCCGTGCTGCCTCTGGTGAAGGACCGCGGAGCAGCCGTCATTGGGCTGACCATGGACGACAGCGGCATTCCAACGGGGGTTGAAGATCGCATCGCTATTGCAGAAAAGATATTGGAACGGGCGGCGAAAATCGGCATCCCCAGCGATGATGTGATCATTGATCCCCTGGTGATGACAGTTGGCACAGATAGCCAGGCCGGCTTGATCACCTTGAGGACCATAGAGCTGCTGCGCAAGGCGCTGGGCGTGAACATCAACCTCGGCGCCAGCAATATCTCTTTTGGCCTGCCAGACCGGACCACGATCAACCAGGCCTTTTTGGTGCTGGCAATGGGCGCGGGGGCAAATTGCCTGATCACCGACCCGGCCAAAATGACCGGTTTTATCCGTGCGGCGGACCTGCTGCTCGGGCGGGACGATTATGCTGCTCGCTATATCCGCTATTACCGCTCTTTGCCCAAGGAGACCCGGCCGAAGTAGCGCTTACGTACTTGGAAGAAAAAGAGGCGAGAATGGGAGCATTGGGCATGCCCAATGCTCCCATGTGAATTAAATATCCCGCTAACGGATCATGCCGCGGATGATCAGGTCCACGGCGTCATCTTCGTCCAGGCCTCTGGCCAGCAAGGATTCCAGCTCTTTGCGGTTGACACTGCCGATGGCAGCTTCGTGGGTGACCTGGGCCTTATCGTCGCGCACGATCACCAGGGGGGTGTTGCGCGCCTCGGCCTGATCTCGAACGATCTCGGTGCAGTCCATATGCCCGCGCGCTCCGGGAGCGTTGCCCTCCATGGCTGTATAGATCTCACTGACAGCCTGGTTGCGCACCGCCACGCGCGTTTTGGTCAAGCCGCGCGCTTGGGGGCCATCCAAATGGACCACCTCACGGACGGTGATATGATCGTCTTGAGAGCCGTAGGCTTTGGTGGTCATCTCGGCAAGGCCCCCCTCAGCCACATGCACCAGGTAGTCCAGGTCGATCAGGCCTACCCGGCCGCGGGTCAGGCTGAAGGTGGTGACAAAACGGCCGTTTTCAGCAACAGTGACTTCGGCATGCGGGCGGACTTCGATGCCGCCGTGAGGCCCGTGATAGTGTTCCTCGGTATAACTCATGCTGGCGCCCTCCCCTATGTGGATGCGCGCCTGCATCAAATGCTGCACTTTTACTGCATTGGGGAAAGAGCAGTGGGCCAGGAAGTTCACCTGGGCGCCTGCGCCGATATCATAATCAGCAATGATCTCCTGCAGGCCTTCTGCCGGGATTACCCCAAAACACAGGTGCACGGTTTTATCGATGTGGGCGCCTGGCTCGACGGTGATCTTGGCTTTTACCCCATGCTCGAGCGGTTCAGCCACAAAATGAATTCCGGGAACCTCGTGGGAAGTCAAAACCTGGTTGGCGCTTACCACCAACGTGGCCACGTCCGGAAGCTGTAAAGCCTCAGGATCGCCGCCAGCCTGGCTGTAGGCATCCAGCATATCGCTCAGCTCACCTGCCCAGCCGGGGCGCTGCCCGGAGGCATGTTTTCGTGCAGCAGTTGTCGCCATAATTAACGAACTCCTTCACCCTGGACATTGGTACGTGGGACACCGTTACTGGCATATGCTGCTTGTACCTGAGGATCTGCTTCATTCCAGGGCTGTGCGCCCAGCGATTCGTAGTGGGTCATGCAGCGTTGGGTGAAATATTGGTGCGCCTCCAGCGGCGAGCCGCTGAAAATGATCGAGCCGGCGCACATGATCGAGGCCATGTCCGAAACGGAGACCAGCTCATCGTTGTGGGTAATGAGCAGCACCGCGCAGCCTTCAGCAGCCATGCGGCGGATCAATACACCGATATCGCCCAGGGTCAGGACATCAATGCCGGAATCGGGCTCATCCAGGATAGCCAGGCGGGGATGCATGGCGTAGACCGAAGCCAGCTCGATCCGCTTGCGTTCTCCACCGGAAAGGGATTGGTCGGTTGAACGGTAGCCATAGAACTTAGCCGGCAGAGAGACGGCGTCCAAAGCGGCAACTACATGATCCCGGTTGGGGGTTTTCATGCCGACGCCTACGTATTTGCCAACCGGGATGCCCTCAAAGCGAGCCGGTTCTTGCCAGGCCAGCGTGACGCCCCGGCGCGCCCGCTCTACTATGGAAAGCCCATTCAGCTCCTGGCCTTCAAACAGGATCTGCCCGGCGGACGGTGTGTATCCTTCACAACCCATGATGGTGTAAGCGAGCGAAGATTTCCCCGACCCGTTCAGCCCCATCAAGGTATGAACCTGCCCGGGGTATAGCTCCAGATTTACGTCACGCAAGACCTGGCGACCATCACGTTCTAAACACAGGTTTTTGATTTGGAGAAGTGCGTCTGTCACTGATAATTACCTTTCAAGGCCTGGTTTTGTGTAGGACTAGAGATTTAGTTTTTCTTGTTTCGAGATGCAATTTTACGATCCGCAATTGCATTTCGGGCAAGGACAATTCTGCGCAGGCGGCGCGACCCTTGGCCTTGAAATGGATATGCCCGCTAAAGTGGCAGAGGTGTCCAGTAAAGCAAAGATGTCCGGTCCTGTCACCTGGTAATAGACGTTCCAGCCATCCCGGCGATCCTGGACCAGACCGGCTTCACGCAGGACAGCCAGGTGTTGGGAGATGTAGGCCTGCCGGTAGCCCAATAGCGCCTCCATATGGCATACACAGGCCTCGTCCACCCGCAGGATATCCAAAATAGCCAGGCGGGCTGGATGCATCAACGCCTTGAAGATTGTCGCTTGCTGTTTGTATTGTTCCATCTTAATCCATTTTCCAACGGTATATTCAGCCTACTGAATATGATTATAGGCCCCATTTCCCCCTTGTCATTATGTTGTATGTCATATCAAGACCTGACGAACGTACCCACAACGGGTTTTCTAAGAACCAGTTCTATTCGCCGTCATCAACCACTTTGTACACCTGGTCCAATTTTCTGACCGGCTCATCTATCTTGATGGCTACTTCTTGTCCTGCTCCCACCTGCAGGACCCGCTGGTGGTTGATCTCCATTGATGCAACGGTTTGAGTGAAATCGGTGGTGTGCCCCAGAAGGAGGATGGTATCTCCGATATTCAACTCATCACTGACCTCAATGACCGCCACCCCAATGCGGTTGTAATAGTGGGTAACGTGACCAATCAGGATGTCCATGTCATTTTCTCCCAATCTGCTCAACAGGTTATATGGAACAGGCCGATCACCCGGCCTTTGGCTTTGTTCCAGGCCTTTATCGCCTGGGGGGTGGGCAGCAACAGGACTCGACAGTCTTTGTTCTTAAGGTATTTGGCTGCCTCGTCTGAAAGCTGGACCATGCCGTATTGCCCGGAGCCAACGATCAATTGCTGCGCCTCTTTTTCATAAACAAGCTTTACTTCAGGCAGCGAAAGGGTGTGAGATGTGCCATAGATCTCTTTGGATAATTTTTTCTTCCGTTTGGCAACCGTACCGTCTAAACGAATCAGCACATCAAAATCGAACTCTTTCCCAGCAATCGTGATAGATCCAAACTTTGTGCGCTCGATTGTTGGCTTCATCTTTTCCTCCGCCGGGGCATAAGATCCCTTTCGAATTTATTGACCTTTAGTGACTGCTCAGGCACAAGTTTACGCAAGGTAAACCCCGAAAAACAGGTGTGCAAAGGAGTATACACCCCCTGCGCACCTGTTTTTCGGAAATATATTCCAGTAGGCTGAGCAGTCACGATTAGTAATATAGTCCGGAAGGGCTGGAGCTTTCGACTTCAAATAGCTCATCCTCTAATTCTGCTCTTTGGGCGCAGTCACATTCCAGACCGTCCCGGCAATCCTGGCAGCAGTAATCATAGCCGGCCACCACCAGCGGGGAACCCAGGATTTCGACGCCACAACCATCACAACGTATCGTATCTTCAATCCGTGACATGTTTACCTCCTCATATTCCTAATTTTTCAGGGACAACTATTTACCATTCAGCCAGTATGCGCTGTGCTGCAGCAGGGGCCTCCAACCTGGCTGTGGGGCTGCGCAAGGCCTTTATCAGCGGCTCCAAGCGGTCTTGAAGGTCCTGGTCGGTGATACTATTCAGGGCGTGATAGGCAGCTTGCCTGAATTGTTCAGCCAGGGGCTGATGGATGATGAGCTTGAGCACAGCCGGGACCGACACCTCGCCCAGGTATCCTAATAGATCGGCGGTGGCCCAACGGACGGCGTGGTTGGGGTCAAGCAAGCCTTCCGCCAGGATATGGATCGAGGAGGCATCTCCGATCTGACCCAGACCACGGGCGGCGTGCCAGCGGATATGGCTATCGGGGTGGTTGAGGGCAGATACCCAGCCGAGCCTGGCCTTCTCGCCCAGGCTGCTCAGGGCGCGCAACGCTTCCCGGTGCAGCAGGTCTCTGCCCTGGGCCAGGGCGCTTATCAGGGGCGGTCCGCATTCCTGATGGTCCAAGCGGACCAAGGCTTTGATCGCCCGCAACTGCCATTCGAGCGACCCGTAATCGATCATCTCGGACAGGACGGGGACCCTATTGAGCTGGCCGCGCAAGCCCAGCAAATACGCGCTGGTCCAGCGGACCGGCTGGGATTCATCCTGCAATCCCTGTCTGAGTGCGGCTTCTTTGAGGCGCGTTTCCCATTCTCCTGCATCCTCGATGAAGGCCTCCTCGATCGATAGGTCGATCCGGTTGGAAGCTTCAGGGTCTGCCCGGCGGGGGCAATCTTTTTGGTGGTCCCAGCGCCCTTCTGCCAGGCAGCGCAGCAGTTTTTCCCA
>JAWOHN010000089.1:0-4922 GCA_046485135.1 Anaerolineales bacterium | reverse complement strand
TCCTCAAAGATGCCGGCGCTGAAACTCAGAAAGAGAATATTGAAAGTCACCTGCCATTCCGGCGGAGGTGGGGGCAAAGTGCCGCGCTGGAACAGCACTGTTATCACGATATTGAAGGGGATGTGGAATACCTGCGAGAGCAAGAACACGGCCGCGCCGATGATGTACAAGCGCCAGCTTAAGCCAAAGCGGCCCTTCAGGTAGCGACCCAGCCCATAAGCCATGCAGAAAATCAGCAGGATCGCCAGTGGATAAGTGATGTAGAGGATGTCCATTATTTTAGCTCCTGAAAGGGCCAAACGAAGTATAGTATACAATATTTTAGGTGGATGGGCGCAGTCCACCTGTGTGCGGGTCAACCGCTCTGAAGTGATAGCCCCATATAGCAAGAAACTGACCGAAAAACATGTGTGTGTGGGGGAATTGTAGGGATTCCGTAGGGTAAACGTCAAGCAGAAGCTCCTGTTCTCTGGCAAAATCCATAAATGTGGGGGTGTTAGCGGCCGGCCTTGCTGTATTGAGGCCTCCTCTTTCAGGTCAGGATGGTAGATGTTAAAGGACACCCAGAATTTTAATTCCGAGCTCGAATGGATGTTGCACAGCACAGAAGTTGATGATGCTGTGTTGCTGGAAGCCCTGCTCCACCGCTATTACCCTGGGCTTTATCAATTGACTTTAATGGTTACAAATGATCCACTGATGGCCGTTACGGCTGCCGGGCAGGCCCTCAGCGCGGCAGTGGCCCGCCGCCACCGCTATAGCGGGGAAACCTCTTTGCGGGCCTGGATATATGGCCTGGCTTACCGGGCCACGCGCAAGTCTCCGGTGAAAAACCGCCCGGCCGAAGAAATGGGGGACAAAAGGTATGCATCCAACGATCAGATGGAAACGGATGTCCAAGAGCGCCTGCTGGTTGTCTTGCGTGGGCTGGATAGCAAGCATAGCTTGCCACTGGTCCTGCGTTACCTGCACGGGCTTAACCTGGGGGAGGTTGCCCATGTGCTGCGGATACGTGAAAGGAGTGCGCATGCCCGCTTGGATGCAGTCCGCAGGCAGTGCCAAGGCGCTCTCTACCCCGACTCACCCAGAAGCCTGCCACATGCCGAGATCGAAGAGCTGATGCGGGAGGCCCTGGACGGGCTTTTGGACGGTAAAGGGGATTTCAATAATATCGCTCGCATGGAAATGCATTTGGACGAATGCGGCGAATGCAAAGGTTTCTCCAACCGGCTTTCTGTCCTGGAGGGAAAAATCAAGGGTTGTGTCCCTAGCTTGTGGTATGTTCCGCTTGTGCCAGAACCAGAAATCCACGACCTGCAGTCCATCATGGGCCAGCAGGCTGGTTGGCAACGCAAGCGCCAATCCTTTGCTATGTCCTTGCGAGCCCTGTCCCTGGCGCTGATCGTGGTGGCTTTGCTGGCTTTTGTGGCCGTGTCCACCGATATCTTTGCCCAGGCACCACCGCCGAAGATCACCATCGTTGAGACGGTCATTGTCAGGCAGACACAGATCGTCCAAGAGGAGAGCTTCCCTTACCTGGTCCCGAAAAAATCCTCCGATCTGGCCTCCCCAGGCCCGCCCACGCGCTACCGGCCGCGACCCACCGGCGTCGGACCCAGCTCACGCCAGGATGGCTATCCGTTGTTGAGCGGCGAATTTCATCCACCGCGCATCAACCTGAACCTGGAGACCAGTTGGACCCAATTACCGCCGATGGCCGAGAGCCTGGGATTAAACAACTCTGGTTCCCTTTCTCTCTACACCGTATTGGGATTTTGGGGCTGGCAGGGTCAGTTGCAGGACATCCTGGGCGGTTTGCAACCTGATCTGGAGGATATGCACGTCCAACCGGCTGAGATGGTGGATTATATCTCCCGGTCGACAGAACTGGCTGCCCTGTGGCGCGCGGGTGGTGACCTGCCTACCTTGAAATTGTTGCTGGCGGGCGGCTATCCGGTTATCGTTGCCCAGGGGCTTGAAGACCCGCAAGAAAAGGAATGGTTTGCCGGATATGCCGTCTTACACGGCTACGATGAGCAAAAAGGAATCCTGCGCCTGGCGGAACGCGGATCAGGAGAGGAAGCTGTAACAGAGATCCAGTATGATGATTTCATCCATGCCTGGCGAGCGTTGAACTACACCTTCCTGGTGGTCTACCCCCCTCAACAGGAGCCGCGTCTGTCCGAGTTGTTAGGTCCTTATGCAGACTGGGGCTATGGCTTAGAAACAGCCTCCAGGTTGGGATCATCCGAAATCACCCGCCTGGCCGGAAGGGATCAATTCTTTGCTGCTTACAATCACGGCGCCAGCCACGCCTACCTGGGGGAATACCAGCGGGCTGCGGCTGCCTTCGACCAGGCATTGTTGATCTATATGAGCTTGCCGGAGGGGGAGCGCCCCTGGCGTATCTTCTGGTATGATATCTCCCCGGTGCTGGTTTACCAGGTGGTGCATCATTTTGAAGAAACCGACCTGGCAGCTGATCCACTCCAGGTATTTGAGGAGCAAGTTGTTTCTGTGGATGATTATGCCTGCCCGCCGGCTGGGGAAGAACTGCACAGCGGGCAGGGTGGTGGGGGATCTCCAGCATTAAATTCTGAGACCACCACGGGTAGAAATATCCTGCGCCAGATTATTTGCACTGCCAGGTGAACCACATCACTGGTGAAGGTGATCTTAACCAAGCACCTGGCAACCGGAAATTGGATGATTTTGCGGCAATACCGCACAAGCCATCCAATTTCCTGACGAACAATGAATTTAGGAGGGAATGATGGATAAAGTACGCAATTGGATGAGCAGCCCGGTGATCGTCATAGACCCGGACAGCAGCCTTACTTACGCCTTGACCTTGATGCGCCGCCGGCGCATCCACAGCCTGGTTGTAGACCTCAGCGCTCAGATGCCAGCTTATGGGATCATCACTACCACTGATATTCGGGACAAGGTCATCGCAGCGGGGCGCAAACCTGCCGAGCTGACTGTGCGAGAGATCATGACCGCTCCCGTGTTCACTGCCAGGCCAGATTGGACCCTGCAAGAAGCCTCGCAAAAGATGCAGCAGCATAATATTCATCACATGCCCGTTGCGGAAGCCGATGGGACGCTGGTCGGCATTATTTCCGTGACAGATATCTTTATGGCGGTGGAGGAAATTGGCTGGGGGAACTGATCATTCAAATGGGTAAATTTCAGTTTGGATAGCAAGAGTAGGTACTCGCTTGCTATGATTGGTACTCTTGCAACCTGATTTGTTCAACTGTCATTGTGAATAAGGGCAATCTGGTATAATTTCAGCGCGCTCTCGCAGTGGGTTATACGAATACCCAGCACCAGCCAGTCTGGTGTTGTTTTTGGGGTAATCAGGAATTATCGTTGTGGACCCCGGATTTGGGAGTGTGAGCGGGCGCATGCGCCCGCTCACACTCCCAAATCCAGACCACATAAACGGTAGATCCCAAAGAGCAAAATTATTGAGGGGCTAAAACTAGATGGAGGGATTTTATCTTCATGGAAAAGGAAGAATACCTGGATTTATATTATCAGATGGTCCTCATCAGGAGGCTGGAAGAGCGTTCTGCTGAGCTGTACCAGCAGGGAAAGATCGGCGGCTTCTTACACCTTTATATCGGTCAGGAAGCTGTTAGCACAGGCCTGGTGGCGGCCCGCAAGCCACAAGACCGGGTCATCACGGCCTATCGCGACCATGGGGTGGCTATCAACGTAGGCATTCCTGCCAATAAGGTTATGGCGGAGCTGTTGGGCAAAGCCACCGGGACATCCAAGGGCAAGGGTGGCTCGATGCATCTGGCGGATGTAGAGCTCAATTTTTGGGGAGGTCATGCCGTCGTCGGTGCGCACCTGCCCATTGCGGCCGGTTTGGCGCTGGGGGACCAGTACCAAAAGAGTGACGGCGTCACGATCTGCATGTTTGGCGACGGCGCCACCAATATCGGCTACTTCCACGAGGCGCTCAATCTCTCCAAAGTATGGAACCTGCCGGTGCTGTGGGTGTGCGAGAACAACCAGTACGGCATGGGCACTGCGGTTGATCGGGCCTCGGCCGTTTCGGAAATCCACCATAAGGCCAATGGCTACAATATGCCCAACGAGCAGATTGACGGGATGGATGTCCTGCGGGTGCGTGAAACCACCCTAGAAATCTTGGAGAAGATTCGCAGTGGGGAAGGGCCTTATTTCTTGGAAATCCTCACCTACCGCTTCCGCGGCCACTCCATGGGTGACCCGGAGCGCTACCGTAAGCCGGACGAGATCAAGAAATATCAGGAGAACGATCCGATCGGTATCTACCGCCGCTACTTATTGGAAAATGAGGTGGCTAAGGAAAGCGAGCTTGATGACTTGGACGCCCAGGCGGAGGTAGAGGTGCAAGAGGCGGTGGATTTCGCCGAATCAAGCCCAGAACCAGAGCCAGAGGCCCTGTACGAGCATATTTACGTAGACGATTGAGGGACTTATGCCAAAAATTACCATGCGAGAGGCTATTTCCCAGGCCTTGATGGAAGAGATGGAACGCGATGAGAGCGTCTTCATCATGGGAGAAGAGGTAGGCGTGTGGGGTGGTACGTATGCGGTCACAAAAGGTTTCTATGATAGATTTGGACCCGAACGGGTTAAGGACACCCCCATTGCAGAAGCAGTTATTGTTGGCGCAGCAATTGGCGCTGCCCTGACGGGGTTGCGTCCGGTTGCCGAGCTGATGACGATCAACTTTGCCTTCTCAGCGATGGATCATATCGTCAATCAGGCGGCCAAATTGCATTATATGTTTGGCGGGCAATTTGTTTTACCTATGGTGATCCGCGCTCCTGGAGGTGGAGGGCGGCAACTGGGAGCGACCCATTCCCAAACCCCTGACGCGGTCTTTGCCCATTTCCCGAGTCTCAAGGTAGTTCCTCCAC
>JAWOHN010000040.1:0-12719 GCA_046485135.1 Anaerolineales bacterium | reverse complement strand
TCCGAGGAGATAAAATATTTACCGGTATGCATGGGACCATCCGCGGAATAAAATGCCAGGCGCAGCGGCTGTCCGGAGTGATAGGCCTGAGAAAGAGCCTGGCTGACATCCCAGGTCCAGGGCACTCCCGGCCAGCCTGGAAAAACAGTGATCGGCTCGACCCAGGTCCGGCTGATGTTCTCCAGAGCCTGGGGAGCATTGTTCCAATTAAGCGTAGTTTCTTGCCAATCCTCAGCAACGGTCAACGCCTGGAGGAGCGAAGGCGGCGGCTCACCGAATTCACCCCCGCCCGAGTTGCCAAACTGGTACAGGATCACCTGAGCAGAAACGATCGCTTTACCACTGGGAATTTGATCCACAGGGAAAGTGATGTAAAACCTGGAGAAACAAGGCCGGTCGGAAACATCGAGCTGGTTTTGGATATTGACCTGCTCCGCACCAGCGTAATTTGCAAACCCCCATTGGCTCCATTTGTTAATCCCATCTCCACATAGCATACCGCCCCCCACCATGCCGTCCCGGACAACAGCGCCGTTGAGCTGGTGACGGATGGTGGTCGCGCCGGAGGCAACCACTCCCGCAGGCGGTGTATAAGAAGGTAGACCAAAGACCAGGTCAGCCCAAAGTTCTTGCTGGTATTCATCAAATCCGGCAGGCCAGGTTTGTGCCGGACGGGGAGAGCCAGCCGCGTCATCTCGATCGTACAATTTCAAGCCGATCTTCCACATGGACGCATCGGCCGGTGGTGACAAAAGCCCTAAACTACTGAAAGGAATATTAAATTGAAGCGACCAGCCATCGTCATTGATGTTGTCGTTGGGAGCGTTGCCCCTCCAACCAGCCTGGGTGACGAATGGGATGTTTGCCACTCGCCAGCCCGAGCCGCTTTTTGTCCAAGCTGCCTGATAGCTGCTGCGCGGTTCAAACCAGGATAATTGACCATCAAAGCGGTACGCATTGGAAGAAGATGTTGCCAGGTACAGGCTGGCTGCATCCCATTGGAGCAGATCCTGGATACCTGGAGTCGTATCGTACCACAGCAGGCGGTCGTAAACGTTGAGATGCACAAACAATTGGCTGGCGCTGTAACCGATGCGCACATCGGCAAAATTTTCATCTACAGTCACCCGGCCAAACCATAGAATAGCGCCGCGTGTTACCCGAACTTCTTCCATAAATGGGGCATTGACGCGTGCCATTTGCGGTAGCCCCACTGAACGCTCAAATCTTGGCAGAGCGGGCAGATACAGCGTGGTATCTTCCGCATCCGCTTGAATGGAAAGTGATCCCAACGTATGCTGCTCCGCAGCCTCTACCAACCCTACCGTGGTGGTGTCCGAAGCAAGCCAGCGAGTGAAAGATAATATTCCAACCAACAATATACTGAATAAAAAAACTGCTTTGATAGGTGACTTCATAACGACTCCATCTGGCTATTGTATAAAGACTCTTTCAAATGGGCAATGGGAACTTTGGGGCATTGGGAATCACTGTGATAGAACCTCCATCTTTTGGAGATATAATGAAAAACACAACCAAGCCAACAGAAGGTACCCATCTCTATGCACCAAGAATCTACTCCCGTCACTCGCCGCCTGGACGAACTGGGCATACCCTATCGTTTCTTTCGCCATCCCGGAGCCGTCCACTCGCTAGGACAGGCAGCCCGTGAGCGCGGTCAAAAACCGGAACAGGTCGTGCGCAGCATCCTCTTTCGCCTGGCTCAAGACGAATATATGATGGTGCTGATGGCAGGACCGCGCCAGGTTTCCTGGCCGGCCTTGCGCCGTCATCTGGGTCGTTCGCGCTTGACCATGGCCAGCGAGGAAGAAGTGCTGGCGGTCACTGGCTACCCTCTAGGAGCAGTCTCACCAATCGGGTTGTCTGCCCCTCTGCGCATCCTGGTGGATCAAAGCTTGATGGACCAAACCGAGATATCGATCGGCTCCGGTGAACGCTATTCGACCGTATTCATGGCCCGCGAGGATTTGTTCAAGCTTTTAGGAGAAGTGGAAATGGGGGAGTTTGGGGAGAAGTGAGCCCAACTTATAGATCGACCAGAACAGTCACACCCTGCCCGGATTCGTTCAACAACTGGTAAGCCCAGCCGTTCCCCTGGCGGGACAGACGGAAGATGCCTTCCTCGGTCAGGAACTTGACATTGCTATATTTTGCATCTTTGTAGTCAGTCACTTTCCCGCTATGGATGGCTTCAATAACCTGCTCCACACCTTGCTCAATGGTCTTTTGGGACTCAAAACCCAGAGTCTTTTTGATCTTGCTAAAACTGACCCAATAATTGCGCGGGTCAAGGTCGGCCTCTTTGTTCACAATTTCGGCTTTTGGCACCAACGTGTGGATGATCTCGCCGATCTGGCGGATCGTGTAGTTCTGTTCATCTGAACCGACGTTGAAGACCTGGTTGCGAACCAGGGGCAGCGGCGCTTCCAATACCTGCATTACGGCTGTCGCAGCATCTTCTACATGCAAGAATGGCCGCCACTGATCGCCGCCAAAGATGGTAATTTGACCATCAACAACAGCTTTGGCAGTTAGCAAATTGACCACCAGGTCAAAACGAGTCCTGCCTGAGAGGCCATAGATTGTGCCGAAGCGCAAGATCACCGGAGCAAAACGGTCATCCGCCATGTTTAGAAGCACTTTTTCGGAAGCGATCTTGCTGCGCGCGTACAAGGAAACCGGGTTCAGTTGGGATTTCTCGTCCAATCGCACGTCGCTGGCCCCATACACCGAACAAGTGCTGGCAAAGATGAAACGGCTGACCCCGCTGCCTTTACATACCTCCGCGGTCATGCGGGTGGCCATCAAGTTGATATCGGTGGTGAGACCTTCGTCCAGGGCGCAGGCTGGATCGCCCACAATCCCACCCAGGTGTATGACGGCATCTGCCCCCTGGGTAGCCTCGACTACCTTGTCGATCTGTCGAAAATCTTCCTGCAAAATCTTTAACCGGGGATGGTCAATCACGCCCTGGATCGGTTCAGTACCATACAAAAGGAGGTCAAGCAATGTGACCCGGTATCCCTTGTCCAGCAGCTTGGGCAGCAAGGCAGAGCCGATATACCCCGCACCGCCAATGACCAGCACATTGCGGATTTTGCCTTCTTCCGGTCGCTTGCGCAGGTTACGTTCAGCCGCGACCACATTGTCCCAAATCAAAGCCCAGGCGCGGGCAGCTACCAGAAAAACGATGGTCAACAACCAGGCAATGGGGAAGGCCCGCCGGGGCAGGTACAGATTCAGGATCCCTTCCGAGAAATAAACTAGCGAGCCGAAGATCAGGTAGGCCACGCTGACCGCTTGAATCACAACCAGGATCTTGTAGCGGCCACGGTAAAAACGCCCGTAGGTATAAAAGCCGTTCAAGCTGAAAACAACCAGGCAGATCAGCGTCAACAGCCAGGCGCTGCTGACGTACCCGTCAAAATAGTACCAGAAGGTCTCCCGAAAATCGATGACCCTGGGTGCTTCGTAAGCTACATAATAAAAGAAACCAGCTGCCAGCGCGGTGATGATAGCCAAATTAACCAGCACCAAATCCGCGATAAGCCGGATGATCCCTTCATAGGTAATGAATCTCCTCACTTTTTTGAAGCGTGCAGCCTGTTTTGTCCGCATGATCTGCAGATTTCCTCGTCTAGAGTATACCTCAGCTTCAGGCTTGCCGGATTGAAGCGGCATACTCATGCAGATTGACGATCGTTTCAGCAATCTTAGCAGTGGTTTCCGGCGCCATATTCGACCACATTGGTAGGCTCAGACTTTGGGAAGAAAGCCAATCGGTGTGCGGTAAGGGCTGCCCATTATAGTACCCTTGGTAAGCTGTTTGGCGGTGTACGGGCGGATCATAATATTTGCGGATATCAATATTCTCAGCCAGCAGGGCTTCAGCCAGCCTATCGCGAGAAATGCCAAATTTATGCGGGTCAATCGTGATGGAGTATTCCCGGTATGAGCTGCGGTCTCCCGGGCGAATGGCTTGAAAACCAATCCCCGGGCAACCCTGCAACTGCTCGTGGAACAGGACAGCCGTCTGGTTGCGGGAAAGAGCAGCCTGTTCCAGATTTTTTAAGCTGGCCAGGCCCATCAAGGCGCTTAACTCGGGCAAGCGCGCGTTCAGCCCGGGAAAAATGCTGTCATAGCTGCCATCGTTGCCATATTCTCGTCCAATGCGGACCATCTTGGCCACCTGATCGTTGTTAGTGGTGACAACGCCGCCCTCACCGGAAATAAGCAGCTTGGTTGGGCTCATGCTGAATACCTGGGCATCACCCTGCCCACCAACGGGTTTACCTTGGTATAAAGCGCCAAAGCCATGCGCGGCGTCGAAAACCAGCTTCAGCTTATGCCGGGAGGCAATTTCCTCCAAGGCGCTAATATCGGCAGGGTTGCCAAAATTGTGGACAGCAACGATGGCCGAAGTGCGGGGGGTAACAGCCCTTTCTACCAGGGTCGGGTCAAGCGTGGTGGTATGTGGATCCACATCGACAAAAACGGGTTTGAGTCCACACCAAATCATTGCACTAACCGTAGCCATGAAGGTAAAGCTAGGAACGATCACCTCCCCGCTCAGATCCAGGGCTCGATAGGCCAACATCAGGCCGGTAGTACAACTGGAAACTGCCACTGCGTGGCGAACACCCAAGTGGCCGGCGATCTCATTTTCAAATGCATCCAGGTACTTGCCACGGGTCACCATTCCGCTGCTCAGGATTTCCTGAATTCCGTCCCGAATCTCTTCATATGGTGGTAAAACTGGACGCACAATTTGGATTTTCTGTTCAAAAACTGGCTTGCCCCCCAAAATCGCTGGTAGACTGGTCATAATCACCTTTTTTGATCCTACTGTATTTTAACTTGAATTTGTCGTAGTGAAGATATGGTGTATATACAATATGACACCTTATCATACAGGCTGGTAGCCCCGACAGTGCTGGCAATTATAAACTCTTAATTGCTTTTGAGATAGCTCTCCACCTAATCGAGGAACACTCAAGTGTTATACCCAAATTTTTAGCTATTCAGGGATAAACGTAGTGAACCCTACCAAACCTGAAATTGTGTATAATTCACTTGGAGTTCGAGCCTCAACCCCGGATGAGCAAGCAAGAGATTGGGGGTGTGGTTCTGGTAACGCTTGACAGTGCGAAAAGAGAAAAAGTCATGGATGATTTGATTGGTCAAACCCTAAATCGTTACAAGATACTAGACCGGATTGCACAAGGGGGCACCGGCGCCATCTACCGCGCCTACGACAACGTCCTACAAAGGGATGTGGCGATCAAGGTTATGCGCCCCGAATTTGCCCAGCAAGCCCGATTTCGTGAGCGCTTCCTGGCCGAGGCGCGAGCCCTGGCTCGCCTGGACCACCCCAGTATTGTTAAAGTCCATGATTTCGGCGAGAGCAAAGGTCTGTTGTATATTGTCATCGAATATATCCCCGGGAACAACTTACAGGAAATTCTGAAGCTCTTGCGTGGCCAAAACCGCTGGGTTATCCTGACTGAGGGCATCCAGATCGTGCAGCAAGTCGGGCAGGCATTGGATTACGCTCGCAAACAAGGCCTGCTGCACCGCGACATCCATCCCAGCAATCTGATGCTTAAGCAGGAAACAGGCAACGACCTTCCCTATCGCATCATTTTAACTGACCTGGGCTTATCCCAGGTGGCGTTGGAAAGTGGTATAGCGGAAGGAGAAGCACAACTCGATCAGGCCGGATATGCATCACCGGAGGAAACCCAAGGGTTGGAGACAGATGCCCGCAGCGATGTCTATTCTCTGGGCGTACTGCTATATGAGTTGGCTGTTGGCCGAGCCCCCTTCCCGGCGCAAACGATGACCGAAGCAGCCTCCACCATCGGCCAATCTTTGACCCGTCCGCGGGCCATTCGTCCGGATCTACCGATCGCGTTGGAACGGGTCGTCCTGACTGCCCTGGAGAAAGACCCTACCCGCCGCTATGCCACGATTTCTGAGTTAAACCAAGCCTTAGAGAACGTCTCGCACACAATTCAACAGGCAGCCCATATCCCATATTCTGAGGAAGATACCGTCAGCCTGGCAGACCAAGACGAATACACCCAGGCTTCCACCCTACCCATTGAAGATAGCTTCAGCAAACAGGAAGACCTGCAACGGTACGTTATCGATATTCACATGCCGGATGGCAGTGTCGAGACGGTCAAAATGAAGAGTGGTGGTCTGACCATCGGGCGCGACGAAGAAAATGACATCACCCTGGATAATTCGAAAGTGTCGCGCCGGCATGCCCGAGTGCAATACGATCAGGGTAAATTTTGGGTCAGCGATCTGAACAGCCGTAACGGGACTTTCATCGGCACTACCCGCCTTATCCCTGGAGAGCCAGAAAACTGGAACCCAGGCCAGTCGATGAAGATCGGTGATGCCCGGCTACAGCTCAAAGAGAGCGGTACGGCTATCAGTACGTCCACTCTGGCGGCACCAGCGGTTACGCGGGCATCCCGCCAGGAGCACGCCCACCAACCCATCACCGGTTCGGAAGATCTGGCCGTTATTGCGGAGACCGTTCATCTTTCGGTCAACCCAGGCAACAGCACTATCGCCAGCTTCATCATTCAGAACAAAGGCGATGCGATTGACCATTATCGTATCGGTGTAGAAGGTATTCCGAGCAGTTGGATCCCTGCACCTCCGCCGGCGTTGCAGATCCTGCCCGGCGACCAGCAAGAAGTCAAGCTGATGATCCAGCCTCCTCAAGCCCCCAGCAGCCGTCCAGGTCGCTATCCGATCACCGTGCAGGTAAATAGCCATAAGTATCCTGGGCGCAACGCACAGACCAAACTGACTCTCACGGTGGGGGTCTTCAGTCGTTTCAACAGCGATATGCGACCACGACGGGTTCATAGTGATGAAAATATTCTGGTTACAGTCCAAAACCTAGGCAACGCGCAGGACACCTTTACCATCGAGATGATGGACCCGTCCAATGAGTTGGTATTCCATCCTCCCCAAACCCGCTTGGTCTTGGGTGAAGGCGAAATGGCTACGACTGAATTTCTGGGGACACCTAGAAACCGGCGCATCATCGGCAGCGCTCGCATAAACCCATTTACAGCCAAAATCAACTCGAGTAGCGGTGAAAACAAAACGCATACCGGAGAGCTATCTCATACGGGCATTATTCCACCGGTAGCCATCCCGATCCTGATCGTGCTATGCTTGTGTCTGGGTGCTTTGGCGACCTATGGTTATTTTGATATCCTCGCCCGGCCCACCTCAGCCCGCCAGACTGCTTTGGCTGCAACACAGGTGGCTGCCGTAACAGAAGCAGCCTTGCTGGAGGCCAACCAGGCTACCATCCAGGCGGCAACTGCCACAGCAAATTATCTTTTCTCGCTGACCCTGACTGCCCTGCCCACTCCTGTCCTGGCGACCCCAACCGAAACTCCCACCCCGATCATCATCGTTGTTACACCGACTCTTCCCCCTACCCCCGTGACGCCAACGCTAACGGATACCCCGGTGGTCATCATCGTTACCGCCACTGCAGAGCCCAGTCTCACCCCCACTCCCCCCAGTCCAACTCCTGTGACACCTATAGCATCGCCCACCCCGTTGGGAGGAAGTCAGTTGATCGAATATGCATCGAACCGAGATGGAAATTTCGAGATCTATGCCATGCTGGGTGACGGCGCAGCTCAGACCCGAGTAACCAATAACCCGGGCGCCGATGATATCTCTCCAGACCTGTCGGCAGACTTCACCCGTACGGTCTTTGTCTCAAATCGGGATGGAAATTTGCAGATCTACGCCATGAACTCAAATGGCAGCGATCAAAGGCGGCTGACCAACAACACCTTTAACGACTACGGCCCCACCTGGTCGCAAGACGGCGCCCGGATTGCGTTCATTTCCGATCGTGATGGCAGCGCTGAGGTGTATGTTATGAATGCAGATGGCTCTAGCCAGACCCGCCTGACAACTGAGGGTTTGGAGAACGATAACCCATCCTGGTCACCGGATGGAGGGCGCATTGTCTTCGACACGATCGGTCCCACCGGTAGGTACATCAGAATCATGGCAGCCAACGGTACAGCCATTACCGACCTGACCGGTCCAGGCAGTGACAACTTCGATCCGGTCATCTCCCCGGATGGGCAACGTATCGCCTTTGTCTCAAACCGCGATGGAGGCTATGACCTATATCTGATGAACGTGAATGGGACGAATGTGACCCGCGTGACCAATATGCCCCAAAGCATTGCTGGTCCCAGTTGGTCTCAAGATGGGCAATACATCGCTTTTTACACAAGTGATCCTGCGCCATCGGAGGTGTTCCGCATTCGGATCGACGGTAGTGACTTAAGAAATTTAACCAACACACCCAGCAACGATATCGAACCGAGCTGGTAATCCAAATTGGGTTGTGAGCTCACGCTCATGTACCAAAATTTGGGATTTAACTGCGTTTACTGATCTCCGTCTTATTTAAAGATGGGATAATTTCGGGTATACTTGTGATAATAATAGATATTGCTTAGCCCAACAGTAAAAGTAAATAAGAATAGTCTAAATTGGGGGTTGCTATTCAGGAGAGAGGTTTTGAAGGTAATATGAAGCGTATTGACACTATCCGCAGGATGCGCATCCTGGGTTTCATTTTAATTTGGGTAATTGGCGCCGTTTCGGCTAGCATCGGACCGGTCCTGGCCCAATCGCCATCTGGGGCGATTCACTTTATGGAGATCGATGGCGTCATCAATCCGGTCACAGCCAATTACCTGGATCGGGCGTTGGCCGAAGCGGCCGCGCAGGAAGCGCGCCTGGTTGTCCTGACCATGGATACACCGGGAGGCCTGGAGACATCCATGCGCGACATGATCCAGGCAATCCTCAACTCACCGGTGCCGGTTGCCGTTTATATTGCTCCCTCCGGTGCAAGGGCCGCCTCTGCTGGTCTGTTCATCCTGGTGGGATCGCATATTGCTGCCATGGCTCCAGGCACTAACACCGGAGCAGCTTCTCCGGTTGCAATGAGCGGGGAAATGGACGACGTCCAGGCATCCAAGGCTACCAACGACGCCGCCGCCCTTATCCGCACCCTGGCAATTGAGCGCGGCCGGAATGCAGAATGGGCCGAGTTAGCTGTGCGTGAGAGCGTATCAGCTACCGAGCGCGAAGCTCTGGACCTCAATATCATTGATCTGATAGCCCGCGATCGCCAGGAACTGATCGAATTGATCGATGGGCTTACCGTCAATACCATCGTCGGACCAGTGACCCTCGATCTGGCAGGGGCTCCTCAGGTTGAGGCGGGCATGAACTTCGCCGAACAATTCCTGCATGTCATCAGCGATCCCAATATCGCCTTCATTTTGCTGAGCGTAGGCAGTATTGGCATCATCGCTGAGCTGTATAATCCGGGTGCACTTTTTCCCGGCATCACCGGGGCGATATCGCTGATCCTGGCTTTTTTCTCCCTGGGAAACTTACCCACCAACTGGGCAGGAGTAGCACTGGTTGGACTGGGCATCGCTTTGTTTATCGCCGAATTAAGCGCGGAAGGGACTGGCATCTTGGGCATCGGTGCAGTTATATCAATCTTGCTGGGCGGCATCATCTTATTCCGGCCATTCCGCCCATCCTCACCTGCGTTGCCGGATATGAGCGTAAACCCGTTTGTATTGGCGGTGACCACCGGTCTGATTGCTGTATTCTTGTTGGTAGTCATCAGTCAGGTTATGCGTTCCAGGAAAGCCCCTATTGGCACAGGTTACGAGCATTTTATCGGCCAGATAGTGCGGGTTTACCGCGATCTGAACCCCACCGGTAGAGTGTGGTACGATGGTCAACCCTGGAATGCGGAACTGCCGGAAGGAGAAGAGGCCAAAGAAGGCACAAAGGTCAGAATCGTGAGCGTGGAAGGGTTAACCCTAAAAGTTGATCTGATCGAAAAGAATGAGCCGCCTGCCATCGAGATAAGCGAGTAGGATGGCGCCTTTTTGAGGATAATTCTTTCGTAAATCTAAAAACTTAACAACTGTTTGGTCTGCCAAACAGAACTAGTATAAAAGAAAGGAAACTAAAATGGAATTTGGAACTCTCATCGTTCTGGTAGCCTTGGCCTTCTTGCTGTTTATCATTGCTGGGCAGGCTTTGCGCATCGTACCAGAATACCAGCGACTGGTCGTGTTCCGCCTGGGCCGGGTGGTTGGCGCCAGGGGGCCTGGCCTGGTTGTCTTGATCCCCTTTGTCGATCGGGGTCAACGGGTAGACTTGCGGGAGGTCTTCTTCGATGTAGAACCGCAGACCACCATTACCAAGGATAACGCCCCCTTATCCATCGACTTTTTGGTCTACATGAAAGTCATCAATGCCCTGCCTACAGTCTTGGAAGTTGAAGACTACCGCGGCGCAGCCCGAGGCATTGCCATCACCACGCTGCGCGCTCTAGTCGGCGACATGATCTTGGATGACGTGCTGGCGAAACGAGACCAGCTCAACGAGCTTCTCCAGGTGAAACTTGATGACGTCACCAACCGCTGGGGCATCAAGGTCACCGCCGTCGAAATCCGCGAGATCATCCCACCTCGTGAAATCCAGGAAGCCATGAGCCGCCAGATGTCAGCAGAGCGTATTCGCCGCGCGGTGGTCACCGAAGCTGAAGGCAAGAAGGAGGCGGTTGTCCGGGTGGCCGAAGGTGACAAGGCAGCCCGCATCCTCCAGGCCGAAGGCAACCGGGAGGGTCAGGTCCGCGAAGCAGAAGGAGATCGCCAGGCGGCGATCTTGCGCGCACAAGGCTTCGCTGACGCCCTTCAGCGGATCCACGAGACCGCACGTGGTTTGGACAGCAATACCATGAGCCTGCAGTATCTGGATACCCTCGCGAAGCTCGGCCAGTCCGACGCAACCAAGTACATCCTGCCCATGGAGTTCACTTCATTAATGGGCAATCTCCTACGCCACACCAGTGAGACCGGTCAAGCTGAGGAATCTTCGTAGAACTAGGCTGAGCCATCCGGCGTTTAGTATATCAAGATGATTAATTGGATGTTTCGTGCGGAGGGGCCGCACGAAACATCCAGTCATTTAATCTAATTTCTTTAGCCCAAGATCGAAGTTGCTCCGGTGAAATAAATCAAGAGTCCCAGGGCATCCACAATCGTAGTTACCACGGGACTGCTGACAACACCGCTTGAACCCGGCCAACCCGGCCGTCGCTTAACAAAACCTTGATCCCATGTGGATGGGTTGAGCTTTTAGTGAGTATACGCACGATCACCCCTTCAGTTATGAATCCTGCCCGTTGGTGTTGTTTTTCTACGATTTGTACTTTCATTCCAGGCTTGAGATCGGTGCGCTTGGTCACAGGCATAGATATATTCCTTTGACTCACTCTATCAGTGACTTACTCTTTCCGGCGTTATAGAGGAACACCCCAGAAATGGTGTACTTAGATTTTCAACCGAGCAGCTATTCAACCATCCCATACCTTCTCAAGGCTGTCTCCAGGATCAGGTTAACCAGTTGAGTGTGATCGATGCCCATAGCCGCTGCCTCAATGACCAGATCCGAAATCCCGGGAGACAGGCCTGGTAGAGGGTTGATCTCCAAAATATAGGGTTTAAGGTCGTCATTCACATCCAAGCGGAAATCTACCCGAGCCACGTCCAGAGCTCCTGTAACCCGAATGACGGCTGCAGTGAGCCAGTTCAACCTCTTCACCAATTTAGGTGGCAGCGGAGCCGGGCAAATATAATTTAACTGATCTGCCAAAGCTACTTTCAAGCGGTTGCTGTACACGATATCTGTATCCTCAAACGGTTTCAGGTCGACCTCCATTGGCGGCAAGAACAGCAATCCGGCTAACATACGTTCATCCGAATCGTCCTCAGGGATACGCCGCGCAACCGGGCCTTGCAGATTGCCCACCACGCCAACCGTCACCTCTCTGCCATCGATATACTGCTCTACCAGCACAGGTTGTTTATATCGTTCATTGATATATGCAACCTGACTGCGAAGCTCCTCCTCATTATGGATAATCGATTGAGCCGATACGCCCATCCCGGTGCCCTCCCGGCTGGGTTTAGCAAATAAAGGAAAGCTCATATCCTCTGCCAGAGGCTCATCGGGCCGTTCGAAGGTCTGATAGTTGGGGGTAGGCAAATCATGGTAGTACAAAATACGCTTGGTCATAGGCTTATCCAGCGCCAAGGCCTGGGTGAGCACTTTGGAGCCGGTATACGGGATGCGCAACATTTCCAAAATGGCGGGAATCTGCGCTTCGCGCGCATCCCCAAAGTGACCTTCACAGATATTGAAACAGATATCGGGTTTGAATTTGCGCACTGTATCGTACAGGGTGACATCCCCTTCCAGAAATTCACAGGTATGTCCCCCCGCCCGGATCGCCTCTACCAGGGCCAGCACAGTTTTTTCAGAATCTAGATCATCCCATTGATCATCAGGCATTCCCTCGATTTTAGGGGCATTCACTTTCAGGTTGGCAAGCAGGGCAACCCTGAAGCTGGTCATATTTACACCTCTATTCTTTCGCTCAATAAATTAGGATTGGAGGGTGAGCTGAATAAGCTAGATCTTTGCAGCGGTTCCACCCACCGGTCCCCCAGGTGTCGTTTGCGATTCGGGCGGGAAGACCTGATAAAAAGTATAAGCGTGCACCTCTTTGACGTCAATATTGCTTTTTCGAT
>JAWOHN010000214.1:0-13208 GCA_046485135.1 Anaerolineales bacterium | reverse complement strand
GAGGGATGAATGCAAATAATCGGCTCACCTAACGGGACCAGCCGTTCAAATTCTTTGATGAACAACTCAGGGGGCGGGGCAGCTGTTTTTGGCAACTCAGGAGCTGTTTTCAAACGCTGCATGAAGGTGGTCAAATCCATTTCCACGCCTTCCAGAAAGGATTCGTTGCCGAAATTGATCACCTGGGGGATTACCGGAATTGCATATTTCTGGATGGTTTCAGGCTGAAGGCAGGCAGTCGTGTCTGTGATGATTTTGACCATGTTATCGCTCCTTTAATGAATAAGTTGCAGGCCCGCTGTACTTTACAGTGGCTTCCGACCTACTTGGCGCCCATCAAGATTCGCTCACGTTTGAACAGTTGCACAGCCAGGTAAACCAACAGGATGGAGCATAAGGTTGTAGAAATGACCGAAACCACCACGTTCGCCGGATCGATCGGTTCCCCACGCATGAGCTGATTAATCAGGAGTTGTTGCCCAAAGGTGGGTATGGCCATATTCAAAAAGGATGCTCGCACTGGAATAAAGGCCAGAGCAATGCCGGGCAGGGCTGGGATCAGGGGCAAAAAGGCCACATAGGTTTGGGCCTCCTTGAAGCTGCGCGTGAAGGTGGCGATGATCATCTGCAAGGCGGAAGCCAGCAAGATCATCGGCAGGGAGATCAAGAAGATGCCGATCATAACGTTTATATCGATGCTGACCTGGAAGCCGACATAATCCTCAATGGGAACCACGTTGAAGCCGATGGCGAAAGCCACCAGGGTCAGAAAGACGGCGAAAACCGCGAAGGGAATCGAAGCCGCCAGCTTGCCCACCACCACTTCCCAGCGTGGGGCCGGGTTGATCAGCAACGGCTCAAGTGAACCGCGTTCGCGTTCTCCGGCGGTGGTGTCGATGACCACGTACATACCCCCTACAAAGACCACCAGCACAATGAAATAGGGCATCATGTTCAGGAAGATGCCCACCTGGCTTTGAGGCGTGGAGACGTCAACCCGGGCAACGATCATAGGCTGCAGGACGGCCGGGCTGACGCCGCGCGCTATCAAGCGCAGGGAGCCAATTTGGGCGCTGTATTGGTCCAGCAGCATCCGGGCGCGCTCCACCGCTGGCATGGCAGACTGGCGTGAGCTATCGACCACCAGCTCTACTCGGGCAGGCTGACCGGCGCTGAACGACTCTCCAAAATCATCTGGGATAATCAGCACCAGGTCCCGGACCCCATTGCGCACATCCTGGCGGGGGTTCTCAGGGGCAGGCAGGATCAAGACGTTGTTTTGCTCCAGGAAGCTGATCAGAGAAGGTGCATTCTCGGCCCCCTGCACAGGCAGCTCCAGCGGTTTTTCCAGGTTGTCCGTGTTGAAGGTCCGTCCCATGATAATGATGAGCATCACCAGCAAGACCGGCCCGATCAAGGCGGACATCAAGGCGCTGAAAACAGAACGGCGGTCACGCAGGTTGTCTTTTAATTCTTTCTCAAAGATGATGCTAATCCGCTCGAAGGCGTTTGAGTGAGGGTTCACCTTACCAGGCCCTCCTCGCTGCCGATATATGAGACAAAGGCATCCTCCAGGTTGGCTTGGCCAGTAGCGCGCATCAACTCGTCTGGTGTGCCACAGGCGATCTCCTGTCCCTGGTTGAGGATTACGATCTGGTTGCACAAAGCGGATACTTCCTGCATGATATGGCTGGAGAAAAGGACGCACTTGCCCTCCTCTGCCAGGCGGCGGATGAAGGAGCGCATCGAGCGAGTACTCATCACGTCCAGTCCGTTAGTCGGTTCGTCCAGCAAGACATTTTTGGGTCCGTGAACCAGGGAGCGGGCGATGGCGACCTTGACCCGCTGCCCGGAAGAAAATCCCTCTGTGCGGCGATTTTCGATGTCTTTCATTTCTAGCAACCTGATCATATGATCGATCTGTCCTTCGAGCTGCTCACCTTTCAGTCCCTGTAAGCGACCGTAATAGCGGATGTTCTCCCGGGCGGTCAAACGGGGGTAAAGCCCATGGGTTTCCGGCAAGACCCCGATCCGTCGTTGCACTTCCAGTTTTTCCGTTTGGCAGCTATGCCCATCCACGCAAGCCTCTCCCTGGTCAGGTTCCAAGAGAGTGTACAGGATGCGCAAGGTGGTGGTCTTGCCGGCGCCGTTCGGCCCCAGCAAACCTGTGATCTGGCCATCAGGGGCGCTAAAGCTGACCCCGCAGACGGCTTGCACGGCTCCAAAAGATTTATGTAGGTTGGTTACTTCGATCATATTCAATAACCTCAGGGCGCTGGCCCGGCAAAGCTGATGAAAAAGGGCGGGGGACGCAGATTTTGAACGCACTCGGTATTCATGCCCTGGACACTGCCAGCGTCGATGAAGTCTGCCGCCAGAACTGGGATACAGCCGCGCATGATATTACCGTGACCCTGCCCAGGAGCGATGATATGCAGGCTGTTGGGCAGGGTCTGTGCTGCCAGCTCGGCGTTAGCGGGCGGGGTGACCGGATCTGCTTCCCCTGAGAGTAGTAAGACCGGGACTGTTGAATTCACCGCCTGGTGGTAATCCTCTGGGACCTGCCCTTGCGGCCAAACTTTGCAAATCTCGGTGAATGAAGCAACTATGGAATCGCCTAAATAACCTTCCAACATCTCCTGCTGCTCATACATGGGTACGTCTTCAGCGCAGATTACCGAAAAGCGCATACCCGTGCTCATCGCCCCGCCGACTGTGTCAAGATAGCTGAGACCGAATGCGGCCAGGCTGCTGTAATCTGACTGCGAATGGGCTATATGCACCATTAACGGCAGCAGAGCTGCCGTCTCCGGAGCGTAGGTCATGCCGTGGATGGTGGAAGCCAGGAAATCAGCCGTCAGGGTGAAGTCGATCGTTTCTCCACTGATGGGGTGCTGCAACGATAGCTGGGCTGGTTGTTCTCGTAATCGTGCAAAAACGCGGTCAAAGGATGCCTGCACATCCGGAAAGGCCGCTCCACAGTCTACGTCGGAGGAACAGCGCTGCAAAATCTGCTCTGCGGCTTGCTGCGCGTCTGCCGGCGCGCTGGGACCCAAGACCCAGTTCGGCGGCGCCACACCATCTAAAATAAGCGAGCGAACTTGCTGAGGATATTGCCGCAGGTAGACCAGGGCAGCCCGGCTGCCGTACGATATCCCATACAGGTTAATCTGCTCGTATCCAAGACCGCGACGAACCTCGTCCAGATCATCCATGGCAATCGAGGTGGTGTAAAAACGAGGATCTGCCTCCAGCTCAGCCAGGCAGTCTTGCGCGTACTCGCGCAACTCTTCCGGATCGGACTCGCTGGAATAATCCTCTTCCGCGCTGGTTGGGCAGGTAAGGGAATTGGATTTGCCCGTGCCGCGCTGGTCTACCAGGATGATATCACGGCGCTGGTTGATGCGCTCGAAAGCGCTTCTGATGAGGGAATAGCTGGAGGTGGCTGCCTCACCAGGACCGCCTACCAGAATGAATAGTGGGTCTGGTTGTGGGCTGCGACTGACGGCGGGGATTACTGCCAGATGCAGGTCGATTTGCCGCCCACTGCCTGCGTCACGGTCCTCATAAACTCTAAGGCTGCCGCATTGTGCGCGTCTCCCAAGCGTCCCGTTGGGGCCGGTTAGCTGGCAGGCTTCCAAGGAAATCCCAGGAGAGGCCGCCGTATTGGAGCCGCTGCGAGCCGTGCAAGCCGCCACCAGTGCCGCCGTGATCAGAAAAGACAGGATGGCTCCCCGGACAGCAACGTTTTTTACGTTAACATTGAATGTATGTTTCAAGTTTGGTCCTTTGCAGAAATATCCCCACCAGGAAGGTATGCGCAGAGGGAGAATACCCCTTTTTGTTGGGGGAATGATCAGTACTTGTCATGGCGAAAACTTAATCGTTACGATCTCAGCAGGATGGGCAGAGAAGCGGATGCTCCCATCCGCCGCCAGATCCAGGCTTTCTTCGCCGCTTTCAGCCAAATTTACCCTCCAGGCCATTTGAACAGGTTGCCAGGTTTTCAGGCAGACCTGGATATTTTTGTCCGTGCTGTCGTACCCGCGTACCAACCAACCCGAGCCATCTTCTGTCTCTTTGATAGCACTGATCAGGAAGGTGGGGGGGGTAGCATCAAGGAAGGAGACCTGCGGAGGTACTGGCCCTGAGTGTAGCCCGGTTTGCACGGCGCGCAGCGGTGCATTGAAGGCATAAGCCTGCTGGTAAGATTGTGGATCCTGCGGTTGCGATAAGATCACTGCATAATCGAAATTGTGCAGGCCGCTCATTTGGGCCATTGGGGTAGGCAGCAGGGGTCCGGCTGGGCCAGTGCGTTCTGGAAGGTCGCCCCGGGAGAGCCAGCCAATGCAGCGCAGCAGGGTCAGCGCGAGCTCCCCGCCGCTGGGCGTTTTAACCAGTTCCACTTCCGGTAAACCCCGGTTGGCCAGTACAAAAAGAAATTTTGGTCCCGCGACAGCTGCAAAGGTGCGCTGGGGCATTTCAGGGCGAGGATGTTCTGTCCAGGTCTCATCAAAGGCGGGCAATCCTAATGGGCGCTCTACGATCTGAAAGTGCCCATCGCAGTGGATGCTTTCAGGGGTAAAGGGTAGTGGAAAATGAACTCTTAAGCGGTGGTCCAGGGCCTGGTTGTCTACCTGGGTGTGGAAATCTAAGCGCGGGACGCCCTCGGTCAGCCTGGCCTGGGTCAGGATGTTCAGCTCGACCAGCTCGGTTGAGCGGGAGCCGCGGTCGGGCGCCAGCTGGGAGGGTACCTGCAAACACAGGCGGACCTGGATCGACTGATACAACGGACCTCTGTCTACGTGGATGGCTTCAACGCGGGCGTCCTGCACCAATTGATCCAGGGGGGGTGGGGAGTAATTGTATTCGTCTCCCCGGTCGCCGCCGTCTACGAAGCGGTTGAGATCTGTGAATTGCGCTCCGCTGGCTTTGTCCGTCAGCGTGAAAGTGCCATCGACAGGGGAGACTTGCACAGACAGGTATTCGTTCTCAATCGAGTAGATGGTTGGGTCTTTTGCCCCGAACTGTAGAATGTGTGGTGTGCTTTCTGTAGATTTGCAGATCCAATACGTTCTTAAGCCGTAGCCGGGCATTCCACGCGCCAGGAGGGCGGTTTTTACCTGCAGTGGAGAAAGCACTTGCAGATGATAGCTGTTTACAGACGGGTTTTTTAATAACGTGCTGATATGCTCTTGCTGATTCTGCCAAAGTTGCATGTCCCGCTCACCGCTTTCAGCCATAATGGCTTGAATAAAAGCGTGTCCACCTTCCTGTTTGACCGTCAGGTTGAGTGTGGTCATGCCATTCACCCGCCCGGTTTGGATCTGCCGGAACAGGTCTTTGAGCGCTTCACGATCCAGGCGCAGGTTGAGCAGCTCATGGAACTCACTACCCAGGACCTGGTGGGGTACGATTGCCCCCGTTTCATCGATGATTTCAAAGCCAGATAGGTCATGGGTCAGCTCTAGCTCAATTTCCACCGCGTCACTGCGTGGGCCATCCGTTGGGTTGAAGACTACCGCTGCAGCCAGTATCTCCCGCCCATCCGCGGCTGTTGGAGGAATTGTACAAGTAGCTCTGGCCAGGTTATACAGACTCTGGCGGGTGATTTCCTCGCCGATTTGTTGAACCTGGTCGAAGCGCGGTTTCATTTCCTCGTGGACCTGGTCGATCGAGCAGCCGCAGATCGAGTCGTGTGGGTGGCAGGACATCAAATAGCGCCAGGCTTGCCGGATCACTTGGGCTGGGTTTGCCAACCGCTCGCTGCTGTTAAGCGATCTGCCGTCATTGGGGTATGCGGCAGCGACCAGCTCAGCAAAGGTGCTGAAAGGCTCAGCCCACTTTTCCAACAGGATTTGGCAGGTGTGGTTGCGTTGTTTGATCCACATGCGAGCGGACAGGACGCCAGGTAGCAGGTTGTGGCGACGGGAGCTGCGCAGTTCTCCGGGGATGGTCAGCAGGTCTTGGCTGGCAGCCCGGGCGGCAGAAATGTACTCGGGTAGAGTGGAATGCACCAGGCGGTCTCCATCCAAGAGACCCGGATTATTATTCGTATAGCTGATCGCAGAGGGCGTGTTTGGGTCGACCAGCCAGTGATCGTTGCCTTGCATCAGCAACAGATGTTGGGCAAAGGGGGAGTGGGCCAGCAGCTTATCTCGCCGCCGGCATACCTCGGCTGCAAAGACCTCCGGGTGCGCCGCCGGCAGCCCTACCGCGTTGCCATACGCTTGCCGCAGATAAGCCATGAATACCCGTGAGCCATCTGGCGCTTGCCACCAGAATTCTAGCGGCTCGTCCGAAAGACCGCGCTGCAGGCAAGCCGTGTCGATGCCAAAGCCCAGCAGGATTTGCGGCATTTGCCCGATATGCCCAAATGGATCGGGGATATAGCCCACCTGCATTTTTCCCCCGAAAGTCTGGGCGATTCGCTCGCCTTCGAGTAAATTACGGATGATGGCTTCAGGGCTGACCAGGAATTCATCCGGCAAGACATACCAGGGACCGATCAGCAAACGTCCTGCTTGTACCAGTGCGCGGATCTGCCCAGCGCGCTCAGGGCGGACCTCCAGATAATCCTCCAGCAGGATGGTCTGCCCATCCAGCATGAAGTAGCTGAATTCGGGATCGGCTGCCAGCAGGGCCAACAGGCTGTCCATCATGTGGACCAGTTTCAAGCGGAACTGCTGGAAGGTCAGGTACCATTCACGATCCCAGTGAGTGTGAGAAACCAGGTGCAGCGTGCGCATGATAGCAGCAGGTTTACAGGAAGTCTTCTAAAATCTCGGCTGCATCACCAACAAATATCGGGCAGCGCTGCTTGAAGCGATTCTCTGCCCTGGCAAGCGCCAACCCATCTGGCGTGCCAATATCCACGCCTAACAGGTCGTTACAGCGCACTGTCCCGTGCAGCGTTTCAAAACGCTGCATAAAGTCTCTAGCTTGTTGGTAGGCTTTTTCTTTACCGTCTTTGTCTTGAGGATCGACAGCCCCATATTTCAGACCCAAAACCATCAAAGCCCCGCTGACAGCTCCACAGGTTTCCCCACGGCGGCCTATGCCACCGCCGAAGCTACCTGCCACGCGCAAGGCCAGGTCTTGATCCAGGCTGAAATCTGCGCTATAGGCGGTCAACACAGACTGCGAGCAATTGAAACCGCGCTGGAAATACGCTTGAGCAAGTTCTTTTTTATTCATTCCAATTTACCCGCGCTGGCAGCTTGTGCTGACCAGGTGGTGGGATCCAGGTTGCGTAAACCGTATCCTGCCAATATGGTCTTGATATGGTCTGCATCCAGGGCCGCAAGTTGATCGAAAGTATGGATACCGCCTCGCTGCAGAGCATTCGATGCCTTCAGTCCAATCCCTTTGATCTTTGTCAGGTCATCCTCTTCTTTCGGTACGGCTGTCAACCTGCGCCCCTCCAGCGGGTAAACGGGTTTTTGGCGCCTTTGCGGGTACTCCGCTGTTTGGGTCTTAGGCGGCTGGTTCAACCAGCGCCAGATAAGATATAGCAGGATCAGCGTGATAAAGAGTTTGTTCATGGCTTTCATGTGAGACTCCCTCCTTGATTGTGAACGGATAGCAGTTTCTCGAGCTTCTGCCCTATTTTATACTTGATCGCCCGTTTGGGCAACTGATGGCTCTCCACTTGAGCACTAAAAAGTTGTTGGAGAATTCCGAATTTTAGGGTTGCGAACGGCGTGCGCCGTTCGCAACCCTAAAATTCGGGAACAACCCGTTGCAGATTTTGTCTAGATGATCGCTTATTGCACCATTTCACCTATTGCCATCTGTACTGCCCGGTATGCGTCCAGAACTCCGTAACCAAATGCTGTGCTGGGCATGTCCAGTGCGCCAGGGCAGGCCGGCGCCTGGCGGGTATAAGGCTGGGCCGATTGGATCAATATTTGTTCGGTCCGCTGGATGTCCCCAATCAGGTCCGGGTTGGCGGACCAGATCAGGGCCACCACCCCGGCAACATGCGGACCGGCCATGGATGTGCCCATATTTATCTGGTAGGTGGAGCCGGGGTACGCCGAGAGCACAGCCACACCCGGCGCCAGGATATCAGGCTTCACCCGCCCGCTGCCATCGACCGTCACTGGACCGCGACTGCTGAAATCGGCCAGCTCCCTGGCGGGACTGATGGCTCCAACCGAGAAGACCTCATCATATATCGCCAAAGGAGCGTTGATCGTCTGGCAAGTCGGCCCGTCGTTACCGGCAGACACCGCAACGAATACCCCCGCCGCCCGCAAGGCCTGAGCTGCAGGCAGCAGAGCGGCAGGATCGCAGCCTTCGATGTCCGGGCAGCCCCAAGAGTTGTTGGTGACGTGCGCGCCCAGGCTTGGGTTGCCATCTCGAAATGAATCGCCATCTACGGGATAAGGCGCCAACATGAATTGCATGCAATCGAGGTACAGAGCCGGGTTGCCAAAAATCCGCACCAGGTTGGCGCACGCATACCAGGTCGCGCCCGGAGCCACACCGGTGCTGCTTCCCGTGATGGTACCCAGGGTGTGTGTGCCATGGCCGCCCGGATCCACCGGCGCGGGAGTGCCGTACCAGGGATCGAGCCAGTTGGTATCATGCTGCTCGTTTTGGTCTATCTGCCCGCGATAGCTGGCCAGCAGCTCGGGGTGATCCCATTGAACCCCGCTATCGGATTGACCGATCACGATGCCTGTGCCCGTCACACCCAGCTCGTTCCATACCCTTTCAGCCTGAATCAATTGTAGATTCCAGGGGATATCCTCCGGCGCAGGCTGGTCGCCGATGTTGGCAGGGGGCGAGGCCGCGAGGGGGCGCATCCACGGGTTGAGCAAAACCCGGTCAACATCTGCCCGGCTGGACAGCCACAGTCGCAGCAAGGGTCCTCCTTGCACTTCCAGACCATTGATCAGATAGTAGGGGGTATAACGCAAGCGCAATCGCTCTAATTGCCGGCGTAGGTCTGTCTGAGAGTCTTCTGCATGCTGCACGAGGGTGGTATAGATCAGCTCGCGGTGGGCAAAGTAATCCTCCCCGGGGGTATAGGCTGGCAGGCTGGCCTGGTCCTTCAATATGACAAACAGGCTCTCACCGTGAAAGCCGGGCTGGCCCGCGCCCAGGTAGATGGCTCCCCCCATCAGCCAGGCTGCCAGTACCAGGGAGGGTCTGGTTTTTCGAAAAGCGGGTTCGCCATCCCTTCTGCGCGCGCGGATGATTACAACCAACAAAACGATTGCCAACCCCACCCCGGTCAAGAAAGAGACGCCGGCTGCGGTCAGAGCCCATTGGAAGATCTCGCCGGGGTAGGCGCTGGTCAGGATATGCAGCTCGCTGGGGTCGATCAGGGTCATAGGCGCGGCCATACAAGCTCCTACCAACAACCCCATGGGTAAGCTGGAGGCCGGGGAGCGCGCCTGAGAGGAACGTCCCAGCCAGACCATCGTCCAGCCTGCTGCTGGGAGGGACAGCATCAAGACCAACTGCATGCCACCGAAGCCGAATCCGGTGGCGCTGGCAATGATCAACAGGGTTACACCGGCAGCCAGACCGCTCAACAAGAAACCAATCACCCCACCCGGGTAACCGGCCTCCGGGATCTCGCTCTGGCGCAGGCCGGGTAACAGGATGGCTTCGACCGTCACAGCAGCTGCCAGCCCAAGCGACAGCGCTGCCAGGGCTTGCAAGATAGTATCCAGAGGCGAACCCAGAGCACCCCAGGCCAGCCAGGGGTAGGCGAAGACAGCCGCCATCAATGCTGCAGACAAGATGGCTGGCTGCCGGCTCATGCTGGGACTGACAGGCGTGGCCTCCAGCGTTTGTCTTGACCGGCGTTGGAAGAGGAAGACCAACAGCAGGATATACAAGCCTGCCAGCAAGATGTGCAACACGGCCTGCAATTGAGCCAGATAGGGGCGGGTCAGGTGCAACGGCGCCAGCAGTAACACCAGCGCAGAGGCAGCTGCCCAGGATCGGAAGATGCCGGCAAAACGACGCACCGGCCACAAGCTGGCCAGGAGAAGTAAAGGTGAGATCAGAAATACTCCCTGGCCGATCGCCAGGGCAAAGGGGGTCCAGTCGGGGAGCTGGTATCGGAAGTAAGTGGCTACCATGCTGACCGAAATCCGCCCGAAGGAGATGCTGGCGATCCACAGGCTGGCCAGGATCAACATGATCCACGAACCGCATCCGCCTTTGTTTAGCGGTTGGTTGATGGTTGGATGGGTTAGGTTCAAGAGTTAATCCCTTGTATGATGAAAGATCCCGAAAACCAGTGCGCGCAAGCCGGGTGCAGAGCAGAGATCACTCCCATCGGTAGCTCAATCAATCTCTTTTTGGGATTCGCCGGTTTTTCCTTCCAGCAATTCTTTGACCCGTTCCAGCCCGCTGATCTCTGTGACGACTTCCGCTGTGTCCTCGACCATCTCATAGGGTAGACGCATGCTTACCCACACGATCATCAAGGAGACCTGATCGCTGTCGTATTCACTCTGAGGGAACAGCTCTGCATAGGTTTGAGTGAGGATTTCAAAACTATCACCCTTGGGCCATCTGGTAAAAAAGCCGGGCAATTTTTTGCGTTCTGCCTGCAAGGGTATAAGATCCCAAGCGCGTCCCTCCAGCATATCGTAAACCTGCTGGCGTAAAGGTGCGTGGAGTTCAGCCCAAGCAGTCAGCACTGCTGCGACCATATTGGGGTTCTTTTCAAAGGTCTGCACCAGTGGACCGGCCTTGAGGGCGGTGGGCGCTTTCCCGCTGTTGCGGAAGCCGGGAATGCGTACAGTTTTCTTGACCAGCTTGTCGATGGCAACGCGGTATTCATCCGGCAGCTCGGGCAGGGCGTTCAACGTGGAACGGACCACGCTCATGCGAAAATCTGGGCGCATGAATTCATTCAAAGCATGGAAGGGAATCATTGCAGCTTCTTTATCTGTCATAATTGTCCTCGTTCGTAAATTATAGAATTACCGGTTTTTCCGGTGATGCTCAAGAGCTCCATTTTTCGCAGGCAGTAGACCATTTTTTGGGCTAAATAACGCGGCTTTCCCAGGCGCTCGGCCAGGTCGGCGCTGGTAAAAGCCGCTGGCAGCCCGTCTGGCAGCAAAGCTGCATAATCCGCAGGAGATGAGAATAGGCGCCGGTCCACGACCGCCAGTAGTTTGCGGTCGAAGATGCTCCAACCTTTTCGGCGCCAGCTCCCGCGCCCATCCTTACGCCGTAGCTCCTCCTCATGGGTAAACAAGACCTCCAAGGAGAAATTGGCATGAGTTGCCAGCTCGGGCAAGCGCACCAGCTCTATAAATACATCGGGCAGCTCCGCGTGGCGGGGCGATTTACGCCGGCGGAGCACCGGCCCTCCATTGGTCTCTTGATACAAAATCCACTTTTCCCTGGTCAGCGGGTAGACCAGGCGGATAGGATATTTTTCTGCCAGGCGGGTCAATTTACGCTTCAGGGCAGAGAAATTGCGGGTCTGGATCTCGACCAGCAGGTCTTCGCGCAGGATATCGATAATATATCCATCAACTTTAGCCTCCAGGACATCCCCAGGCTGAGCATACCAGTCTTTCAAGCCGGCATGCAAGGATGTCTCTTGTAGAGTGCCGATTCCATTAGGACGAGGGCTGTTTTTGGTATCCATATTCACGGAGAAACAGGATGTTATGCGCGACTGCTGCACATATACCATCTGATTTCTATATTGCCCATAATAAGGTGTGCAGCTACCATCACACCAAAGTATACAATGAAATGAATTTGTTGATAGGATGATCAGGTCAGCTTGCGGATTTGGGGGAATCGCCACCAAGCCAGGCTGGCAAAGGTGAGAATGGTCAGCGCGCCTAATAGCACCGTGGTTGGCTCGCCGATGACATCTGCCAATGCGCCAGCAATTAATGAGCCGATGGGAAAGACACCAAAGAAGCTTAAGGTGAAAATACTCATCACCCGCCCACGCAATTCATCCGGTACCTGGGTTTGTACCAGCGAATTTGATAGATTGACCAGCACCATGAAGCCCCATCCCACTCCGACTAGCAGGACCAGTGACAATGGCAGCCAGCGCGCCCAGGTAAAAATCAGCAGCAGGCTGGGAAAGGCGAAACTACCCACTGTCAGCAGCTTGCCCCTGGCATGAAATGCCCCTAAAGAGGCAATCATCAGCGCCCCCAGCAATGCCCCCAGACCACGGGCAGATTGCAACAAGCCGTTGGTGCGGACATCTCCCCCTAAAACGTTAACAGCCCAGGCCGGCATCAGGGTGATAAAACCCAGACCAAACAGACTGACGATCCCCAAACCGGCAATCAAGATCCGGATGGTGGGGTGTGAGACAGCATACTTAACCCCGATCTTGATATCGGCAATGGCAGAGGCTGGCTGTGTTGAACGGGGCCGGCGCTCGAACTTCATCAGCAGCAGGGCAGAGATGACAGCCAGGAAGGTGATTCCATTGATGGTAAAGCACCAGGCCGGGCCAACCAGGGCATAGGTCAATCCCGCTACTGCTGGCCCAACAGCGGTGGCAGAATTAAATAAAGCCGAATTGAGGGCAATAGCATTGGTCAGGTGCTCGCGTCCCACCATCTCGCGCACGAAGGCTTGCCGGGCGGGCGTGTCGAAGGCGTTGGCTGACCCCAGCAGGAAAGCCAATAAGATCACATGCCATGGCTGTACCAACTCGAGAAAAGTCAGGCTGGCCAGTATAAAAGCCAGCAGCATCATGAAGATCTGGGTGATGACCAGCAGGTTGCGCCGGTGAATTCGATCTGCTACCACGCCGCCGTACAGTGTCAGCAACCAGGTGGGAATCCCAGCGGCAAAACTGACGTAACCCAGATAAGCGGCTGAATTGGTCAACTCGAACACCAGAAAGCCCTGGGCGGTGATTTGCATCCAGGTCCCAAATAACGAAACCAGTTGCCCAACAAACCACAATCGGTAGTTGGGGTATTGCAGGGCAGTAAACGTTTGTTTTATCCTGCTGTGTGGAATGGACGGCGGGAGGGCTTGCGCCTGATTTGTGGAAGGGAGCGAGGTGGATCTTTTCTGCAATGTTTTGCACATATTGCTCTGTGGACCTTTTCGCCGAGAATAATCTTACCACCATATCAACTTAAACTCGCGAAATTGGGCTCTCTAGGACTACCAAGGTCTGAACGAACCAGTTTCTGAATAACTCACCAACGTCTCATGGTTTGTTAAGATATCTCTAG
>JAWOHN010000192.1:0-7519 GCA_046485135.1 Anaerolineales bacterium | reverse complement strand
CCGCGTAATACGCCAGTCCGGCGTATTCGGTCATCAGGCTTAAGCCCGGCCCGGATGTGGAAGTCATCGCCCGTAGACCGGCCCATCCGGCACCAACGGTCATGCCGATCGCGGCCAGCTCGTCTTCGGCCTGCAACACCGCAAAAGTGTTCTTGCCCGTTTCCGGGTCCTTGCGCAGCTCAGGCAGGTAGTCCATCAAGGCTTCTGCCAGGCTCGAGGCCGGTGTGATCGGATACCAGGCCGCGAATTGGACGCCTCCATAGATCGAGCCCAGGGCAGCCGCTGTATTTCCATCGGACAAAATATAGTCATGGGTGCCGTCCATGGCTTCCACTCGGAAGGGGTCCTGTTTCTCCAGGTTTTCTTGAGCCCATTCAGCCGCTGCCTGGACCACGCCGTAGTTCAAATCGATCGGTTTGGCTTTTCCTTTAAAGTGGAATTCCAGCGCCTGTTTGATCTTCTCCAATTCGATGCCGATCATTTGGGCTAAAACGCCCACGTAAACCATGTTGGCGATATAGTCTTTCAGGCTGCTGGGGGCGCCTGATTCGCGCACCAGCTTTTGGACCGGCATGGGATAGACGCTGATATCCGCTCGGTTGATCGACTGGCGGATATGATCGGCATAGAAAAAAACACCGCCCGGGTTCACGCTGTCCAGGTCTTGAGCAAAGCTTTCTGGGTTTATGGCAACGACGATTTCGCTTTCCTCGCGGCGAGCCAGGAAGCCGTCTTTATTGACCCGTATGGTAAACCAGGTCGGCAGCCCTTGGATATTGGAGGGAAACAAGTTCTTGCCAGACACCGGTATGCCCATCTTGAACAGAGCTCTCATCATGGTCAAGTTGGAAGTCTGGCTGCCTGACCCATTGACCGTGGCTACGGTGATGGAAAAATCGTTTGTGATTTGTCTTTGGGTAGGCTCTGCGATATCGGAGATGTTTGTTTGTGCTGAGGACATCAAAATTCCTTTCATGTACTCCTGGTAATTCTAGAAATTAGTAACCGCTCAGGTGCTGGCTGGGTTAGAGTCCCCATTGCTTCCAGGTGAGGTCTGGTGGGGGAGCAGGTTGCGGTGCCCAATCAGGGCCTGGTAGCCCAGCCCATAATCTCCCGCACAAATGGCCTCGACCATACTTTGGTGAAGTTCCCATACCTTTTGCAGGTATTCGTAATCCGAATAAATGCTCAACCCGATTTTTTCATAGGCCTCCCAATAAGCCTCCAGCAATCCCAGTACAAAGGGGTTATTCAGACGCTTATAGATCAGCAGGTGCAGCTGCTTGTGTTCTTCATGGGGAATCTGCACTCGCTCTCCCCGCAGCTTATCCCAGGCGCTGTTTACCAGTTCTTTTAGCTCCTCTTGATCCTGCGGGGTGAGCAGCTTTACCGCTTCTTCCCAATAGACCATTTCAATCTGGTCGCGTAGATCAGAATAGATGGCAAAGTTTTGCGGATTGATCTGAATGGCGTAAGATAGGCTTTGGCGGACTGCTGGCGAGAATGAATACGGCAACCTGCGTAACCCGATTCTGGGTTTAGCTTCCACCAATCCGAGAGCTTTGGCGACCTCCAATTGTTCCCGCAATCTGGCCACACTGATGCCTAAGGACTTGCTGATTTCATGCAAGCTTGGCAATTGCCCAACTTGTCCTTGTGACTTGAATGCAGCCAGGTAGTCGATGAATTCAGTTGTGATTTGTGTCCGAGACATATCAGCACCTATACTATTACGCTATGAATGTTAATAATCTGAGTATTCTTTACCAATTTTACCATTTTTGGATTGAAAATTAAGTTTGTCAGGTCCGGCTTGACCATAGCCTTTGCAGGGATTATGCCCATTTCTCTCTCAGATTGAACAGTTAAGTTTGTCTTACGAATAAGCTTGGCAGCTCTGTGATCGCCCGTGCCAGGCGAGTCCCATGCCAGGTGATCAAGCTGCCCTCGACCAGGTGGACCCGCCCGTGTCTGCCGGCTGGTGTATCTCTCAGCAGCAGCTGCATTTCCTGCTGGTCAAGATCAGTGAAATTGAAGGGTTCATCCGGGAGCAGGATCAGCTCTGGCTCTGCCCTCAAGATTTCTTCCAGGGTCACGCGTGGGTAGCGGGTATCGGCTTCTCCTGGGTCTTGTTCCTGCGCCGTGCCCAGATCGGCTGCCATTGGATAGCGCCTTTTGCGCTCAGAAAACACGTTCATGCCTCCCACTACTCGCAGGACATCTGCGGCGTATGTCTCCTGGTTGAAGGTCATCCACCAGCGAATGCCCTCTGCGCTCGTTTCTTGCCAGATGGGACAGAAAAACCGTACCGGTTTCTCGTCTTCAAGCGCCAATTCATTCCATTTCACAGTTCGCTCGATGGTTTCGACGCGAGCTGCGGCGGTTGGGTTTTGATAGATGCCGGCCAATGTCCACAGGATGTCCAGGGCCGCCCGGATGGTGCGGGGGAAGGTCATCCAGATGGGCATTCCCGCTGCCTGCAGGGCCTCTACCGTGGGGCGAGTATTCTCCTCCTGGTTCAGCAAGATCAGATCTGGCTGTAAAGAGATGATCGCCTGTACGTCCGGGTTTTTGGGTCCCCCTAAGCGGGGTAAACCACCCAGACCATCCGCTGGATGAGTGCAGAAATCCGTGATACCGATCACAGAGGATCCAAACCCCAGGTCAAACAGGCTCTCGGTGAGCGATGGCACCAGAGAAATAACCCGCCGGGGTGGTCGGGAGAAATGCAACGCCAGCTTGTTTCCGTTGGAAGATATCATCGGGTTATCTCAACTTAATAATCGTGCCGCAGTAGCGCTTAGCAATGCTGCTGCGTGTGTCAGGCTTTCCTCATCTACATCAAAGCGGGGGTGGTGATGGGCGGCGTCCAATCCTTTGGCCGCATTGGCTGAGCCGACCAGGATATAACAGCCGGGGATATCTTGCATCATGAAGGCCATATCCTCTGAACCCATAGTCATGCTGGTGGCATCTACCTGGCTATCTGGAAGCACGTTGCCGCACACTTCCTGTACCAGGGCGGTAAGCTGCGGGTCGTTGACAACTGCTGGAGTAATGGATTGCAGCTCAATCTCAGCCTGGCAGCCCATCGCCTGGGCTATGCCAACAACTACCTGCTCGAAGCGCTCTACCACGCGCTGCCTGACCTCTGCTTTGAAGGTGCGGATGGTGCCTTGTAAATCTGCTGTATCCGGAATCACATTGAAAGCGTCCCCGGCGCGCAAGGTCGTGACGCTCACCACGGCTGCCTCCAGGGGCGCCACATTGCGGGCTACCACGGTTTGTAAAGCAGAGATGATTTGGGCTGCTGCCGCCACCGGGTCTGCTGTAAAGTGTGGTTGGGCAGCATGACCGCCTTTTCCCTGCAAATGGATGCGGAAGATATCGGCAGCAGCCATGACCGGTCCGGGGGTTGCGCCAACCCAGCCGACTGGTTTTTCATTCCACAGGTGCACCGATAGGGCTACATCCGGGCTGGGATTAGTCAACACACCGTCTGCCAGCATGGATTCTGCGCCGCCCAATCCCTCCTCTGCCGGCTGAAAGACCAGTTTAACCGAGCCTTTCAGACTGCTGCGCTGTTTACCCAGTATGCGCGCAACGGTCAGCCCAATCGCCGTATGTCCATCATGACCGCAAGCATGCATGACACCCGAGACGGTCGAGGCATACTCGGCCCCTGTCTCTTCTTGGATGGGCAAGGCGTCCATGTCAACTCGAATGAGAACCACCGGTCCCGGTTGGTCTCCCTCCAGGAGCGCCACGACCCCGGTTTTTCCTACACCTGTGCTCACCTCCAGACCCAATTGGTTCAGCTCTTTGGCCACGATCCCGGCAGTGCGCACCTCCTGGAAACCCAATTCAGGGTGGCGGTGGAAATCACGGCGCAAGGCGCGGCTATATTCAAACAATTGTTGGGATTCGTGCAGGAAATCTGCCATTGCTCCTCCTTCGCTAAAGACGCTCTTCCCCCTCTTCGGTTCGTTTTCCCGTGGAGGCGCCCCCTCCATATTTCAACCCCTTTGGCTGCCTGGATTTGTCCGTTGTGGCTGGCGCTCAGGCAAGTTTTATCCGTCGAAAGTTTTCCTGGTAACGGGGCTTCTGAGCTGAGCTTCCAGGTGCTCGCCTTGAGCGCATCCGCTCTGCCAGGGCCTGGGGGTCGCCGATTTGGCTTTTATGTTCCTTCAAGGCCAGGATTTTTGTCTCCCAGGTATCTGTCACATCCAGCGTTATTGTGGGTGACAACGTGCCGCACACCCATACCTCGTGCACAATATGGGGATCCAGTTTTTCTTCGTTGATAAGTTCCGGGAAATACAAGTGATCGCGCGCAGCCGGGTAGACCGCGTCTAGGGCAGCCTGCCCGGCCGCGCGGTGGTCAGCATGATTGATATAGGTATCCCCAAAGTAATTGGTGGTTGGGTCGCAGGTCACCAGGATATCAGGTCGTTTCTGGCGGATGACCCGGGTGATGTCTCGGCGCAAGTTTAGATCCGGCTGCAAGTATCCATCCGGGTAACCCAAGAAGCGCACATCCTGTACGCCTAATACTGCTGCAGCTGCGCGTTGTTCTGCCTGGCGTAGCCCGCACAGTTCTTCACCCGCCAGCGCCAGGTCTTTGGTGCCTTTATCTCCACAGGTCAGCAGCAAGTAGGTGACCCGGTGACCAGCAGCAGTCCAGCGGGCCAGGCTGCCCCCGCAGAAGAATTCCGGATCGTCAGGATGGGCCAGCACCACCAAAATATGCTGTGCACCCTCCCAATCATCGAATGCAGACACGTGAGGCATTTGCATTAAGAGCTCTGTGTACCTTTCCGGTCACAATTACAACCGCCTCCCTCATGCCGGTCGCAGGGCGCCTTGGATTTTTGGCGCAAGGCTTCCAGCTCATCCCATGGCTGGACTTCTTCCTTGGTATATTCGTTGCGCCCACCGCTCTCCAGGCTCACCAGGATAGTCTGCTTGAGTGGAAATACATCGATGACCTTGCCCTCTCCGCCAGGGGTCTGGACGCGCTTGCCGCGTTTGGGCAGTTGTTTGCGCGCCTCCACGTATTGCTCGTACTCGTAGACCAGGCAGCAGCGCAGGCGACCGCACATACCGGTAATTTCAGACGGGGTTAGAGAGATGCCCTGGTCTTTGGCCATTTTTATGGAGATGGGGCTGAACTCGGTCAGGAACATGGAACAGCAGCGGTTTTCCAGTCCGCAAGCGCCCATTCCGCCCAACAGTTTGGCTACATCGCGCGGGCCGATTTGGTGAAATTCCACTTTCGATTGCGGATATATCCTCTGGGTTGCTCTCTGCAACGAGCGCAGGTCAATCTTATCGCCGCTTTCGCTGCTATACAGGAAAGACAGGCGCGTCCCGTCGAAACTAAACTCCGCCGCGACGATCTTCACCGCCGACAGCTTGAGTTCAGCCGCCTTGGCGCGGCAGTTGATCATGGCCTCGACTTCCTTTTGCTGCCAGGTTTGGCGTAAGACCAGGTCTTGCGGCGTTGCTTTGCGTTGAATGGGTTTCCAGGCGCCATCGGGGGAAGGTTGGGGATCTTCAACGATATGAATGACCTGCCCCAGTTGGCGGCCGCGCGTGGTTTCTACTACAGCAAAATCTCCTGGCTGGATGTCCAGGCAGTGCTGGGCGTCAAAGTGATAGATCTTGCCTACTTTTTGAAAACGAATACCGACAACTATTGCATCCATACTGTTCGTATTGTATCCTACCCGATCATATTGATCGGGACGAAATTGCCTTTTACCGCGGCAACGCTGACTTTTGCGGCGATATCCTGTGCGATCGCTCGCAAGGCTACGGCAACGGGAGTCTCAGGGTCTGTCAGCACCACCGGCTTTCCGGAGTCTCCCCCTGTCCGTACGGACGGATCCATGGGGATGGCTCCGATGAAGGGGACGCCGGCCTGGTTGGCCAGCTTTTCGCCGCCGCCGCTGCCGAAGATATCCATGCGCGTTCCATCTGGCAGTTCCAGGTAGCTCATGTTCTCAACCACGCCCAGCAGGTTCACATTCAATTGGCGAAACATTTCTAATCCCCGGCGTGCATCGTCCAAGGATACCTGTTGGGGTAGGGTGACGATGACGCCTCCGCTCAAAGGCAGGGATTGGGCCACGCTCAGCCCGGCGTCGCCGGTCCCCGGGGGCAAGTCAACGATCAGGTAATCCAGCTCACCCCATTCCACATCGCTCAAAAACTGGCGGATGGCAGAATGGAGCATGGGTCCGCGCCAGATCAAGGGCTGCTCCGCTTTGACCAGGAAGCCGATGGACATGATCTTGACCCCGTACGCTTCCGGGGGGATCATCTTGCCGTCTACCGGTGGGGCCATTCGTTCGACGCCCATCATCGTGGGGATATTGGGTCCGTAGATATCCGCATCCAGCAAACCGACCCGCGCCCCGCTTTGCGCCAGGACGACTGCCACATTTACCGCTACGGTGCTCTTGCCTACGCCGCCCTTTCCGGAGCCAATTGCAATGGCGTTGCGGATAGGTAAATTGACCAGGCCGCGTGTGCGCCCGTCATTGGGCACGTTCGCGTCTAGTTTGATCTCTACCGCTGCGACCCCAGACACTGCCGCAACCGCCTCGCGCGCTTCGCGCTCGATTTGGGATTTGAGCGGGCAGGCTGGCGTTGTCAGCATGACCGTGAAGCTTACCTTACTACCATCAATTTTCAGGTCGCGAATCATGTTAAGCGAAACCAGATCTTTGTGCAGCTCTGGTTCCTGTACTTGGGATAGTGCGCTGATTACAGCTTCTTGCGGTACTTCGGTTTTTGACATTCTTTTCCTCTCAAAAATACGATAACAGAAAGTGACTCATTTTACAGGTGCGCCGGGGTGGCGAGTGCTTTCAATGAACACCTGTTGGTTGGATTATTCTTCGCCCAGGCTGCTGCCTGTGCAGTTAATCGGTTTGCTCCATGTACCGGGTAACTTCAGCTTTTGCGTCGGCAAACATCTCCAATAATTCCTGGTCGCTGCCGCGGAATCGCCGGATGGTCTGGTAAGCGCAATGGGTGCAGCCGCGTAAAGCCCGGAATGAATCGGCGTGACAGGAAATGCAGCTTCCCAGTCGGATCATCAGCAAGACAAACGCCAACCGGTCCAGACTGGTGGGCTCCTGCTCCACAACCTGGTCGATCAACCCTTTCCAGGCCGGCCCGCGCAGATTTCGTAATACGGGGATGATCCTGGGTGGGAAAAGCAGATCGGTATCTACGTTATACATGGATTCTTTTTAACCTGCCTGGCTCCATACTGCAAACTGGGAGTCTGTGCCTATGCCTTAGCCTTGCGGGCTGCTTTGGCTGCCTCAGCTTCTGCTCGCGCGGTTTCCTCGCGCTGGTTATTGACAGGCCGGATGGAGGCATAATAAGAGACCGGTTTGAGCAGCTTTTCCTTATTGAAGATATTCTTTTCGTGCCGGTTGTATACCGATAACTCGTAATCGTGGTCCATCTTGATGGCATCGAACGGGCAATACTCAGCGCAAAA
>JAWOHN010000119.1:0-19598 GCA_046485135.1 Anaerolineales bacterium | reverse complement strand
CATGAATTGGATGATGAGCATTGCGTATCAGTATCTCCTCTGGCAAACTGTCAGACCCACAGATCAAGCTAAACTCGGCGGATTATAACATGGCCCCTAAGCCCAACTTAACTGAGCCAAGGTATTCTTACAGTCCATATATTATCTCACTCCCGGCATTCCTTCCCTAATCGAGACCTTACGATCACGCTCTTTTTGCGCGCCTTTTGCTGGACAAGATCGCCACAATCAAGTAAAATAACCAGCCGTAGTAGATTAGCCGGAAAAATTCAGATCGAACGGCTAACACTACACAAGTTAACTACTGCTGGATAAGCTGAATTATTCAGAATAGTCCCTGCGGTTCGCTGGACAGCGAATAGAAATTTTGGAGGATCTACTTTGCCTAATATCAAGTCAGCCATAAAACGCGACAAGCAAAACGAGAAGCGCCGGCTGCGCAACCGCGTCCATCGCGGCCGGGCACGCACTTTCGTGCGGAAAGCAAAAGACCTGATCGAGGATGGCAGCCTGGAAGAAGCCCGTGCTGCCACGCTTATGGCCGTCAGCGCCCTGGACAAGGCTGCCGAAAAAGGCGTCCTTCACCGGAACAACGCTTCCCGGCGAAAAGGTCGCCTGATGAAACGGCTTGCTGCGCTCGAAAAAGAAAACGCCTAGAACCAGGCCTTCGATCTGATTTTGATCCATACTTTCGCTACATAGCGATTACCAGCACGGCAGCCACCGTCTTGTTCAAAGCAGCGGGAGCCCAGCGCTCCCGCTTTTACCGTTTAAAGGCCTCAGGGGCCATGATATAATCTCCCCACTGCGACCCAAGGCCAGGCGGGGCTTGCTCCGGCAGGTGGAGTCGACACTTTTCCCTTGAGAGGAAACCCTATGTTTGGTGGAGAACAACAGGTCATTGAAACCCGCATCCGCGCCTTCTGTACGGAACAAGGCCTGCCCCAACCCAGAGATCTACAGTGGAATCCAATCCCCATTGCGGGGGAATGGGGTATCTCAACATCCTTCTTCCAATTGGCCGCCGACGAAGCCCGTCAGCGGCAACAACAGTCCGGCCAAAAGGTCAATGTGCCCCAACGCGCCCAGGAGATCGCCTCCGCAGTCGCTGAAAGCCTGGGCATGCCGGACGGCTTTTCCAGGGTTGAAGCGGTGCGCGGCTACCTGAACCTGTACTTTGAGACCGCCGAGTTTAGCAGACGGGTTATCGATACAGTCATCCAAATGGGATCTGCTTTTGGGCGCGGCGAGCCAAAAAACGAGCGCGTCATGGTGGAGTACGCCCAGCCCAACACCCACCATTCCTTCCATATCGGCCATTTCCGCAATGCCATCCTGGGAGAGGCCCTCTCTCGCCTGGTAAATTTCGCTGGTTTTGACACTATCCGGGCTTCTTACCCGGGCGACATCGGCCTGGGCGTGATCACCATTATATGGATGTACCAGAAGTTCTATCGCGGGCAAGAGCCGGAGGGTGTGCACGAAAGAGGTCAGTGGCTGTTGAATCTTTACGTCGAAGCCAACCGCCTGCTCGAGCCAAAAGAAAACGAAACGCCTGAGGAACGCGCCCAAAGGGAGGCCTACGAGGCTGAGCGCCGAGAGCTCTACCGGCGCTGGGATGCCGGCGATCCCGAGGTGCGCCAGCTATGGTTGGAAACCCGCCAGTGGAGCCTGGACGAGCTGGAAGCCATTTTTGAGATGCTCGATATTCACATGGATGTATGGTTCTTCGAAAGCGAGGTGGATGACCTGGCCAAAGAGATCGTCGATGAGCTAATCCAGTTGGGCATTGCCGATGACGAGCGTCCCAGCGGACCGGTGATTATCAAGATCGATGAAAAGCTGGGGCTGAAGAAGGAGAAATATCGCACCAACGTCATCTTGCGCAGCGATAACACTACCCTATACCTGACCAAGGACCTAGCTCTGGCAAAGGTCAAATTTGAGCAATACAATGTCGACCGTTCGATCTATGTGATCGACATCCGCCAGAGTATGCATATGCAACAGACTTTCAAGATCCTGGAGCTGTGGGGCTTCAAGCAGGCCGAAAAATGTTTTCACCTGGGCTATGGCTTTGTCAGCCTGCCAGGCGGCGCCATGTCTGCCCGCCGCGGACACCTGGTCCTGTTCAAGGATGTCGCCGATGAGGCCTTGCGGCGGGTGCTGGCAGAGATTGCCCAGAAAAACCCAGATCTGCCGGAAGAGCGCCGGGAGGAGATCGCTTACAAGGTGGGACTGGGGGCTATGACCTATGCCATGCTGTCGGTAGACAATAACAAAGATATTGTTTTTGACATGGATGGGGCGCTTAACTTCGATGGACACACCGGTCCATATATCCAGAATGCACATGTCCGTGCCAGCAGCATTCTGCGCAAAGCCGGCAATGGGTTGCCTGAAACCGCCAGCTTTACATACCCGCTGACAGGTCACGAAACCCAATTAATAGACCTGATCTCGCGCTTTCCCCAAACCGTGCAGCTGGCCGTTCAAGACTACCGGCCGCTGGTGATCGCCAATTACGCCTATGACCTGGCGAATGCCTTCCACAGCTTCTACCACGCAGTGCCTGTCCTGCAAGCCGAGAGCGACACGATCAAGCAAGCTCGTCTGCGCTTGGTGGCAGCTGCCCGCCAGACCCTGGCCAATGCCCTGTGGATTCTCGACATTGCTGCACCAGATGTCATGTGAGAAAATTTTCGAAATGCAGATTGAAAAATTTCATTAAAACCAAAAGGAGCATAAGTAGATAGATGTCCCCCATTAAAACCCTTATCATGGGCGCCGCCGGGCGCGACTTCCACAATTTCAACGTGTACTTTCGGGATAACCCCGCTTACCAGGTAGTCGCCTTTACTGCCACACAGATCCCGGATATTGAAGGCCGCACCTACCCCGCTGAGTTGGCCGGCCCGCATTATCCCGCTGGCATCCCTATCCACGCCGAGGAGGACTTGGTAACCCTCATCCAAGAGAAACAGGTCGACCAGGTCATATTTGCCTACAGCGATGTGACCCACGAATATGTCATGCATCATGCCTCAACAGTATTAGCTGCCGGAGCAGACTTCCGCCTGATGGGTACCCGCTCCACCCAATTGAAATCCACCAAGCCGGTCGTATCCGTTTGCGCGGTCCGCACCGGCTCCGGCAAAAGCCAGACCACCCGGCGGGTATCGCTCATCCTGCGCGAGATGGGCTATAAGGTCGCCGCGATCCGCCATCCTATGCCCTACGGCGATTTAGCCAGCCAGGCCGTCCAGCGCTATGCCAGCTACGAGGACCTTGACCGCTACGATTGCACCATTGAGGAGCGCGAAGAGTACGAACCTCATCTCGATAACGGTATTCTGGTCTATGCGGGCGTGGATTACGAACGCATTTTACGCCAGGCTGAACAGGAGGTGGACATCATCTTGTGGGATGGCGGAAACAATGACATCCCCTTTTTCGTCTCCGATTTCCAGATTGTTGTGGCAGACCCCCACCGTCCGGGTCATGAGCTGAGCTACCATCCTGGGGAAACCAACGTGCAGTTGGCGGACGTCTTCGTGATCAACAAGGTAGACACCGCCGGCCCAGAGCAGGTCAACCAGGTCCGCCAGAACCTGGCTTCTCTCAACCCCACAGCGGTCATTATTGAAGCTGCTTCGCCTCTATTTGTGGACGACCCCCAGGCCATCCGCGGCAAACGCGTCCTGGTGGTGGAAGACGGCCCCACCCTGACCCACGGCGAAATGGCCTTTGGCGCCGGATGGGTGGCTGCCCGCCGGGCCGGCGCGGCTGAGATCGTCGACCCGCGGCCCTTCGCGGTTGGCTCCTTGCAAGAGACCTTCCGAAAATACCCCAAGACCGGCCCGATCCTGCCTGCCATGGGCTACGGTGATGAGATGACCCACGACCTGGAGGAGACCATCCGCCAGGCCGACGTGGATATGGTGGTCATCGGTACCCCCATCGATCTGACCCGGGTGATCAAGATCGACAAACCCAGCCAGCGGGTTCGCTACGAGCTGCAAGAGATCGGCAAGCCCACCCTGGCAGACCTGCTCAAGGCTAAGTTTGGGAAATAGGCGTTGGGGTCTCCCATCGCAGCGATTCACAAATGGCCCTTCTGCTATAGCCTGAGCAAAGTCACCTGATATGCCGCAATTAAATTGGGCCTCAAAAACTACCCCTGCCCCTGTCCCCGGCGCCCTGGAGATAGACAGCCTGGTCTATCCCCAGGGCCGGGGATACCCGCACAGCTCCCCAGAAAACCAGCTGATCTTGGGCGATAACCTGGCGACGATGTCAGCGCTGTTGCCCAAATACGAAGGTCGCATCGACCTGATCTATGCCGACCCGCCCTTCTTCACCAACCGGCGTTTCAGGGCTCGCGTTGGACGAGGAGAGGACTCGCGCCGGCCACAAGAATGGCAACTGGCCGAAGGCTACCCAGATCACTGGAAAGACCTGGATTCCTATCTGGACATGCTGTACCCGCGCCTGTACCTGATGCACCGTTTGCTGGCGCCCACCGGCAGCCTGTACCTGCACCTGGATTGGCATGCCAACGCCTACGCCCGCCTGTTATTGGATGAAATCTTTGGACCTGAGCGATTGCTGAATGAGATTGCCTGGGTTTACCATGGTCCTTCACCTATCCGCAGCGCTTTCAACCGAAAGCATGACACCATCCTGGTCTATACCCGCAGCCAGGAATACACGTTTAATGTCGATGATGTACGCCAACCCTACAATAAAAATACAGTCAAGACCTTTGCCTCCTCCGCCAAAGCCGGTTTTGGTAAAATCCCCGACCTGGAACGCGGCAAAGTCCCCGAGGACTGGTGGTATTTCCCCGTTGTAGCCCGGCTGCATCATGAGCGCACCGGCTATCCCACCCAAAAGCCCGCTGCATTGCTTGAGCGCATCATCCGGGCTTCATCCAACCCCAATAGTCTGGTAGCAGATTTCTTCTGCGGCTCTGGAACGGCTGCACAAGTGGCTGACCTGCTCGGACGTCGCTTCATCGCGGCTGATGTGTCTCGGCGCGCCATCCACACTACCCGCAGCCGGCTGGCCAGCCTGCCCAGCACCCAGCCCTTTTCTATCCTAACAGAAAAGGGCTCAAGCCTGGAGGTCCACTCACTAAGTACAGAACCCGGTCAAACGGAGCCATTTCAGATTTCGAATGAAGAATCTGCTGGTCGCTCGGCATACCTTTCGGAGGACAGGCTGGCTGAATTGGACTATTGGGAAGTGGATCCGGCCTGGGATGGGCAGGTGTTCCGCAGCGCTGCCCAAGCTGTCCGCCGGCCTGGCGCCTCCTCGATGCCTTCTCGGCTTGAATTTCCGGATGTCCCCGGCGGTCGGCCTTGCTTTCGCCTGGTGACAACCAGCGGTGAAATCCACCAAATTTACCACAAATGACCCCCAACTATCAGATTTGTAATCCAGTGCCCTGCAACCCGGGCAGGTTTTTCATCCCACCTTGCCATTTTGAAACCCAATTATCCTTAACTTGTAATTCAATATCGTGTACAATAATATATATTTTCGCAATGTATATTGTGTCTCTCCCTGCGTATTTGAGCCAAGCAAATGGGCTGCTCCAATGGTATAGGGTATGTTGACAGAACAACGGAGGAAATCACAGTGCCGTATCGTAGACTTGCCGCCAGTATTGTTTTTGTAATTGCAGCTTCACTGCTGGTATTCTCGACAGTCTTGGGTAATGAGCCTCCCAACCCAGATTTCACCTCATCCATAACACAGAATGCTGCGCCGGGTCGGGATGCGCAGCTTTACCCTGCTTATACTGGCTGTGGGGGTGTGAGTGCGCCCGCTGTCAGGGAAGATTACGAGCAGCAGGTGATCGACCTGGTGAACCAGGCCCGTGCAGACCAGAATCTGCCCCCCTTCAAACGCGCCGCTGCGCTGGTCGAAGCCGCACGTTTCCATGCTAACGATATGGTGATGGATAATTATTTCCAGCACCCCTCTTATGACCGGGTCAATTCAAACCTGGTCCTGGTTTGCGATACCTTCGAGCGGATCATCAGCTATTACTCTCCTAACTGGAGAGCCATGGCAGAAAATATCGCTGCCGGGCAAACCAATCCTGAATGGGTTATGAGTTCCTGGATGAACAGCCCAGGTCACCGCGCGAATATCCTCAGCAGCCAGACTTGGGAGATTGGAGTAGGCTATGCAGCGGGCGGCGCATATTCCCATTATTGGGTGCAGGATTTCGGGCGGCGCGAGGGTGTTTACCCCCTGGTCATCAACCGTGATACAGCCAGCACCGACAGCCGCAACGTCGAGCTCTATGTCTATGGTGATTGGCAGTATATCCGTCTGCGCAACGATGATGACACCTGGGGCAACTGGCAGACCTTTCAAAACCGGCTTTCCTGGGAGCTCAACAACGGCGCCGGCGAACATACCGTATGGGCCGAGATGAGATCGGGCACCCGGACCGCAGCAAGCAACGATTCGATCCTGCTGACCGAAGCTGCCAGCTCAGCCAGTTTAGGCAACTTGCCAGCCAATGTCAATTTTATCTACAGCATCGCGGATGGTGAACTCTATCCACCGCTATCGTCTATCGTTCCATTAAATACCGGCAACAACGAGGTTCTCGAATGGACCACTTCGTTAAATGGGAGCTGGTTCCAAGTCTCACCAAACAGCGGCGTCACCCCCCAGGCGATCTCGATCATTCCGCTTGATTTTCTAACGGCATCCCCAGGAAGCTACCAAAACACGCTCACTGTGACAGTGTCCAATCCATCTGACGTGCTCGATTCCCCCCAAACCATTCAGCTAAGCCTGCTGGTTACCAACCAGCCGGTTAAGTTACTTTTCATTCCGGTGGCAGTTCGTTAAGAGAGGGTGAGGGACGAGAAACCGATCGGCTCACACGTCCAGGCGGTATCCTACCCGCCGGATGGTCTTAAGGTAGCGCGGGTTACGCACATCATCCTCCAGTGCTTGCCTGAGCCAGCTGATATGCACATCTAACGTACGGGTGTCCCCGGTGTATTCGGTGTTCCAGGCCTTCCGAAAAAGGACTTCACGACTTACCACCTCACCGTGACTCTCCATTAATATCTGGAGCAGGCGGGTCAGGCGGGGAGTCAGCTTGACCTCCTTATTCGGGCACCGGACCTGCTTGCGCGCCAAATCCAAGTGGATGACGCCAGCCCGCAAGATATCATTCCCCTCGCCCGGAACAAAGGGCGCCATCCGGTTTACCAGTTTTCGTAATGTAAACGGCAAATTAAGCACCACATTGGCGGGCCCATCTGTTGAAACCACCTGCCCGGCTGCCAGGATTAAGATGATCGGCAATCCGTTCTGTTGGTGTCGCACTGCCTGACAAATGCGCGTCCCGCTGGAGCGAAGCGAGGCTGCGTAGACAACCAGCATATCCGGTTCTAGTTCGTTAATCCGGGCTAGCGCCGCATTCCCGGTATTGACTACCTCGACCTGATAATCCTTTCGCCGCAAACCAGGGACAAAAGACGGGCTATCAGCCCGTTTTCCTTCAATCCATAATATACTGGCTTTCATTCTCCAGTCATCCTTCACCGACCTAAAATCTTATCTCTCTACTCCCCCAAACGTTTTTGGATCCTGGTTACCCCAGCAGGGAGTACGATTCAGACTACCCCAAACCACCGGACTTTTGGGTGTAGCCGAGGGTTATTATACCGTAATCTTAAATATCCGCAAATGGCCTTTGATTAGTTAATTTTTTAACATTTCGCGAACCCGGGAATCCCTGTATATGGGTCGAGCTGAATATCAACCGGCATATACAGGGGTTGAAAGTCCTCCCATTTTGATGTCTCGCGTCATATAACTTGGAACATATGAGCACAGGGAACAAAAGCGCGCGGGAAAGGATACAGAGAGTCAACCACTGCCCAGCCGTTGCATCCCCAGCCTGCCCATGTTAGAATACCTGATAATTGAGAATGGTCTGGGTGACGCAATATTTACCAGACCTATACGTCAAGGCTGGAGGTTCTTTATGTCAGATATGGTAGAAGTGGTGATCGACAGCATTCGGGTCAGCTTGATGTCTCAGCAGCGTATTGTGATCCTGCGTGAGGTAGATGCAGAACGATATCTGCCCATCTGGATTGGGGTTTATGAAGCTGAAGCGATCACCCTCTCCTTACAAGAAGTTGAAGTTGCCCGACCGCTTACCTGGGATCTGCTTAAAAACGTCTTTGGCGCCTTGAATGCCCGCGTGACCCGCATTGAGGTGGTAGCATTACGTGACGATACTTTCTATGGCAATATCGTGGCGGAGGTAAACGGGCGCACGCTGAATATCGATTCACGCCCCTCCGATGCCCTGGCTCTGGCAGTGAGAGCCCACGTACCGATCCTGGTTACCCGCACCATCATGGATATGGCTGGCATCATCCCTGAAGAAGATCTTCAAGAGGAAGGGGCAGAACCGGTGGATGAAGCTCCTGAACAGGAAATTGAGGGCAGCGAAGAGCGCCTATCCATTTTTGAGGACTTTTTAGAGAAGCTAGACCTGGACGTCGATGACAAAGATGACGGCGAGGAAGAAGATAAAGACTGACCCTTGTCTTGCAACGCGTACCATTACCGGGGAGCGCCTTGCTCAAGGGCCTAAATCCCCGGTTTTCCATCTATATTGCCCATCCAGAAATGTCCCGGTCATTGCTGGTTTGAATGATGATTTAGGCTCACCCATTCATGAACGATTACTTTCCCGAACCACCAGAACACACATCACCAGCTCCCGTAGTGGTACCTCACAGCCGTGAGGCTGAAGAAGCCGTCATTGGGTCTGTGCTCATCAACCCCGAAGCCTATTATGATGTAGCGCAATTCTTACAAGCGGAGGATTTTTATATTGAACGCCACCGTTGGATTTGGGAGACCTTTAACCGGCTGCATGAACGTCGCGTCCCGATAGATTTCCTGACGGTGTCAGAGGAGCTGGAACAATTGGGACAGCTAGCAGAAGTCGGCGGACCCGCTTACTTAACTGCTCTGATCAACAACGTCCCCACCTCCCTGCATGCCACCGCATACGGACGGCTGGTTGAAGAGACCTCTGTCCGCCGGCGGATGCTGAGCGCTGCGCAAAATATTGCCAAGCTGGCTTACCAGGAAAATACCGGAATTGAAGCTGTTATGGACGAGGCGGAGAAGGCTGTCTTTGGGGTCAGCGAGCGGCGCATGACGCGCGACCTGCAGACCATCCGCCAAGTGGTCGGAGAGGTTTACGACCGGATCGACCTGCTGTACCACCGTCCTGAGGAAATCATGGGCGTCCCGACCGGCTTTTACGATCTGGACAAACTGCTGGGGGGATTACAGCCTTCAGATTTCCTGATCATCGCCGGTCGCCCTGGGACAGGCAAGACCGCTTTCATGCTATCAGCCGCAAAGACCGCGGCCCAGTCTTACAAAAAACATGTGGCAATATTCTCATTGGAAATGTCCAATGAGCAGCTCGTCCAGCGCTTGATTGCCCAAGAGACCGGCATCGATACCCAACGCCTGCGCACAGGTAGGCTCGAAGAAAACGAGTGGCCCATCTTCATCGAGGCGATTGAAAAATTGAGAGAGACCCATATCTTCTTGGACGATACGCCTGGCCTGACCCCGCTGCAGTTAAGGACCAAAAGCCGCCGACTGCACCTGGAATACAACTTGGACCTGGTCATTGTGGACTATATCCAATTGATGAGCAGCGGCGCGCGCTCTGAAAACCGGGTTCAGGAGGTCTCCTTTATCTCTCGGCACTTGAAGATCCTGGCCCGCGAGCTCAACGTGCCAGTTCTGGCAGCAGCTCAACTTTCGCGCGCCATCGAACAACGCGCCGATAAGGAGCCGCAGCTTTCGGACTTGCGAGAGTCGGGTAGCCTGGAACAGGATGCAGATATCGTCATGTTCATTCACCGGCCGGAGCTTTACGAAAAGGACACGCTGAAACAAAACCTGGCTCAGATCAAGATTGCCAAACACCGCAATGGACCGGTTGGCAATGTAGAGATGGTTTTCCGCAGCAACCTGGCAAAGTTCGAAAATGCAGTCACCCGCCGGGTTGACCTGACTCAAGTTGCCTGAACTCAAGGTCAGACCCGAGATACCTGTAGAATAAGAGAGCACGCATGCCAAAATTTGACGGTTTTTCAGAAGGCAAGGCCAACCTGACGCCCATTCCAGGTTCTTTTTTTAGCGAGCTGCTTCCGGAGATCGACCATCTGGGCGAGCTAAAAGTGAGCCTGTACGTCTTCTGGAGGCTGAACCGGATGGAAGGTGCATTCCGCAGCCTGCGCCGCTCAGACCTGGCTGGAGACCGGCGTTTGATGCAGGGGTTGGGAAAGACCGTCCAGGAGGCCGAGGAATGTCTGGATGAGGCGCTTCGCCGGGCAGTGACGCGCGGTACGCTCCTGGAAGTTTCCCTGGTCTTAAAGGACCAACCTGAACCGCTCTATTTTCTCAACTCTCCCAAGGGCAGGGCTGCGCTGGAAGCGATCCGCCAGGGTAAGTGGCGCCCGGCGCTGGAGGAACAGGCGCCCATCGAATTAAGCCCGGAACAGCCCAACATATTCCGGCTGTATGAGGACCATATCGGCCCGCTCACTCCTATGCTGGCAGAAGCCCTGACCGAAGCGCAAGAGTTGTATCCGGAAGAATGGGTTGCAGACGCATTCCGCATAGCAGTAGAATATAATAAACGTAGCTGGCGCTATATCGAAGCAATTTTACGCCGCTGGCAAGAAGGTGGACGTGATGAGCAAAATCGAGGAGACTATCAGAAAGATCGCCGCCGGTACATCGAAGGAGACTACGCCGACTTCATCGAGCACTGATCCTCAAACGGCAAAGAGCAGTGGGCTGCCAGGCAGCCCTGACTGCCCAATTTGCAGTGGAGTCGGGTACCTGCGCAGAGATCTGCCTATTGAGCACCCCGATTTCGGCAAGCTGGAAATCTGCTCCTGCCGCCAGGGTCAGGTAGATCAAGCCATCCGCCAACGCCTCTACTCCCTCAGCAACCTGGAACAGCTGAGTCACCTTACCTTCGAAAACTTCAAGCCGCGCGGCCAATTCGGATTAAATCCTCTCCAGGCCTCCTCTTTAGAGATCGCTTTCAACCACGCCCAGCGCTTCGCCCAAACCCTGGAAGGCTGGCTGGTTTTGGAGGGGAAATACGGTTGCGGAAAAACCCACCTGGCAGCGGCAATTGCCAATTTCGCTGTCGGCCTGGGGGTGCCAACCCTGTTCTTGACTGTCCCAGATCTGCTGGACTCCCTACGCTTTGCCTTTCAGAGTCCAGCGATTACCTTTGAAGACCGTATGGAAGAAATACGAACCGCAGGTCTGCTGGTGCTGGACGATTTCGGCACGCAAAACGCCACCAACTGGGCTCAAGAAAAACTCTTCCAGATCATTAATTATCGCTACATCAACCAGCTGCCGCTGGTGGTGACCACCAACTTGCCCCTGGACCAAATCGAAGGCCGCATCCGCTCTCGCCTGGAAGACCCACAATTGGTGACCGTCCTGCGCATTATGGCCCCAGATTTCCGCAATCCAACCGATGCCGCCGGGCATTCAGTCATGTCTTCCCTGGATCTGCTTGGTAACCAAAAATTTGCTGCCTTCAGTATGCGCCAGGATGAGAACCTGCCCACAGAAGACCAAAAAAACCTGGAAAAGGCCTTCCAGCTGGCTCGCGCATATGCAGATGATTCTCAGGGATGGTTGGTGTTCATGGGTGAGCATGGCGCCGGAAAAACCCATTTGGCCGCCTCGATAGCCAATTACCTGACTGACCAGGGCGTACCCAATATCTTTGTGGTCGTGCCTGATTTACTCGACCACCTGCGAGCTACATTTAACCCAAACAGCACAGTCAGTTATGACCAGCTATTTGATGAAGTGCGCACTACCAAAGTCTTGATCCTCGACGATCTGGGGACCGAATCCATGACCCCCTGGGTGCGAGAAAAGCTGTACCAGCTCTTCAACCACCGCTATAATTCCCACCTGGCGACGGTCATTACCACATCGGATAGCATGGATAAGATAGACTCGCGCCTGCGGAGTAGGATGCTCGACAAACGCATTTGTACGATCTTTGCCATTACCGCGCCCAGCTATCGCGGCATCAGCGGTCCCGAGAAGAGGTCCAGAAGCAAACGCCGCTCTACTTCCACAAGATAATAAGTTCTGTCAGCTCAGACCCCCAACTCGGGACTCATTCATAATAATTAAAATGACCCCCAAATATACCGGTATCACTGGAGGAGGAAACATGACCAACCATTTACCCGTTTGTCTGTATTGCAAGCAAAACTCAGATGAAGTGCCCCTGCTACGCCTGGAATACAAGGGGGCGGACGCGTGGATTTGCCCGCAACACCTGCCCCTCTTAATCCACAAACCGACTCAGCTCGTTGGAATTCTGCCGGGAGCTGAACATTTGTCCGCCTTCTCTGAAGAGGAGGAATAGTAGTACCCCGATACACTCACTACAACCTATCTGTGAACAAGTGCAGGGGTGGGGCGACGCCCCACCCCTGCACTTGTTCACAGATACTTTTTTAAAGAGCTTTTGGGACGCTTTCACCTTCACATGCTTAATATCTTAGAAAAAAGTGATAAATATTATCTTGACATTTTTTATCAACAAAGTAGAATATAGACAGAAAGAAGGAATTATCATCTCTTGAGGAGAAAAAATTGTCATCTCACACCCAAAATCACCGTGGGCAAGGCGCTGGGAAAGCCATCTCTTCCCTGAAACCAATCGTAAAACTGAAAACAAGATGGTTTCAGATAACTGTCCTGCTGGCAGCGCTTGGCCAGATCCTGATCGCTTGCACGGCCTCACCCGCAGGAAATGCAACAATTGACCCATCCTCCCCTACTGAATCAGCCGGGGCAAATCTCTTTGGAAAATTGGTGATCTATTCTGGCCGCAGCGAACCGCTTATCCAACCGGTGCTGGATCGCTTTCAGAGCCAGCATCCAGATATAGAAATTCTACTCAAAAGCGGCAGAAACAGTGAGTTGGCTAACGCCTTGCTGGAGGAGCAGAACAATCCCCAGGCAGATATTTTTATCACCACTGAAATCATCACCATCCAGGCTCTGCAACAAGCCGGCATACTGCAGAGTTACCGCTCTGAAGCTGCCTCTGCCTTACCTCCGTACGCTGTGGGTGCTGACCATACCTGGTATGGGTTGACCCTGCGCGCCCGGGTCATTATGTACAACACAGAGCTGGTCTCTGAGCAGCAAGCCCCGCGGTCGATTTTCGACTTAACCGATCCAGCCTGGAAAAGCCAGGTGGCCTCCGCCAATTCCAGCAATGGCTCCCTGCAGGCTCAGGTGGCAGCCATGCGCCAGTTGGTGGGTGAAGAGGCCACGGAGAACTGGCTGCGCGGGATGCTGTCCAACGATGTCACCTGGTTTGGCGGACATACAGACGTCCGCAAAGCCGTCGGTGCAGGAGAGTTTAAGCTAGGCCTGGTCAACCATTATTACTATTATTTACAAAAAGAAGAGGGTAGCCCTGTAGACATTATCTACCCAGATCAAACTGCAGATGGTATCGGTCTGATCACCAACCTGACCGCAGTGGGCCTTGTGCAAAGAAGCCAAAACCTGCCCGCCGCCCGGGCTCTGGTCGAGTTCCTGCTCTCGGCTGAAGGGCAGCAGCTATTTGCCAGCCTTAACTTTGAATATCCATTGATCCCCGGAGTACCCCTTCACCCGTCCGTCCAGCCTATAGATGGCTTCCGCTTGGCAGATGTGGACACAGCCAAGGCAGCCGAAAACCTGGACGAAACCTTTGATCTGATCGAAAGGGCAGGGCTACCCTAGGCGTAATCCATGGCTGATCTAACCTTTAGCTCCCCTACCATTTTGACGCAACGTTTACGCCGCAGGCAGCCACCGCCCTTATTATTTCTATTGGCAGTTTTAGTGGCAGCCTTTGTGACCATGCCGTTGGTGTATATTCTGATAAGAGCGGCAGGGGGGGAGCCAGGAGTGTGGGTGCGACTGGCGCAAACCCGCCTGGCAGGGCTAATGGTAAACACATTAAGCCTTACCGCAGCAGTGACAGCCGGGACGGTTGTTGTTGGTGTCAGCCTGGCCTGGTTAACTGAACGGACCGACCTGTGGGGTCGGCGGATATGGCGTTGGTTGCTGGCCATGCCGCTAGCCATCCCTACATATATCGGAGCTATTGTGCACCTGGCGCTGCTGCGGCCGCGCGGTGGCTATATCCCCATTTTCCTGGCTGAGCTTTTCGGTCGCCCGGTGACCACACCCAGCCCATTCGGGTTCCTGGGGGCGGTCTTTATCCTGACCCTGTTTATGTACCCCTACGTGTATCTTTTGAGCGCAGCTGCCTTCCGCTCCATGCACGCCGCTCAAGAGGAAGTTGCCCGCTCGCTGGGTCACAGCATGCGCTCGACCTTCTGGCGAGTCACCTTGCCGGTATTGAAACCGGGTATCAGCGCGGGTGCATTGTTGGTAGCATTGGATATATTGGCAGAATACGGGACAGTAGCCCTGTTACGTTATGAGACTTTCAGCTCGGCCATCTACCTGCAACTGGCCGGGCGCTACGACCGCTCGGCTGCAGCCATATTAAGCGGCGTGCTGGTGGTCCTGGCGGTCCTGGTCCTGACGGGTGAGATCAGAATCCAGGGTAAAGCGCGCTTCTACCAGTTCGGCAGCAACTGGCGACCTGCGCCCATCATCCCGCTGGGAGCCTGGCGCATCCCAGCCCTTATGGCAGTCCTAGGGGTAATTTGCACGGCCTTATTCGTGCCCATGGGCGTTTTGCTTTGGTGGACTTTTCAGGCCATTGGCGATCCGGTTTCCATGGTGCACAACTTCCAAACCGGCTCACAAGGTCTAGGGACCTTTGCCTGGAACAGCTTGTGGAGCTCTGGACTGGCTGGCATTCTGGCAGTTGCGTTATCCCTGCCGGTAGCGTTCCTGGCAGTGCGCTTTCCGTCCAGGTTGACCCGCTTGTTCTCTCGCAGTTCCCAGGTAGGCTATGCCCTGCCAGGCGTGGTTGTAGCGCTTAGCCTGATTTTGCTGGTCAACCGCTACCTGCCCTTTCTGTATGCAACCCCCCTGCTGGTTGTGCTGGCTTATGTGTTACGCCATATGCCCCAGGCCGTGCGCTCAAGCGAGGCGGCCCTGGCTCAGCTCTCCCCTACCCTGGAGGAAGCCGCTCAAAGCCTGGGGCGCAGCTCGATAAAATCCTTTTTGGAGGTCACTCTGCGCATCGTATTGCCTGGCTTATTTGCGGGCGGCGCGCTGGTCTTTCTGACCTCTTTGAAGGAGCTGCCTGCCACCCTGCTGCTGCGCCCAGCCGGTTTCGATACCCTGGCAGTCCGGGTCTGGATTTGGGCTGGCGAGGGTATGTATACCCAGGCAGCCCCAGCGGCGTTGCTGTTGATCCTGGCTGCTGCCGGACCACTTTACTTCTTGCTCCACCGGGAGAGACTCTAACTTGTCATCCTACGCTTTAGAAATCCGGGATCTATCCAAGCAATTTGAACCAGACCAAGCGCCAGCTGTCATTAATATATCTTTATCGATGCAAAAAGGTGAAATCCTGGCATTGGTTGGCCCGAGCGGCTGCGGCAAGACCACCACCCTACGTCTGATAGCAGGCTTTGAGCAACCAGATGCTGGTTCTGTCATCCTGGGCGACCGGACGGTAGCTGGCAATGGACGATTTGTCCCCCCTGAGCAACGTGGCGTGGGCATGGTCTTTCAGGAACACGCCCTCTTCCCTCACCTGAATGTCTTCGAAAACGTGGCTTTCGGTTTGTCGAAACGACCGAAGAAGATGGGTGAGGAGAGCGCTAACGCGATGCTGAAGCTGCTCGGATTAGTCCACTTAGAAAAGCGCTATCCCCATGAGATCTCCGGAGGTGAGCGTCAGCGGGTTGCCCTGGCGCGCGCGCTGGCCCCGCAACCCATCGTGCTCTTGTTAGATGAGCCCTTCAGCAGCCTGGATGCCGACCTGCGCATCCAGATCCGCGCCGAAGTGCGCGAGATACTTAAGAGCATCCAGGCCACCGCTATCTTTGTCACCCATGACCAAGAAGAAGCCCTGGTCATGGGTGATCGCCTGGCTGTCTTCAACCAGGGCAGCATAGAACAAATTGGCACTCCAGAAGAGATTTTTCATAGTCCGCAGGCCCGTTTTGTAGCCGAGTTCATGGGACAGACCGATTTTCTGGTCGGAGAGGTTAGCCCTGCTGGCATCCAAACCGAGATCGGCCTGTTGAAACAACACTTAGAGCTTTCCGTTGGAACTCAGGTAGAAATCGGCATCCGGGCTGATGATATCGCGATTGAAACTCACCCAGGCGGAAAGTCCGTTGTTGTTTCACGCCAGTTTAAAGGAGCGCTGAATATTTACTCATTGCGCCTTCCGTCCGGGCAACTGGTACATGCTTACCAACCCCATACCAAAATCATCCAAGCAGGAACACCCGTTCACGTTCTGGCTGCCCCAGGTCACTGGCTGCCTTGTTTCAAAGACGGTAGAGCCGTTCCAACCCACCAGTAACCCCCTAGCCCAGGCAGGCGACTTTACTTTAAGCAATCCAATTGGGTTCAAATCTACGCCGGCGCTATTGGATCAGCCAAAACGCTGTTCTTTCCATACATCGGCATCATTGTGGTAACCAGCCTGTTCCCAGAAACCGCGCCGGTCGCCAGCCAGAAACTCCAAGCCACGCAACCATTTTGCGCCTTTCCAGAAATAGGGCGATTTCAAGTCATCGCGATCAGAAATAGCACCCACCACGCTGCGCAGCGGATAACCATGGTCTGGCTCAAGCGGTTGTCCATCAAAATGAGTAGCCAGTAGGTAGTTATCTGCCAGAACCACCTCCAAGGGGAGATTTGCAGTATAACCATATTCAGCATGTTGTAAAACAAAACGGGCGGTTGGGCGAACCTTGATAAAACCTTGTTCGATAAGATTTCTGACCGAAACACCTTCCCAGTGAGTGTCGAACTTGCTCCAACGCGTCACGCAATGAATATCCATCGTTATTTGCGTGCGTGGCAGCTGGTTGAATTCCTGCCAGGTCCAGCGCTGCTCTTCTTCCACTTCACCATACACGTGTAAATCCCAGGTATGCGGATCGAAAGCCGGTACTGGACCGTAATGCAGCACTGGAAATTTTTGAGTCAGAGACTGTCCCGGTGGCAAACGGCCTTCGCCACGCACCCGCTCCTCATCTTCTTTGCGCCGAAAATAATTTCCAACCATTTGGCCTCCTGTTGCGCCAAATTATATCAGAAGCAAAATAAAACCGCGAATTTGTGAGTCTTGAAAGGATAACCCCTTCCACACAAATTCGCGGATAAATTACTCAATTTGTTGAATGATCAACCCAAAGTAAATGATTCGCCCGGCTGCAGTACGTGCACTTGTGCTGGGGTTTCCGCCTGCACCCGTTGCGCCCAGGCCTCACAATCTTGCGCGATCAGGTCCCAGGTGTTGAAGTGGACGGGGATAACATGCTTGGGTTGGATCAACTTGACGGCTCGCAGAGCATCATCCGGGCCCATCGTGTAATTATCTCCGACCGGTAAAGTCGTCAGATCGATACCTTCTTCACCAATCAAGGCCATATCACCAAACAAACCGGTGTCGCAGGCCATATAAATCTTTTCCCCAGTTTTGGTGGTCAGCAGAAAACCAGCCGGGTTTCCACCATAGGAACCATCCGGAAGGGCAGATCCGTGCAAAGCCAGGGTCAGTTTGAGATAACCAAAGGGGTGTTGGTGTCCACCACCTAGGTGTTGAGCATGGGTTTTTACCCCCTTTCGGCTTAACCAGTTACAAATCTCAAAGTTAGAGATCACCAAAGCACCGGTCCGTTTGGCAATAGCGACCGTGTCCCCAACATGATCGCCGTGTCCATGGCTGACCAGGATGAAGTCTGCCTCCACCTGGTCAGCACTCGTCGAGCAGGCAGGGTTATCGCTGAAATAGGGATCGATCAACAGCTTGTAGCCGCCTGTTTCCAATCCCATGGTGGCATGTCCGAACCAGGTCAATTTTGTATTCATCATTGTCCTCCTGTGCATAAAAATAGTTAACACCCCCCCAAATAAGCGGGTGTGGAGGCGTACGCTCCAACGCACGCCATTTTTGGGATTTTCTTAATTTGAGAGCGTTCGATAATTCGGAAACAGCACATTAAAAAGGTTGACTACTCCCAGAGATAGCGTAAGATGAAGGTGCTGACCAAAACTTACGTATCAAGGAGTAGTCACGATGAAGTGTATCACATTTGGACTGCAAAACCTTTTGCAGAGTATTGTTCCACAAGTTGATCTGGCACCTTTGTCCGGTAAGGAAAAGGGCAAACTGCGGCTCTCTCCAGAGCAACTCCTGACGGTGATTCAGGCCAGGACCCTGGCCGACTGGGCGCTGTGGATGGCGCACCGGCTGCAACCCCCAGCCCTGCCCCAGGGTCGCGGTGGACGCCCTCAGCGGTACAGCGACCGCAGCATTTTGCTGATGGCGCTGGTGCAAATCGTGTGGCGCAAATCCTACGAACAAATCGTGGATTATGTCGCCACACACCCGGAACTGGCCCTGGCGCTGGGCTTTACGCAGGGCAGCATCTGCAAAGGCCGCTATTGGGAGCGCCGGGCGGCTTTGGGACTCTTGCCGTTCCTGTTCTTCTTCCTGGGGCTGGCCGGCCAGTTGATCCGCCTGGGCGTGATCACGGGTCAAGCGCTGATCGTTGACTCGAGCCTGCTTTCGGCCTGGTATCAGGCCGATCCGGGAGCTACCTGGCAGCGGTACGCCAAGAAAAAGCCCGTTTTTGGCTACAAAGTGCATGCCGTGCTGTGCCAGGTCAGCAATTTGCCGGTCTTCGTGTTGGTTACTCCGGCTCATGTGCACGACTCGCTGGTCGGCTGGTTCATCGTTCTGGTGACGGCGGTGCTGTACGGCTTTCGAGTGCTGGTCGTGTATGCCGATGCGGGCTATTTCGACTGGCGCTTCTTGCGGGTGGTGCATGAGTTTCTGAGAGCGCATGCGGCGGTGGACTACAATCCGCGGCGCTCGGGCAAACGCAAACTGGCGACCCTGTTCTTCCTGGAGCAGTGGCGACGATTGGTGATCACGCCGCGCAGTGATATCGAGCGGCATTTCGCCTGGATGAAACGGTATTTTGGGCTGAAGTATTTCCAATGCTACTCCTGGCTGCGGGTGACGCAATTTGTTTTGCTAACCTATTGCGCCGCCCTGGCTGTGGCTTTGGCTGCTCAGCGTTACGAACGCCCAGAGTTGATCCGCCGCCGAGCCATGGTCTTGGCACAAGTGTGACTTGTGGAGTTATCGAACGCTTTCAATTAAAAATGCACCGGTGGAATGGGCATGACTACACAAATCCCATCCCACCGGAGCATATCAGATCAATTTACAGGCACCCACCCTCTACAGGTTACAGGTTATTCAGCTTCTCCAGCAACGCCCTGTTCAGATGACATGGACTGCAAGGCCAGATAGCGCTCTCCAAATTTCTTGATTTTCA
>JAWOHN010000113.1:0-5244 GCA_046485135.1 Anaerolineales bacterium | reverse complement strand
AGAGTACGATTTCCGAAATGCTGTTCCGAATTTTCATCCATATATCAAGGAGGCATACAAAATGAAAAAGACTACATTAACCGGCGAACTGATGGCTGAGTTCTTTGGGACCTTCATCCTGATCTTGTTGGGTGATGGCGTGGTCGCCAACGTTGGCCTGGCTCCCCGGTTGGCAGCTCCAGCGTACAACTGGAATACGATTGTATTTGGCTGGGGTATGGCAGTTATGGTGGCGGTGTATGTGGCGGGCGGCGTCAGCGGAGCACATATCAACCCGGCCGTTACCATCGCCCTGGCCGTCAAGCGCGGCTTCCCCTGGGGCAAAGTGGGTCCTTACATCCTGGCCCAAATTGCCGGCGCCTTCGTGGGCGCTTTTGCTGTTTACCTGATCTATCGCGAAGGTCTGGTTGCAGCCGGTATGCCCAATGTTTGGGCCACCGGTCCAGGATCTGTTTTTGGGGCGTCTTTCTGGGGCGGTGCAGGAGCAGCAGCTACTGGCTCCTACAGCCTATTTAACGCCAGCGTAGCCGAATTCTTCGGCACCATGGTCCTGCTATGGGGCATTATGGGCATTGGCGATACGAAGCCGAGCGTTGGCGGTTTTGGAGCCTTGCTGGTCGGCCTGGTCGTTTTGTCGGTAGGTCTGTCCTTGGGTGGCCCCAGCGGCTACTCCATCAATCCTGCCCGTGACCTGGGCCCGCGCCTCTTTGGCGCTTTGGTCGGAACCCAGGGCTTGTTTACTGGGCTATACTGGTTAATTCCACCTGTACTTGTCCCGGCCTTCTCTGGAGCAGTTGGGATTGTACTGTACGACATCTTCATCAAACCCCACCTGCCCACGGAATAACGGTTATTCGATAACCAATGCCTTTTGCTAAGGTCGGGGTATCGTACGTTCACTGTTGGTATTAACGGTTTCCAGCAGGACCAACTAGCCAGGTGGAAATGGCGCGGCTGCGCTGTCCTGCTGGGACCTAATTCAATCATAAGGGAGGTTTAGCGAATGAAAAAAATTATAAACCATCCAGAAAACGTCGTGCGCGAGTCGCTGGAGGGCATGGCGTTTGCACACGGAGACTTGATTAAGGTCCATTACGAACCCAGTTTTGTGGTACGCGCCGACGCGCCGGTGAAGGGCAAAGTAGGCGTGATCTCTGGTGGTGGTTCTGGGCACGAGCCCATGCACGGCGGCTTTGTCGGTTATGGCATGCTGGACGCGGCCTGCCCCGGCGCCGTCTTCACCTCACCCACCCCGGACCAGATGCTGGAAGCAACCAAAGCCGTCGATGGCGGCAAAGGCGTACTGCATATCGTCAAAAACTATACCGGCGACATCATGAACTTTGAGATGGCGGCCGATCTAGCCCGCTCGGAGGGCATCGAGGTCGAGGCCGTGGTCATCGACGATGATGTTGCCGTTCAAGATAGCCTGTACACCGCCGGACGGCGTGGAGTGGGTAGCACCGTGCTGGCAGAGAAGGTTTGCGGCGCTGCCGCCGAGGAAGGACGCTCCCTGGCGGAAGTGGTCGCCGTATGCAACAAAGTCAAAGACACCGGTTTCAGCATGGGCATGGCGCTCACGTCCTGCGTCGTCCCGCATGTGGGAACCCCCACCTTTGACCTACCGGAAGACGAGATGGAGATCGGTATTGGCATCCACGGCGAACCTGGCCGCACACGCATGAAGGTTAAGCCCGCTGATGAGATCGTTGAAATGCTGATGGAACCGATCGTCAAGGATCTGCCCTTCAAGTCTGGCGATGAGGTGCTGCTGTTCATGAACGGAATGGGCGGCACACCGCTGATCGAGCTATACGTGGCTTACCGGAAGGCCTTCCAGATCGCCGAGGCTCATGGGATCAAGGTTGTGCGCAACCTGGTCGGCCCCTATATCACCAGCCTGGAGATGGCGGGTATTTCCATCACCATGCTGAAGATGGACGCGGACCTGCTCAAACTGTGGGATGCACCCGTCCTCACACCTGCTCTGCGCTGGGGCAAGTAAATACAACACCAAAAGGGGTGCTGGCCTGAGCCAGCACCCCAACTTAAGGAGCAGCAATGACTGTAACGCGCGATGATGTGATTGAGTGGATCAAAGCCTGCGCGGTTGTCCTGGCAGAAAACCGCGATTACCTGATCAAACTAGACTCAGCTATCGGCGACGCCGATCACGGCGCCAATATGGACCGTGGTTTTCGCGCGGTCATGGGCAAACTGCCTGACCTGTCCGATAAAGACATCGGCACAGTGCTCAAGACGGTCGGCATGACTCTGCTCTCCACGGTGGGCGGCGCCGGAGGTCCACTTTACGGGACTTTCTTCCTCCAGGCGGGAATGACTACGGCTGGTAAAATGGAGCTTACGTTAGAAGATTGGACAGCCGCGTTGGAAGCAGCCGTAAAAGGTGTGGTCATGCGCGGCAAAGCCGAGCTAGGGGATAAGACTATGGTAGACGCGCTTACCCCGGCAGTCGCGGCACTCAAAGCAGCCCTAGAGCAGGAAAAACCGATCACGCAGGCTTTGAAGGACTCCGCCGGCGCAGCCGAAGCAGGCATGGTCGCGACCATCCCCATGCTGGCGCTCAAAGGCCGTGCCAGCTACCTGGGAGAGCGCAGCATCGGTCACCAGGATCCAGGCGCAACATCTTCTTTCCTGATCCTGCAGGCAGCCGAACAGGCCTGGAATACCCAACCCTAAAGTTTGAGCACGAACATCCAGTACACCAACATAAGGCAAGAATATATATCCAAGCACACAATTTCAGGAGGTAAAAAAATGGCTAAATATGCAGCAGCAGTTGACCAAGGCACTACCAGCACCCGCTTTATGGTGTTTGACCACAGCGGACAGGTGGTGGTGTCTGATCAGATGGAACACGAGCAGATCTATCCCAAGGCCGGCTGGGTCGAGCATGACCCCATGGAAATTTGGGCTCGCACGCAAGACGTTATTGCTGGCGGTCTAAAGAAGGGCAATATCGATCCCAAGGACATCGCTGCGGTTGGCGTCACCAACCAGCGCGAGACCACCGTGGTGTGGGAAAAAGCCACTGGGAAGCCGGTTTACAATGCCATTGTCTGGCAGGACACCCGCACGGATAGACTTTGCAATGAATTCGCCAAAGATGGCGGGCAGGATCGCTTCCGCGAAAAAGTTGGCCTGCCCCTGGCAACCTACTTTTCCGGACCCAAGATCCGCTGGATCCTGGACAACGTGGAAGGCGCCCGGGCGCGCGCCGAGAAGGGCGAGCTGCTCTTCGGCAATATCGATACCTGGGTGATCTGGAACCTGACCGGCGGCCCGAAGGGCGGTGTGCACGTCACCGACGTCACCAACGCTTCCCGCACCATGTTGATGAACCTGGAGACCCTGGACTGGGACGATGAAATCCTGGCCATCATGAAGGTTCCCCGCGCTATGCTGCCGGCGGTCAAACCCTCCAGCGCAGTCTACGGCAATGCGGTCGGCGCGCTGTCTGGTATCCCTGTGGCCGGCGACCTGGGCGACCAACAAGCTGCCCTGTTTGGGCAGACCTGCTTCAGCATGGGCGAGGCCAAGAACACCTACGGCACCGGCTGCTTCATGCTGCTTAACACCGGCACCAAGGCTGTACAGTCCAAGAATGGCTTGCTGACCACCCTGGGCTACAAAATCGGCGACCAACCCGCCGTCTATGCCTTGGAAGGCTCTATCGCCATCACCGGTGCGCTGGTGCAGTGGCTGCGTGACAACCTGGGCATGATCGAGACATCGGCCGATGTTGAGAAGCTGGCTGCCACCGTGGAAGACAACGGCGGCATCTATTTCGTACCGGCCTTCTCCGGCCTGTTCGCTCCGTACTGGAAGAACGATGCCCGCGGCGCCATACTAGGCATGACCCGCTACGTTAACAAGGGGCATATCGCCCGCGCCACCCTGGAAGCCACCGCCTTCCAGACTCGCGAGGTGTTGGACGCCATGAACCTGGACTCGGGCGTGAACCTGACCGCCCTGAAAGTCGACGGCGGCATGGTTTTCAACGAGACCCTCATGCAGTTCCAATCCGACATCCTGGGCGTACCCGTTATCCGCCCGACTGTAGCTGAGACCACCGCCCTGGGCGCCGCTTACGCGGCCGGCCTGGCGGTTGGCTTCTGGGCCAAGGTCGAGGACCTGCGCGCCAACTGGGGCAAGGACAAAGAATGGCAACCCCAGATGAGCACAGAAGACCGGGAGAAGACCTATCACTTCTGGAAGAAAGCCGTCACCCGCACCTTCGATTGGGTCGAAAACGGTTAGGTTCTTTAAGATTGAACCTGTTTTGGTAGGGGCTGGTCCCAACCGGTAGTAAACACCAAGCCCGAAAGAATGCGACGCACCCGGGCTGCGGGTGCGTCGCAGATTTATTAAACTTATCTTGGTATAATTATGTAAGCAATTGCCCAATAGCAGGCGGTCCGCTGAAATCGATCTTCCCCATTTCCAGCCTTTTCAGCAGACCTTGAAAGCAAACCATAATTTGACCTACTTAACTATATGAAGTATGTCAACTGCTTTTTCAGTGGTAACGACCTCACAACCAGATTTGTTATCCCGCAGGAGCCGATCTTGTCCACAAAAACCAGAAAGAATAAACGTAAGTCAACCGGAGAAAACAACCAACCGGCAGAGTCTTTTGACATTAATAGTTTGAAGCGCAGCTGGATCTCGATGCGCACAGGCATCCGTCTCATCACAGTCATCAGCGTTGGCCTTGGCCTGTTTACATCTTTCAACTTACGAGCAATGGGATGGGGAGAGAGCCTGTTATGGGGGTTGGTCTTTGGTGGAAGCATTTGGCTGGTCTTCTTCCTGATCTTGTGGGTCAATCGCCTGTTAAAACAAAGGTCCCAAAAATGAGCTTCAACGATCAGCACTGCCCGGTTATGGGATATTCATGGGAAGAGCTATGGGCGCCTTACGACGAGCGTAGCTACCTGGCTGTGCTGTCATTATTAACCCCACAAGATATCGTGGTGGAAATTGGCGCAGGCGACCTGCGTCTGGCCAGACGTATAGCAGAGATCACCCGCCGCGTCTACGCCATTGAGATCCAACCAGCTGTCCTGGAAAAAGCCGGCCCTACAGCTAAACTCCCCCAGAATTTGGAGGTCATCCAAGGGGATGCCCGCATGATCCCCTTTCCACCGGACATCACGGCTGCAGTCCTGCTGATGCGCCACTGCTCTCATTTTGACCTGTATGTGCAGAAATTACTGGCTG
>JAWOHN010000078.1:0-4629 GCA_046485135.1 Anaerolineales bacterium | reverse complement strand
TCCTCGGCCTCGGCGACGCTTTCTGGATAGAAGAGGGCCGTGCCGAGGGCGGCCCGCTCCCATCCCAGGTGCAGGTTGCTCATCACTCCTCCAGCAGGTGCAGTAGTTGGCGGATCTGCGGGATACGGGCCGCTTCAAGCTGTCGTTGGCGGGGATTTTCGGGTAAGGTGACGGTCATCTGGCGCATGGCGCCGCCCATGCGGCGCTGCAGGTTGAGGATCTGGTCCTCGTCGAGAGTGCAGACCAACATGCGCGTGCCGTTGTGGCCGATCAGGGTGGCCTCGATGACCTGGGTGCGCTCCGGGCGGATGCGCTCGCGCAGCTGTCGGTTGGTCAGATGTGCGCCATCGTGGAGCAGCTGGTCTACCGCCCGCTGGCGCAGCTCGTCTGTGGGCATCTCGCCCCCGCCGGCGTCCTCCAGGACTTCGGCGGTAATGGCGGCTACCGAGCCGCGCACGCTGGCCGAGTTGCTGTCCTCGCCGGTGATGATCGAGACCAGGGCCGGCACCAGCTCGCGGAAGTTGGACTTGCCGATCTGCTCCCACAGGGTGTAGACGTTCATGCCCAGGGTCTCGGTGACATAGGGAAAGACAATGTTCACCAGGGCCAGGGTTTGGCTCAGCTCGGCGACGGAGATGCCCTGGTCGCGCGCCATCTCTTGCAGGTTGGTGTACCCGCCCGGGTGGTTGGCGATGGCATTGCTGGCCTCGATCTGGCGCAGGTATTTGCCTCTCAAGAGAACAGCGGCCAGGTCCAGGCCGTTGACCTGCTTGAGCTGCTCGATCAGGGTCATGGCCTCGATCTCGGTCACGGTGTAGTCGTTGTCTGGAGAGGCGGCTAAAACCGCCTCCACGTTAGCCCGCGCCGCGGCTTGAAGGCTCTGCTCCAAGGAGGTCAAGGCGCTAGACAGTACAGGAGATGAGGCCGGTTGGTATTGAATGATGGTGGTATCTGTCATACAGTTTTCTCCTATCTTCTTTCTTGATGACAAGGGTTGAGTTCCCGACGTGCAGGCCAGGCCGGTGCAGGACCAGAGCGGTGATCCCATCGGGGCAATGCGCCTGGGTCCACTGGTCCATGTGGGAGAACCAGCGGGTGACGAGGGTCGAGGAATAGAGGGGCATCACGCGCCCCATCTCTTCCAGCAGCTCGATCTCGCCCAGCCTGACGGCGACCAGGTCCCCCCATTCGCCGACCCTGCCGGCCGGCAAGACACACCAGCCTTTCGGCGCCGAAAGCCGGGACTTCACATCGATGACCAGGCCCAGCTCGTTGATGGTCAGGTCGGGGCCGCAGCGGCCCAGGACAGGGATGCGCTCTACCGGAGACAGCCCGTACTTGGACGAAAAGAGCGAGAGATGCTTGGCAACCTCGCTCTCGATGCGGCGCGGCCGCCGCTTCACAATTCCTCCAGCACAGCCAGGAACGGGTTGGTTTCATCGCGCCGGCCGAGCCAGTCCACCCGGGGACCGACGGGGATTTCCTTCTGCTCCTCGATCTCAGCGATCTTGGTCCTGGCCATCCAGGTCAGCAGGGCGTACCTGTTGCGGATAATTTGGTTGGGGTCGTATGCAACAATAACAGCAAGATTGGCTTGACAATCGTTGCAATTCTTAGTACACTTGTTCTGTTTATTCATGGGTCCGCAGTAATATCGATGTAGTACGTAGAGAGCTTTTCCCGTATCCAACTCTGTATCTGGGAACATTCTCTCGAATTCCTGAGAAGGCAATCTAGGAGGTGTCATAGCATCCTTTCTGGAATACATATATTCCAATGGACTAAAATTTTACCATACGAGCTTGCCCCCGTCAACATTTCGTTCCAACTGGTTGATTATTGTTCCATTCCATGGTAGAATAATGACCAATTGGACGCTGCCATCCGATGTGGCAGCAGGAGATTGGAGGCAAACGTGACTGCATTGTCAGCCATACTTGAGGTGGAACTTCGCCGCCGCAATCAAAGTGTTAGGCAAATCTCTGAGGAAATAGGGGTCGCCCACACGACAATGAACAGAGCATTGAAGGGGGAACAAGTTGGTGTCGATACTATTCTGAAGATCGCCAACTGGTTGAACGTAGCGCCAGCAGTGCTTATCAATGCCGAAGGAAAGGGTGAAGATGCCCTGGTTAGCCAAGTCGCCCTGATACTGAAAGCAGAACCCCGTCTGGGGGAGGTCCTGAAGGAAGCCCTGGACAGGGTAGCAGACGGCAGAATGTCGCCGGAGGTTTTTCATGATCTGGCCGCCTACGCCGCTTACCGTTTGGACACCGTGGAGCGCAAAGAAAGAGATGAAGCCCAAGGAGAACTGGATCAGTAACCTGGACCTGTTCGTTGCCATCGATCGAATTATTGCCGATAGGAAGAAGAAAAAGAAAAAGCCAAAAGAAGAGAAACCTGTACCGCTTCCGGAAAAATAACAAAAGGCCCTGCGGGGCCTTTTCTCGTCATCGTTTGGTATGCGCAATCCTCACGCCTTGCATCCCTAGCCGATTTGTGTGATAATACTGCCGTTGACGGCGCGGACACAACAAGATTGAATAACGGCTGAATGGCTCTTTAAATCTCGAAGGAACAATCCTGTTCCAATCAAAAAGGCATTAGTCTTAACAAATGTTAAGGCAACAGCCTTGACTTTTTCAAAAGTTTGAGTGGAACAGTAAACTACCCCACAAGGCCCTAAAACCCTTAAAAAGCCGTCAAAAATCTACGTAAATCTGAGGGTTTCGGGCAAAATATCGGAACATTCGTGTTCCGCCCTGCGGGCGTCGCCAAGTGGTAAGGCATCAGCCTTCCAAGCTGACATCCACGGGTTCGAATCCCGTCGCCCGCTCACAAAGCCCCCACACCGTATAAAACCCGGTGGGGGGCTAATTTATTCACCCGTTGAATAGTCCATATATTACATCACGATTAATCGGATATAATTGATATATATTAGGCCAAAAGAGGGAGGCCAATGGCAGAAGAAATATACTATCAATGGCAGAATGAACACCTGTTAAAGACCATTTACCCGTTAAGGGAGATGAAGCTGCGCGATTTCCTGGTTTATTATTATGAGATCGATATCTGGACGCAGTACAAGGATAAAACCCCAACCGATATACAGGGTGAGATCCGCGCTTTTATCGCAGCCCAACGGCAAAAGCTGATCAAAGCCTTAGACAGGCACCAAGCCCTCCTGGCTTACTTTATTAAAGAAGATGTGAGCGATGAGTATCTCAAAGATTTTCCCGAGCCGGACCCGGACCTGTTGGGGAAGATCAACGAGATGCACAGGTTGTTCAAGAGATACTTCCCCACCTACAAGAACCCGGCCAAAGAAAAATACTTTCTGTCCGAAAGAATCCGTCCCTTCGAAGAGCAGCGCAGGTTTGCAGACCAGAGGCTCAAAGACCGGCAGCGCGCCCTGCGCAATATGCCGGCTGCCTGGAGCCGGCGACCTGCCTACGAACTGGAAGTAGCCAGGCTGACCAACATCACCCCTAAAATGTTCGAGAGGGAGCTGAGCCGGCTGTATGACTTCTTGACCGCAATTGTGATTTTGGAGAGGCACAAAACCGAGTTCAACAAGGTAAAAGCAGCCAAACAGAAAGAGCTTGCACAGATAGAAAAGAACCTCAAATCCGCCCAGGCTGAGGTAGCAGCGTTAATGGCCCGCCGAGCCAATACAGCCAGAGAGCTGGCCCTCTTCAACACGCCCCCTAAGCTCGATGATCTTAAACGCCATTTTTCCAACCAGGATGTAGCTGCCCTTTACCGCCAGGATTTTCCAGACCTGGATCAAAAGCTGGTCAGCAAGATCAACGAGTCACACAGGTTATTTAATAGGCAGTTCCCCAGCTTGAATAACCCGATCAGGGAAAAAGCCTATATCAGCGAGATGATACGCGTGTTCACCAATTTGCAGAAGGAAACCCTCCTTGAGCTGGCGGAAAAACAGCGCGTCCTGCGAAATATGGGCCCCAATTGGGCGCACAAAGCTACCAATGAAAAATATGTCGAGCAGTTAGTTAATGTCACTCTGAAACTGATCGAAGCTGAAATCAACAAACTGGCTGATTTCCAATGGGCTTATGAACTTGTCGGTAAAACCAGCGTAGAGATTGCCGCGTTAAAGTCGCAAAAGGAAAAGGAACTTGCACAAACCGATGCCTTGCTGAAAAGCGCACAAGAAAACGCAGCCAAGCAGCAGGGTCAAATCAAACAGATCGAGCAAGTCTTTAACCTCCCAGAAAAGGACCAGCTCTTGTCTCTGGTGGAAGTAACCAGCGTTTCGGTCAGAGATATTGTGCGGGGAAAGGTGGAAGATTTCCAGCATTCTTTATCCCAGAAAACCCACGACCAGCTTCTCGAAGATATCGTCAAGAGATTTTTACAAGAGCCAGAGCGGTACCCCCTGTGGTTGCAATATATGGTGGTCCACTTTTCAGGGATGCGCTATCAAAGCGCGCATGGCTCCTGGGCTGACCCAAAGGACTTGCTCTCATCCTTGCGCATCAAGGCCGTGGAAAACGAGCTCAAACGGGCTGGAGATGATGCCGTCAACGCTTTGAGCGAGCAAAAGTACGCCACCTACCAATCCCCTGCTACCCGGAAACGATCCCTGCCTGACAACGGAGC
>JAWOHN010000069.1:0-11399 GCA_046485135.1 Anaerolineales bacterium | reverse complement strand
AACGAGGAGTTCCGGTTCGGTTCCGAGTGGCAGGCCCTGGAGGACGTGGTCCATCCTTTCACGGATAGTGCCAGAGTCGGCGTCATCGGCGGAAGCCAGAACAGTGGGGCTCTGACCGACCTGTTCGGCACAGGAGCCGGTATCGCCCTGGGCTCGGGCTTCAGCCTGGGCATGCTCGGCGAGAGCATCGCCATCGGGGATTACATCTTCCCTTCGCTGGGTCTCCTGATCCGGGCCGTGGAGAGCCTCAACACGGTCAACGTCCTGTCCCGGCCCCAGCTCATGACGCTCAACAACGAGACCGCCAACATCAACATATCGGAGAACCGGCCGTTCCAGACCACCGAGACCGTACTGGAGGGCGGCGGGACCTCCCAGAACCTGGACTACCGGGACGTGGGCATCATCCTGGAGATCACCCCGCACATCAACCAGCACGGCAAGATCCGCCTGGAGATCAACCAGGAGGTCAACCGGATCAGCGGTTCCGTCACCGCGACCCAGCCCATCACCCGCAAGCGGAGCATCAACACCACGGTGGAGGTCTTCGACGGGCACACCGTGGTGATCGGCGGGCTCATCGAGTCCCAGCAGGATTTTTCCAAGGGGCAGGTCCCCTGCCTGGGAGGAATGCCCTTTGCCGGGTGGGGATTCAAGAGCATCTCGGTGAACGACAACCGGACCAACCTGCTCGTGTTCATCAGCCCCCGGGTGATCGAGACCAAGGCCGACGGGGAGGCCCTCCGCATGGAAAAAGAGCGCCACATGGAGATCGAACGGTCCCGGTTCCGTGGGACGGTGGACGGTGAACAGCCCTGGTTCAATGAACCGAAGACCTCCTCGGAACAGGAGGCCGCTCCGGCGCCTGCGGATTGAGCCCCGGCGCCTCGCGGCATAACCGTTTCGCGGTCTGCCGGTAACGGTAAAAGGATCAAGGTTCGACACGCTCAGCCTTTTGCCCCGGCTTTTCACCGTCACCATCACGACTCACCCTAACCGGTTTCTTGGGCCCATGATTTCAGAACTGATCCATATTCTTCGAAACGACCTGAAGGTGGATGAGGCGCGCATCCGGGACCTGGAGGCCCTCGACACGGGCGGTGACGAGTCCCTGGCCGCCCGCATCAAGGCCGAAGGCATCCTGGACGAGGAGACCCTTCTTGCGGCCTTTTCCTCGCTTCTCGGACTCCGCCTCCTGGACCGCATCCCGTCGTCCATGATCGACGCCCGCATCTCCGCCGACCTGAGCGTGTCCTTTCTCAAGCAGCGAAAGGCCGTGCCCCTCGGAAACGGCGATCAGGGGCCGGTCATCGCCATGAACGACCCCTTTGACTATGAGACCATCGACCAGATCACGCGCACCCTGAAGCAGGGGTTCGTGGAGACGGTCCTGGCCCCGGAGAGAGAGATCGTCAAGGCCATCAACCTGGCCTTTGAAGAAGGTCCCCACACCGCGGAACAGGTGCTCAAGGACATCGACGAGGAAGACAGCGAGCAGATCTTTGCCCAGATCGAGGAAACCACGGACCTCCTGGAGGACACCTCCGAGGCTCCGGTCATCAAGTTCGTCAACCTCCTCTTTTCCAAGGCGGTCAAGAGCCGGGCCAGCGACATTCACATCGAGCCCTACCAGCAGGAACTGACCATCCGGTTTCGGATCGACGGTCTTCTCTACCCCATGTTTTCTCCGCCCAAGCGGCTCCATCCCTCCATCATCTCCCGCATCAAGGTCATGTCGGGTCTCACCCAATCCACAATCTGGATGGCGTTAGGGTAATACTTGGCAACCAAGTTCCAAATCCAAACTGCCCCATCTCCCAGAAAGATAAGTTCTGGGCTCAAGACAGCCTTGAGGTTACAGCCGCTAGACCAGACGAGTTTCCCAAACTCCTCCGCTTCAGTAATATCGCAGAAATAGTGCATATTCTTAGCCCGCAAGGCCGGTTGTTCTCGGGCTTGCTTCTCCTTATGGCGAGTTGAACGTTGGGCAGGCGGGACACTTTCGACTTCATACCAACACAGCACTTTCATATCTCGCCAATCTTCATGTTCCCCTTTCTCTTCACCCTTCTTGGGACGTGGTTCTATGCGCACCTTGGCCGCATCCATGGAACCATAGAAGCGAGACGGCGCCTGGCCTGGCTGGCGTTGCCGTTCTTGCAGATAAACTTCATCCTGACTGCGCTCCAGCAGCTTTTTCTCTTCATCCTCCTGGAGCGCACCCATCTGTTCGGTTTCTGAACGCACCGTGTTCTCGGAAACCTCAAACAACAGGTAGGCTTGCAACCAGCGGGGGCTTTCGTCGTAAGAAAATTCAATCCCTGCCAATGCCAAGAGTTGGGCTAAACCGGCAGTCACCGCTCCTGGTTCTAATCCAAACTGCTGATCTAAGGGCGCTTTCCCTTTCTTGCAAGTACAGCCCGCATAATAGGCTCGCTTATAGGCCGTTTTCCCAAACACGCTGATGACCTTCGCCTCTCTTATACGCTGATAATGCAAAATCCCACCACATTCACAAGCCATTTCACTGCTTGGTGTCGATTGCATTGAACTCAAAAACATTCCCAAAGCTTGCAGACCAATTTGCCTCAAGGTTTCTCGCAGACCTGCCTCGATTTGAGCGATCAGCGGTGTCCCTTGTCCGGCTTTTTGTTGTTCCACCACCGCTTCTTTGAACATCTCGGCTATTTGTTGTGCTACGCTGTTGATCATTTCAGTGTTATAGTTCATGGGGAGCCTCCGGTAGTTTGGTCTATGGTGGCCCAATCCTACCGCAGGCTCCTTTCCCTGACAACATTTGCGTGCACACTAATCAAGTTCATGAAGCGTAAATAAGACGATCCGTTATTGCACTTTATTGACTTTGGTTCACATTTGAGATAGGGACGTATGTACCGGACACATCCGGACACAGGTCTCGATTTTCCAAAAATCGCTTGACAAATCGGATTTCGCTGGTAATATTTTAATAACGATTACCAACGCGCTGCTTTCGGCGCCAAATATCAGTGATACAGAAACCATACGTTGGCAGGTCATTTTTCCCCCTGGATGTGTGGTTTCTTTTTTTTTAACTATGCCAAGTGGCAATCGGTTCTCCCACTTAAACGTTGGTCAGTGTGCCAGAATGCACATTCGAAGGAGAACCCGAAACCAAACCAGATGACAAGGAAAGGAGGTTAACTACAAAGATATTTCACCGTTATCCCATCCCCAGCCGCACTTTCGCCAGGCGGTTGGGCAGCGCGCTGAAGCTGTTGGATCGCTCAACTGCAGCGTGGGCCTCACTCAAGCGATCAACCTGCGATCTTTGCAGGCTCTCTCCGGAAGGGGAGTTGCAACCCTAAGGCGCTAAGCGTAGCGGCGCCGGCAAGTTGTCTTACCGAGGTTGGCGAAGTAGAAAGCTGTAATAGGAAACTAAGGGAAAAGCGTTATCCGGTCGGCTATCGGCAATTTTAGATTTGTGGAGGTGAATGATGAGCAAAAACAGTGCGGGCAGCCTGGGTTACCAGATGATGATAGCCCTGCAGGGCATCTTTCAACCCGGCGCCAGCCGGCATATAGCCAAGCGGCGCCATCGGGATACGGAGCTGATCACCGGCATCAGTACCATGCGCTGCATGTCAGCGGATGTGCACCAGTTCGCCCGGTTCGTTCGCTCCAAATGGCCGGAGGTGAAACATCTCTCTGAGGTCAGGCAAGAGATGGCACTCGCCTATATCGAGGAGCTGAAACAGCGAGAGCGGTCAGGTGGAAGGATTGCCCGCGCTTGCGCCTCCCTGCGCAAGCTGGACACTGCCTGCCGCAAGGCCGGCATCTTCTTTCCCGATGCACCACCGTTGCTGCCATATAAAAATCAGGGAGGACCAGGTGGCTTTCATTCAAAACCGAAGCCCATCCCATACACCGAAGAAGAAGCACAGGCGATCATCGCGCATATCACACCACAGGACCCCGTTGTTGCCAGACTGCTCACCTTGATGTGGGCGGGTGGGATGCGCATTAGCGAAGCTGTCTATCTGCGCGCTCAGGATATCAATCTGGAGAGTGGGATGATCTCCCTGAACCAGGAAGGGAACGAAAACCACACCAAGGGCGGCAAGCCGCGCAGGTTCCTTTATGCACCCTGGTCTCAGGGGTTTATGACCGCTCTCAAGAACTCACCTGATATACAGCCAAGTGGTCACCTCTTCGCCGACCGGCTGGGACTGCCGGACCGGGCACGTACGTTGGTGCGCGATGCCTGCGATGAATTAGGCATTCATAAACTTGCCAGCCATGGATACCGCAAGACTTTCAGCGTAGAAGAATACCATCGCGCCAGGTCGCGCGGAGCCGATGACCGGCAGGCATTGCTGGAAACATCGCTCAAGTTGGGGCACAACCGGATCGCCGTCATCCGCCAAAGCTATGTCTCGTCAGGGGAGCGGGAGAAATGATAGATCCTTCAAACTGCGTTCGATACATCATAAGTAAAGGGAGTGAGCCGACAGCCCAAAAACTCATTAGCTGGTTGAGTGACAGCTATCCCGAGATCTCCCTGATTCACCAGGAATCCCTTGTTGATAGGAGGCAGTTTACAACCCAACTGACCTTCGTGCATCGCTATTGGGGACCAGCCATGAAGGTGGAGATCGTTCCAATCGAATCGACACAAACGCTGATTCTGATCCCTTCACCGCCCGATCCGGAAGATGAAGATGTGAGCCGCTATGAAGACAGGATTGTGGAACACCTGCCGGCCTCATCTGTATCGATCCGACTGGCACGCATGGATGGGAACGATGTGAGGGCATTGGCGCTTATTCGAACAGCGCTCCGAGAGCAACGCCATCATTGCTGGATGCAAATTCAATCCGAATTGATTCGATCCTTGAAACTAAAAATCTATGAAGGTGATCCCATTGAACTCATTCGGAATATCCCGAATATTAATCGGGATATCGATCAAGGCGATATTGTTCCCTCACAGGATGAAAATCTGGTGCTGGATCTGTGGGCAAAAGGCTACACGGCTAAACAGATCGCGCTGCGCATAGGGCGAACAGAAAAAACGATTTTGAACCGGGTGGCACTGATGCGTAAAACATACGGTGAGCAACTTGTTCCCCGGCGCAGGATGGCTTAAGGGTTTACACCAATCATGTATTCTGGTTTTCAGCATGATCGGGATACCCTGATCTAGAAGTTAAGCAAGTATTTCGAAAATTAGGATAAACTGGGATATGGACAGGGGGATATCCTTACGGCTATAAAATAGCCAGTCGCCAATCAAATTGTTGTTGGGAATTTATCCAGCCAGATTCATGATGCAAGTGCAAACGCCTGACCACCTCCGCATACCAGATTACATCTACATGCTAAGCGAAGCCCACGAGCGCAGCGGCATGTCTTTGCGTGAAGTGGCTCAAGCCAGCGATCTTGATCCGACCTATGTGCACTACATTCTCAAAGGAGCGCGACGTCCCCAACGGGATGTCATCATTGCCCTGGGGATTACTTATCGCCTGGAGCGCGTCGAGGTGGATGAAATTCTGCTATTGGCCGGCCTGCCGCCATTAGGGCGCAGCGCGCTGCGGGAGTATCGGCAGCATCGGGTATTTAAGGCAGGCTAATGCCTTGATGCCAAATGGATATGCTTTTTAGGTTAATTGACCTATAGGTTAATTCACCTAAATGAACTGTCGTCGACATGCTTGATTAGCGAAAAATCTCTTCCTCCGAACAACCCTATGCCTTCGTCATTTTGGGTCGTCCTCTCCCCTTCACCCTGAATCCCAGATTATCCATCGGGCTGAAGCGCCGGTGCTTTTCTTTTACATCCTCCGAAGCCAGGTTGACGTACTTGCGAGTCATCTCCAGCGAGGTATGCCCCAGAATTTTCTGCAAGCTGAAGGCATCCCCGCCATGGATCAAGTAGCGCACGGCAAATGTATGCCGGCAGGCGTGTGGATGAAACTTATCGATTTCAGCTCGCTGCTTCACCCTTTGAAATAACTTTTCTACGGTAGTATGCGTGATCGGGAAGCCTTCCGAGCTGAGGAACACGCGATCTTCATCTCCAAGCCTAGCCGGCTCTGGTCTCTCTAATGTGATGTAATCCAGCAGCGCTTTCTTAGCCTGCAGCCCGATGGGAACCTTGCGCTCTTTGTTACCCTTTCCGATGATCGTCGTTTCTCCAATTGTGAAATCAACCCTGGAGAGCCTGAGATTAACCAATTCATCCAGGCGAATGCCTGTATCGAAAAACAACATCATAATGGAGAAATTACGCAGCCGTTCATAGGTTTGATCCAGGCTGACCGCGAGAACGCGCTGGATTTCTTCCTCGGTCAGCGGCTCGGGTAAGGTCTTTGGAAGCTGCGGGAGTTTTAGGCGGCGCATGATATTCTCCTCCAAATACCCTTCTTCGTGCGCCCAAGTTGAGAAAGAGCGCACTGCCCTGCCCAGCCCATGGATATATTGGATTTTGAGCTTACCCCGTTGTGCCTTGTGCATGGGGTGACCCTCGTAACGCGTGCCCCTCGCCATGAGCTCTCTAAGATAGGATCGACCGTCTTCCACGTCTAAATCCTGGAGGACAAAATCCTTCCCGTAAGTCCGGGCAAGAAAATCCCCGAAATATCGCAGTCGAGTTTTCAGCCAATCGATGTATCTGGGGCTTTTTCCCTCAGTCGCCAGCGTGGACAGATATAATTCGCTTGCCTTGTCAAACGATATCATCATCAACTCCTTCTTCCTGTTTCTTGCCATAGTACACCCTCCTTTCGTGTCAGTGGTTGACTGCTGTTGACTCTTGTTGACTGGTTGGAACAAAAATTAAAACAAGTACATTGGAAATATATTCTGAGCCGTTTTTTCGGCACATATAAAAATAGGGCTAAAGTGGGGGATTAAACACAAAAACCCGCCATCTAGCAGGTCTTGGTGGGAGAGATCACTCGTTTTATGACCTATTTATGGGTCAAAATGGCAATCGAGTGAGCGCGGAAGGATTCGAACCTTCAACCAATGGCTTAAAAGGCCACTGCTCTGCCGTTGAGCTACGCGCCCGTGAGCGAAATGCATTCTATCACGCCCGCTTCCCTGCGTCAACTCAGTTCTGAAAATCACAAAACCCGCTCTCTGGTGCTTGCGCTTTTGCCGGTTTTCCAGTATCCTATATTTATCGTTTGGGTATTTTTGATTTTTACGGGGGCTGTTGGGAAATATTCCCTGCGCGACCAGATCCCCAAAAACGTTCCGACCACTCTCGTGAATACACTGACCAAAAAACATTCTAAATAGGAGGCAATAAAATGACAAAGCTAACTACCGTTGAAGGGATCGGCGAAGTCTACGCCCAAAAGCTGGCAGACGCCGGCGTTAGATCCGTCGAAGATTTCCTGAAGAAAGGCAGCAGCACGGCTGGACGCAAAGCGATTGCTGAACAGACCGGCGTCAGTGACAAATTGATTCTGGAGTGGATCAATCACTGCGACCTGTTCCGCATCAAAGGGGTTGGGGAAGAATACGCCGACCTGCTGGAGGAAGCCGGCGTGGACACGGTCCCTGAGCTGGCTCAGCGTAATGCGGCAAATCTGTTTGCCAAGATGGTCGAGACAAACGAAGCGAAGAAACTGGTCCGCAAGATGCCTGTCGAATCCCAGGTTGCAGATTGGATCGAACAGGCCAAGAACCTGCCCAGGGTCATCACCTACTAATGTATACCGACAATCCCCTGTTGGAGGTGGCTGAGTGATGGAAATAATACACGTCGGCGAATCAGATTTTGCCAACGAAGTGATCTCAGCAACCTTGCCGGTGCTGGTCGATTTTACTGCCGTTTGGTGCGGCCCGTGCAAGATGCTCGAGCCTATCGTCGAACAACTGGCCCAGGAATGGGACGGGAGAGTTAAGGTCGTCAAGCTAGATGTAGATGAAAACGCAGACCTGGCCATGCAATACCAGATCATGGGTGTTCCGACCCTGATATTGTTCTCCAACGGTCAGCCGGTTGAGCGAATGACCGGCTACCAGCCCAAGCAACGCATCATATCAAAAATCGGCCCGCACCTGTAAATCCAACCATAGCCGCCAGAATCAAATGGGGTAGGTCATGTAGCCTGCCCCATTTATTTATTGTCCAGGCGCTGTTCCCATCCTAACACCCACCCCTTACTAGAAAGACCACCCCATCTCCTCCCATCTAGGATAATACAAGGGCTGGACTAAAACATCCCTTACTCAACGCCCAAACATCCAAAATCGACACCCCCCCCTTGCAATCGACTCTTAATCAGCTATAATTGTTATTGTATCTAAATACAATAACAAGGAATAACATGACCCTATCAAAAGAACTTGCTGCCCACCTGCGCTCCAGGGGTTTCCGCCTGACACCTCAACGCTTGACCATCTTAGAAGTGTTGAGCAAATCGAACTGCCACCTGACGCCAACCGAGATCTTCGAACGCGCCAGCCAGACCCTGCCCGGCCTGACCGAGCCAACGGTTTACCGTACCCTCAGTTTCCTGGCCGAGAACGACTTGGTCCTGGTTGCCCATATCGGAAACGGCCAGCTCGTTTACGAGTATGCCGATCACAAGCACCATCACTTGATCTGCCGCGGCTGCCAGCAAATGCTGGATATCGACCATACAGTTCTGAGTGAGCTCTATCAAAAAATTGAGCAGCTGACAGGGTTCAAAATCGATTCGCTTCACGTCACCTTCTTTGGTTTATGCCCGGATTGCCTGGATGGCTCAAAGTCTGATTTGAAAAAATAAAGGAGAGTAAAAACCATGCTACCACTCACTCAACTGTTAAAACCCATCATGATGCACGTCCCCGATGGCCTGCTCAGCTTGCCGGTTGCCATTCTTTGTTGGGCCATCACCGCAGCTCTGGTGTACGTTGCCGTCCGCCGCACAAAAGGAGAAATCGGCGAGCGCCAGATTCCGCTTATGGGAGTCATGGCAGCCTTTATCTTCGCTGCACAGATGATCAACTTCCCCGTGGCGGGTGGAACCAGCGGACACCTGCTTGGAGGCGCTCTGGCAGCTATTACCCTGGGACCCTGGGCTGGCATGCTGGTGATGACCAGTGTGATTATGGTTCAGGCATTATTGTTCCAGGATGGCGGTCTGATTGTTATGGGAGCCAATATCCTCAACATGGGTCTGTTAACCGTTCTAATCGGCTATGGCCTTTACCGGGCTACCGCCGGGCGTTCGCTGGGGATGCGCCTGGGCGTGGCTGGGGTGGCTGCCTGGCTGTCGGTCATGGCCGGCGCACTGGCTACTGCTCTGCAACTGTGGTTAAGCGGCACAGCCCGCCTGGACATCGTCGTCCCGACTATGCTGGGGGTGCATGCCCTGGTCGGCATCGGTGAAGCCCTCATCACCGTAGCGGCTCTGGCCTTTATCCTGCGCACCCGTCCTGACCTGGTCCAGGCGCAGACTGCCCCAGCTCGAGGTGGCCAGGCCTGGATTGCGGTTGGGTTGCTGCTTTCCCTGGCAGTGGTGCTCATTTCGCCCCTGGCCTCTGCCGATCCGGATGGCTTTGAGCGTGTTGCCATGGATATCGGTTTCCTGGATCGCAGCGTAGAGTCTCCTTATAATATCCTGCCTGATTACACCCTACCCTTCCTGGGTGAGACAGCCCTTTCCACCATCCTGGCCGGCGCATTGGGCGCCTTGGGTGTGGCTGCCCTGGTTGTGCTTATTACGAAAGTTATTCGCCGCTCAAAATCCACAGTCACCAGCGGAGACTGAGCTAAGGACCTGAGCATCTATGCATGTGCATGCCTTTGACCGTTACCACGATGCCCACAGCCTGGTCCACCGGCTCGACCCGCGCGTAAAGGTCATTGTTACCTTCTTGTTCATCCTCTCAAACCTGCTCTTGCCCGACGGAGCCTGGCTTGGGTTTGGCCTCTCCTGGGGACTGATCTTGCTGGGGAGTGTAGCTTCATCTCTGGGGGTTGGCTACACCTTGAAACGCTCGCTGATTGCCCTGCCTTTTGCCCTGGCTGCCGCCACCGTCTTGTTCTCCATCCCGGGAGAGGCCATCGCCCAGGTACAGATCGGCCCGCTACTTCTGGTGATCACTGATGCAGGTCTGCTACGCTTTACCAGCATCCTGGTGCGCAGCTGGCTTTCAGTCCAGATGGCGGTCTTATTGGTAGCCACCACCCAATTTCCGGACCTGCTGCATGCCTTGCGTCACTTATACGTACCTGGAGTGCTGGTGTCCATCATCTCCTTCATGTACCGCTACCTGTTCGTCCTGGCAGACGAGGCCATGCGGCTGTTACGCGCCCGCGAAGCCCGCAGCGCCGCCGCTGACGGCCAGACCAGCGGAGGATCACTACGCTGGCGCGCTCGGGTAGCTGGCAATATGGCCGGCCAGCTCTTCCTGCGCAGCTACGAGCGCAGCGACCGTATCTACAATGCAATGTTAGCGCGCGGTTACAACGGTACCTTGCTCACCATCAACCCTCATTCCATGCAGAACCAGGATTGGGTTGTATTGCTGATCATCCTGCTGCTGTTGTTCTCTTTCCAGTTGATTGGACGAATACCAGGATTATAGACCTTCCGCCTGAAAAGGACTTTTAGCCTATGCCAGTCATTCACCAAGCCGATCTGCAAATCCACCAGACAGCCTATCCAAAGCAAAGTACTGATGGCTGCACGGATGGTTCGCGCCTGCTCTCCGTTGAACAACTCAGCTTCAGTTATCCCGATGGGCATCCAGCCCTGCACAGCGTGTCCATCTGCATTGCAAAAGGCGAAAAAGCCGCTTTGGTTGGGCCTAACGGGGCCGGAAAAAGCACCCTGATGCTGCACCTGAACGGTATCCTGAACGGGAAAGGACAGGTGCAGGTGGGAGGGCTGGAGATCAGCAAGAAGAACCTGCCCACCATCCGCGCCATGGTTGGGATGGTTTTCCAAAATCCAGATGACCAGCTTTTTTCCCCAACGGTTTATGAAGACGTCGCTTTTGGCCCGCTACATATGGGCTTGTCAGAGGAAGAAATTGCCCAGCGAGTTTCCGCAGCTTTGGAACAAGTGGGGATGAGCCGCTTTGCCAGCCGGCTCTCTCATCACTTGAGCACCGGGGAAAAAAAGCGCATTGCCATTGCTACTGTCCTCTCCATGGACCCTCAGATCCTGGTGTTGGACGAACCCACTGCCGGCTTAGACCCGCGCGCCCGCCGGTCTTTGATCAACCTGCTGCATGAGTTCCCTTTGACCATGCTGGTCTCCACCCATGACCTGTTGATGGTGCGCGAGCTTTTCCCGCGCATGATCATTATGGATGAAGGCCGGGTTGTAGCAGACGGGCCGACCGAAGCTCTGCTGGCCGACCCGTCTCTGTTGGAACAACACGGACTGGAACTCCCCTGAAACCAG
>JAWOHN010000252.1:0-7306 GCA_046485135.1 Anaerolineales bacterium | reverse complement strand
GGGATGGTTTGGCCGCTGCGGTAATCGTAGGCGACCAGTACGGAGTCGCCGCTGGCCAACAGCTCACCACCCGGGCTATTTTCCAGGCGATAATCCATGGTCAGGCTTTTATTGCCCAGCTTCGAGACGCGCACGGCCACGCGCACATCCATCCCCAGGGTGATCGGTTTACGGAAGGTGACGCGGGCCTCCGCCAGGATGATGCCGATGTCGAGGAAACTATCTCCCTTCCAGACGCCCAGGCGGCGGATATAGCCCACGCGGGCCTGCTCCATATAGGTCAGATATTTGGCGTTGTTGACGTGTCCTTGCGGGTCCAGGTCGCCATAGCGAACCTCGATGGGGTAGGAAAAGTGATAGGCGCTCATCAGAGAAATTATACTCTTTCTAGAAAAAGTCGCCTAAACCTGCCGCGGTAGAGGGGGGGTAAAAAAGTTGTTGGCGAGTACCGGAAATGAGGTGTTAGCTTGCCAACATCGCCCATGGCGTGTTTGGTATAATGGACGCATGGAAACCCCACAAATCGATGATACCCTTCCCCCCTCTGCCAGTCAGGAGGGTGGGGAGGTTGATGAAAGCACCCGCCCTGTACAGATTCTCCCGGAAAGCTCATCTGGCGAAGAAGCCGCAGCACCCGAAAGCCCAGCAGAGGCTGTCAACCCTGGCGGCGGACGCAGCAGCCGCACCTGGATATATTTCGCCATTGTAGCTATCCTGACCCTGCTGACCATTGCGGGCATGAGCGCCTTTGGCGGCTACCGCGCCGGCCTGACCGAGCGTACCAGCGCAGAATCGACCCAACTGGCCCAAATGGTCCAGGAGCAATTCGCTTTAGGCGTGGCAGACATGGAGGCCAAGCGTTTTGACCTGGCCCGCCAGCGTTTCGAGTGGGTCATCCAGCAAGACCCGGGCTTTCCGGGCGTGACCGAAAAACTGGCCATGGTCCTGCTGGAGCAAAACACCACCGCCACCTCCACTCCGGCCCCCACCCCCACCCTGACGCCCACCCCCGACCTGCGCAGCGTGGAAGAGCTGTACACCCAGGCCAAACAGCTCATGCTGGAGGGCGATTGGACAGCCGCCATTGACGCGCTGCTCAAGCTGCGCAAAGACGCACCCGATCTGCACACCATCGAGGTGGACGGGATGATGTACGTGGCCCTGCGTAATCGAGGTTTGGAAAAGATCAGGTCTACCGACCTGGAAGGCGGCACTTACGACCTGGCTCTGGCAGAGCGCTTCGGCCCGCTAGACGCAGAGGCCCGCAACTACCGTACCTGGGCGGAAATTTACATCACCGGGGCCAGTTTTTGGGAAGTAGACTGGGGCAAGGCTGTTGAATATTACCAGCAATTGATCCTGACTGCCCCTTATCTGGCGGACGGCTCTGGCTGGACCTCCACCGACCGCTACCGGATCGCCCTGACCAAATACGGCGATTTCCTGGCTCAGCAAGGTTTGTTCTGTGAAGCTTACGAGCAATACCAGGCCTCCCGGCAGGTACGGGAAGACCCCTCGTTGGAGCCAACCGCTAACTTTGCCTACGAAGAATGCTACACTCCCGCAGAGCCAGAACCGGTCCTAGAGACCCTCACCCCCACCCCAACCCTCTCGGACCCGGCCGCGGCAACGCCAACGCTCGAGTCCACCCCTCCTCCAGATGGTCAGGAAACGCCGCCGCCAGATAACCAGGAAACCCCCACAGCAGAACCTACCAGCGAATCTTCTGAAGGATGACCACCCCCACCTGGGCTTTAACGCTGGCCTATTGGTTTCATATGCTTGCCACGGTCGTATGGATCGGCGGGTTGGCTACACTGGCGCTGTTGATCTTGCCGGTGGCCCAACGAAAGCTGGACCAGGCTGCCTTTGCCAGCCAGATGGAAGGCATCCAAAGCCGCCTGGACCTGCTGGGTTGGTTCTGTCTGGCGACGCTGATCGGCACCGGGCTGGTGCAGATGAGCGGCAATCCCAATTACGAAGGCTTTTTTGAGTTCGGCAACCTGTGGTCAGTGGCCATCTTGCTCAAGCATATCGTGTTTGTGGGAATGGTGGCGGTGAGCGCCTATATCACCTGGGGAGCAATCCCCAGGATGCGCCGGATCGTCGTATATGGGGCTAAACTGCAGGGCGGCGCTATGGCTGAAGACCTGCCGCGGGTTCTGGCAAGCAACCGCCGCTGGGTGTACCTGAACCTGGGGATGGCGATCGTGGTGCTGGCCTGCACAGCCTTCGCCCGTGCGCTTTCCTAGGGGGAAAATGGTGATTTATTCTTTGGGAGCGGTGTAAAAAAACCACGGTTCATCTACGTAGTAGTGGTAGATATTTCGCTCGGAGAAGTCCGCCGCTACGGCCTGATCGGCGTCCGGACCGCGCGACCAGGCAAAGATGAAGGGGGTCGTCAGACGCGGGTCTTCCAACTCGATCAAGGACCCATAGGACATCCACTTCTCGCTATGGACGATGACCAAGGCCGGAGTCAAGGCCTGGGCCTCCTGGGTCAAGAAGGGCTGCAGGTCGGCGCGGCTGATAGTGTACAAGCCGTGCATATCCCATAAGCGACCGGGTAGGAAGCTAAATATGTTGTAATACACCAGCAAGATCAGCACAGCCGGCACCAGATAATTGCGCGCCAGGAGGGCTTTGGGATGATTGAAAAGCGAGGTGACGCGAGCCGAGGTACTGCTATATGCAAACCGTACCCGCTCCATTAAGCGGCTCAACCGGCCTGGATGCCAGGCAGCTGGCCCGGCCGTTTCTACGTCTGATGGGGGGGTTGATCCATCCGCACCTACGTGCGGGTTTTTGAGCCAACCCGCCAACCAGGATATTCCCAACGAGGTGAAGAGGGTCAGGCTAAACAACCCTTCATAATAGTAACGTGGGCCAAACAGCTCCGAACCGATCCAATAAAAGATGTGGATGAAGACCAGGCTGGGGAAGACAGCCCCCACCAGCAGCCCTTTCCAGTTCTTGCGGGCTGCCAGCAGGCCAAAGGGCAGGAAGAGCCAGGAATAGCCCGCCCAGCCGAACAAGTCACGCCAGCCGGCGTTAAGGCTGTAGCGCATGTTGATGCGGGCAATTGCCAGGCTGTGACCACCCGGAACGACCCCAATCCCTTCCCCAAAACCGATCCGGTCGTATTCCCACCACAGGGTGTAGGGGTTCAAGAAGGGATCGCCGGTCACGCGGTACTGCCAGAGAAAGACCAAACCAGCCAGCGCCAACTCCAACCCGCCAAAGACCAGCAAGTGGGTCCGGACCTGGCGGCGCTGTCCCGCTTGCCGGCTCGGGAAAAAGAACAAGTACAGCCCGTGGGCAGCAAAGGGCAAAGCCACCCCTACGGCCGTAAAGGGCCGCGCCAGGACCAAGAAACCCAGGACCAGGGCTGCACCGAATGTGTAGCGCCAGCGGGGGGCAGACTCACGATCTGCGAATCCGGCCAACCACAGCAGGGCAAAGGCCGCGCTCAAAACCAACCCCAGAGGGTGGGAGAGCAAGGAGCCTGAGTTCAATAAGAAGAAGGGCGAGGTCAAGGTCAGACCAGCCGCCAGCAGCCCAGTAACCTGCCCGAAGAGACGCTTGCCGAGCAGGTAGGTCAACCAGACGCCCAGGCCGGCCAGGAGGGGATTTACCAGCTGCCGCGCTCCCAGCAAAACCCCTGCCGAGAGTACCAGCGGCCAGCCGGGCGGGTACTTGCCAAAGCGCTGGCCTTCGTAATCGACCACAAAAGGGACCAAAAAGCTTCTGGGATGGGGTGGCGAGGGGATGGAGAGCTTGCCTTCTGCCAGCAAGCGAGCCTGCCAGACATAGGCGACTTCATCTTCCAGGTGGGGGACGCCCTCAAAGATGTATTGGGTCACCAAAGCTGCCAAAAAGATGGCAAGCAAGCTGAGGATTACGGCCAGCTGGTCTGTGCGTGACATAAAGCAATAACGGATTATACTCCCAAGCTGGCCAGCGCCTCCAGGAAAGCCTGCTGGAGATGGCCGTTGGTCACCAGGATGCCACGATTGTTCTTGAATTCACGGCCGGTGGAAAAATCGAGCGCTTTTCCATGCAGGTCGGTCACCCGGCCTCCGGCCTCTTCAACGATGATGGAACCAGCCGCAATGTCCCATACCTTCTCCCGGTAATCGGGCTTCTCGGCCGACAATAACCGGAGCATGACCTCGGCCTTCCCTGCCGCCAGGATGGCGTACTTGGCCTGGCTGTCCAGACGGACCGGATCAGCCTGGATGGCGAGTTGGCTCACCAGCTGGTCAAGCTTACCAACATTGGTGTGCTGAGCTTCGAAGGAGCGCAGCAGGCGGGCCATGGTTGGGTCCGCTCGCCTGGAAACGTGCAACGGGTCAAATTCACGCGCAGAGGCCAGTGAAGTAGTCCAAGATCCATGCCCGCGGCGGGCAATCACCAAAGAGCCAGGACCGCCCAGGTCAGGGCGGAAAGCGTCGGTCAGGTTTGGGCAGCCCAGCACACCCAATTGTACCTGCTGGTCTTCGATCAAAGCCAGCGCCACGGCATACTGGTCGCCGCGCAGATAGCCTTTGGTCCCATCGATCGGATCGAGCGTCCAATAACGGCGGGCCGGGCGCGCTTGCCCACGCTCGATCCAGCGGCAAACCTGCTCGGGCTCTGCGTCATGGACAAAGCGACCCACAAAGCCGGTTACCAAATCCAACAGGCCTTCCTGCCCGGCGCTGCACAGGGTGCGGCTATCCTCTTCTGCCACCAGGACGTCGTCCGGGTAATATCTTTCCAGCAGTGAACCAATCAAAGCCTGAGCAGCGTAGTCGCCCACGGTGACTGGGGAATGGTCCGATTTTGAGATCGCCTTGCCGAGCATCTCCACCTGTACTTGACGGACGAGGTAGGTTGCCTGGCGGACGCTCTCCAGGGCAAAGCGAGTTTCAGGATGGTGGGTATCCAGCATAAGTTAATCCTGTATGCCTCCGTTGGCGTAACGGGTGATAGATTTGCCTGCACCAAAGGCGCGCGCTGTCTTCACTTGACCTTCTCTTGTATAAGTTGGGCTTATCTGAAATTCATCCAGGGTCGTTTTTTTTAAACCAGATCATGCTATCACACCGGTCAGGTCGTAGGTCATTGCGCCGGTGATCTTCACCTGCAGTAAGGCGCCCAACGGCGCTTTCCCTTCGATCAGGACCATACCATCGACCTCTGGCGCTTCCCGGTAACTACGCCCCAGGCTGAGCTCATCTCCCTGCCCCTCCATCAAAACATCGAGCGTGCGCCCTACCTGGGCCTGGTTACGTTGCAAAGAAATCCCCTGTTGCAAGAGCATCAATTGCTCGTAGCGGGCTTGCTTCACTTCTACTGGGACGGGGTCTCCCAGCGGCTCGCTGGCAGTGCCAGGCTCGAAGGAAAATTGGAAAGCACCTACCTTATCAAAGCGGATTTCCTGGACGAAGTCCAATAAAGCCTGGAATTCAAACTCCGTTTCTCCTGGGTACCCAACGATGAAGGTGGTGCGCAGAGCCAGCTCCGGCAGCATTTGGCGCATCTTTCCCAAAGTCTGGTGTACCCAGTCCATGTTAGCCGGGCGGCGCATCCGGCGCAGTACCTGCGGGTGAGCATGCTGGAGAGGTATATCCAGGTATGGGAGGATCTGCCGGTGTGCAGCCATCACTTCCATCAAGCGATCAGTGACATACCCAGGATAGGCGTACATGATGCGCAGCCAGTCGATAGCGGGTGCAGCTTGCACCAGGTTTTCAAGCAGAGTCGCCAGGCCATCCTTCATGCCCAAATCGTGCCCATAATCGGTCGAATCCTGGGCGATCAAGATCAACTCACGCACGCCCAGATCTTGCAGCTCACGAGCTTCATCGAGGATGGCTGACATGGGGCGGCTCACGGCCGTTCCTTTGATGAGAGGGATGGCGCAAAAGGCGCATGGTCTGCGGCAGCCATCGGCAATCTTAATGTACGCACTGGCGCCCTGGATCGACACCCGCCGGGCGCCGTGTTCATCCTGCCCAACCGTTGCAGCCTCAGGCAAATGGTAAAGAGGCTGTGGCCCTCGACCGTTGCGCAGCTCTTTGACCACATCCACAATGTCCATCCAGCGGCGGGTGCCCAGGATGCCATCGATGCCCGGGACTTGTCGGGCGACCTCAGCGCCATAACGCTGGGTCAAACAGCCTGCTGCAATCAACATCTGCCCCTGCTTTTTGCGAGCAGCCAGCTCAGCCAGCACCTCCAGCGATTCCTGTTTGGCCGGGCCGATAAAGCCACAAGTGTTGACAATCACAACACTGGCTCGGGCGGGTTTTTGCACCAAGCGGTAGCCGGACCCAAGCATGAGCTGGGACATCGAATCGGAATCAACTGCATTTTTTGCGCAACCTAAAGAAACAATGTGGAATGTCTTGGTTTTCATTTGAAGATCATGGGGTCGCGGTGGAAGCCGGTTGTTCAGTGGCATTTAAAGTAGGAGTGGGCGTGTCGGGCTCAGGGGGTAAACTGGTGGCTGTGGGTAAGCTGGTAGAGGTCAATGTTGGGGTAGGTGTGGTGATGCCTTGTGCTGTGAAAACCCGCTGGACAACCTCCCCCAACGCCCCCAACAGGCCCAGTTCTGTCTGATTGTAATACACGTATAAAGCTGCGCCGTTTCCGGTCAAAATTTCGATCGTGTCGTCAGCAGAGAAAGGATAGGCGCTGCCCGGGATCACCCGGCCATCAAAGACGGTTTGGCCATCCACAACCACCCGCATCCAGGCCCTTTGCTGAACCATGATATACACCTGGAAAGCTCCCTCACTCAGCGGCGGCAAAGCCGGCTGCTGTAAACCATTTTCATCCTCTTGTTGGCCGTTAGAAGAGTTTGTGCCTATCAGGTCGAGATCAGGACTACCAACCAGGGCCTCATTCCCCGTATCTCCCTCTTCAACTGGCTGAGGGCTGGTAGTAAGGGCAAACACGGGAGTGGATATCAACACTTCTGCAATCGAAGGAGCGGTAGGCGTGGCGGTCTGTTCCGCAGCCGTTGAGCGTATTCCTGCAATCCGAGAACCGCTCCATAGCAGGAAACCAACCAAGAAGATGACAATGAAACCACCGACCAGAAAATCAATGGACAACAAGCGTTGGATGGGGGACATCTCGCTAAGCGGACGGCGCTCCACCAGCGGCCGGCGACGGGGCGTTGCCTCCTGTTTAGCTGCCAGGGTTGATTGCAGGCCGTCTGCAAAGCGCAGCAGCAGCTTGTCTGTGTCTAAACCCAGAAAACTGGCGTAATTTTTAAGCATACCGCGACCCTGGACTGGTGATGGCAGCCCTCGCA
>JAWOHN010000241.1:0-8074 GCA_046485135.1 Anaerolineales bacterium | reverse complement strand
GTTCGCCAGCAGATAACCCAGCTCTTCCAGCAGGATCGTATAGGCCGAGCGGAACTCGTCCGGCACGCTGGATTGGAAATAGATGATCACAATGGGTTTCGCTCCCGATGCAAGCTGTTGGATGAAGTCTGGGGGTAAGGAAATTCCCACCGGCTCGTCACCCGCCAGTACAGCTTGCTTTAGAGCCGCGTCTGAGCCATACACATTCAAGATCAGGCCCTCTTCTTGGAGTTCTTCGATAACCAGTCCCGGCAGCTCGGGCGCATACCAGCCCAGCTCTAAAGTCTCGTCCACCGTCTTGGGCAGCAGAAAGAAAACCACCAGATAGAATATTAGTCCCAGTACGGTCACCAGAGCAAAGAAGCGATTCTTGAAATAAAGAGAGAGGTCCTTTTTGATCAGGACAGCTATCATGCGCAGGTTCATGCCAGGCCTCTTCCGGTGATCTGGATGAAGATATCCTCCAGGGTGGCTTCTTCGCTGTGCAGCGTGACCACCTGCTCCTGGTTAAACAGTTCAGTGACCGCCGCAGCAGTATGGTCATTGTCCAGGCTGATCTCGCGCAACTCCAACCTACCGTCAGGTCCGGCGACCTGCGCCTTGAGCGAGCGCTTTCCATATTGTTGCTTGAGGGCGTGTGGTGTATCGATGGCAGCGATCTTGCCCTGGTCAATGAAAGCTACCCGATCTGAGAGTTTGTCGGCCTCCATCATATCGTGCGTGGTCAGAAAGACTGTCGCGCCGCGGGCGCGCTCCTCCAGGATAATGGTACGGATGGCTTCGGCTGAAACCGGGTCAAGCCCGTCGGTGGGCTCGTCTAGAAAAAGAATGGCAGGCTGGTTCAACAGAGCCCGCCCCACCATCAAGCGTTGTTTCATGCCCTTGGAATAGCTGGATACCAGATCGCGGCCACGTCCCCCTAGACCCACCCTCTCCAGCAGTGCTTCCGCGTTGAAATCCTGCACCCCAAACAAACTGGCAAACAGGTTCAGGTTAGCAGCCCCGCTCATCTCTTCGTACAGATTGGTGATCTCAAAGCAAATGCCGGCCTGCGCTTGCACCTGTTTTGGATGGCGGGCGACATCTATACCCAGCACGGTGGCCTTGCCGGCTTTGGGCTTGATCTGCCCACTGAGCATTTTCACCACGGTCGACTTGCCGGCTCCATTGGGGCCTAAGAAGCCCATGATCTCGGAAGGCTCCACCGAGAAATCGATATGGTCAACAGCGACCAGATCACCGTAGGTATAGGTCAATCCTTCTGCGAGAATAGCGGGTTGGGTCATCGGTACACCTTGTGCGCACCTTTCTGGGGTTGGCGCTCTCGTAAACAGGCTGAGATCGCTTTAATCCACGTTGCCTGTCTACGGAAGCTCCGGCTTGCGGCCGGTGGATAGGGTCGGAAAAACCATACTATCTTACATGAAATTTATCCGGGCTGCAATATGATTCGCCTTAGCTTTCCCATTGTTGATGCCTCGCAGCTGCCCTTGCCAACAATCTACCCTCCCAACAACTTCACAACTTCTGCACAACTTCTCCACCTCGTCTTCACAACAATATAAGAAAATTGATTAGTCACGCTACCTGTTCGTGGAGGGTAGCACTACATCATACCGTGGAATGCCCAAATAGATTATTGCTCTGAATGGAGTGTCACAATGAAATTTTCCCGCAAGCCCATCCTTTGGATCTTATTCCTGGCAGTTGTTGCCGCCGGTGGATATTATTATTACGCCAAACAATACCTGCCGGCACAGGCCGCACCAGAGCCCAGCATGCAAACCGCCAAAGTCCGCACCGGCGATATCCTGGTCGTCACCAACGGCGTCGGCAACCTGTTTCCGGCCGAGCAGGTTGAGCTGAGCTTCCGCTCCGGTGGGGTGCTGGCGGAGGTCAACGTATCCCTGGGCGACCGGGTCAATGCCGGCGACCTGCTGGCACGCTTGGATGATACAGCTGCTCTACAGCAGTTGGAAACGGCTGAAGAAAATTTACAGGCCCTGCTCTCCCCTGCATCGGTCCTGGAGGCCGAGATGGCAGTCTATAACGCCCAGAAAGGGCTGGATGAGGCCATCGACCGCCTGGCTGCGCTGATCAGCCCAGCCGTTTGGCAGGCAGAGCAAGACCTTGCCGCAGCAGCAGTAAACCTGGCATCTTTGGAAGAAAAAGCTGCTGGTGAAGCTACTAGCAGTGAATTGGAAGAAGCCAAAGAGGCGCTGGAAATCGCCCGGGCCAACCTTGAAAGCGCGCAAACCACATACACAGAAGAATATCTCCCGGCTGTATTCACCATCAGCGAAGTTGATCCTCTCACCAAAGTGCGCCAGGAAGTGCTGCAGACGCCCACCGAAAACGAGATCGGGCAAGCCCGCCTGAGCGTAACGATCGCAGAGCAGAAACTGCAGGAAGCACGCATTTATCTAGCCGTTTTGCAAGGTAATGATCTGACTGATGAAGATCTGGCCACGGGCAGCGGCGCGTCTCTCAACAAGCTCGAGCAAGCCCGCCAAGCCGCAGAGAACGCCCGGCTGAATCTGGAGAACACCCGTCTGATCGCCCCGCTCAGCGGTACGGTCACCAAGCTCAACGCCGTAACCGGTCAAACCACCGGCTCAGGCCCGCTGATCACACTGGCAACCCTTGACCAACCTTTAGTACGCTTTTTTGTGGATGAAACCGAGCTGGGAATGGTGGCGGTGGGCAAACGCGTGCAGGTGACATTGGATGCGTACCCCGACCATTCTCTCGATGGCGAAGTGATCCGTATTGAGCCAACCCTGGCAACCGTGGACGGCAGCCCCGCGCTGGCTGCCTGGGCCTCCTTGCAACCAGACCCTGAGCTGACTCTCCTGCCCGGCATGACCGCTGACGTGGAAGTCTTCGCCGGCGAAGCCTATGGCGTATTGCAAGTTCCGATTGCAGCGCTGCGCGAACTGGCCCCCGGTTCCTACGCGGTTTTCATCGTCCAACCGGACGGCCAACTCAAAGCCACCCCTGTCAAAGTGGGTTTGATGGACTATACCAATGCTGAAATTCTGAGCGGTCTGCAGGCAGGTGAAATCGTCAGCACCGGCAACGTGGAGACCCGCTAATATGAGCGACTCCCTGATTGAAATGCAAAAAATGAGCGACTCCCTGATTGAAGTGCAGAAGCTGAGCAAGGTCTATGGCGCGGCCGACACACAGGTCCGGGCACTGGATAAAGTGGACCTGAATGTGGATCGAGGCGAGTTCTTAGCCGTGATGGGGCCGTCCGGGTCGGGCAAATCCACCCTGATGAATATCCTGGGCTGCCTTGACCGCCCCACTTCTGGTGTTTACCAGCTGGATGGACAAGATGTCAGCCAGTTAAAGGTCAACGACCTGGCCTCAGTCCGCAACCGCAAGCTGGGTTTCATTTTCCAATCCTTCAACCTGCTGCCCCGCCTGAGCGCAATGGAGAATGTGGCCATGCCGCTGCTGTATAACCTGGAAGCCGGCCTGACCGCCCAAGAGCGCACGGAAAGAGCGGCTGCCAGCCTGGAGGCGGTCGGATTGATGGATCGTCTGCACCACCTGCCGAACCAGCTCTCGGGCGGGCAACAACAACGAGTGGCAATTGCCCGCGCCCTGGTCAACGAGCCATCCTTGATCCTGGCCGATGAGCCCACCGGCAATCTGGATTCGAAATCCGGATCTGAAATCCTGCAACTTTTACACGATCTACATGAGCAGGGTGTCACCATCGTCATGGTTACCCACGACCCAAAAATTGCCACCCACGCTCAGCGCTCTATCCATGTTATGGATGGAAAGATCATCAACGGGCATAATGGTAATGGAGGGCGCCGATGAAATTCAATACTGTCCTCAAGGTTGCCTGGGAAGGGCTGAACATCAATAAGGTTCGCTCGATCCTGACCACGCTGGGTGTCATTATCGGGGTTGGCGCGGTCATAATTATGCTATCCGTCAGCGCCGGAGCAGAAGCAGCTATTGCTGAGCAGATCAATGCCTTGGGTGCTAACCTGGTAATCGTCAGCCCAACCCGTGGTGTCCCCCGCTCCAGCCAGAACCTGGCCCTGCCTGACGCCTATGCGATTGGCGAGAACGTAACTGGTATTCTAGGTGTGTCTGCCGAACAACAATCAGCTCCCCAAACCATCAAAGCCAACGGGACCAGCCTGGAATCTATTTCCTTGATCGGTACCACAGCTGACTTTCCGGAGGTGCGAGATTATCCCCTGCTGGCGGGGCGCTACTTTACCAGCCAGGAAGATTCTCGCAAGGCAAAGGTGGCGGTTTTGGGCGCCGGCATAGCAGCCGATTTATTTGGAGAGGGAAACGCCCTGGGTGAAACCCTGACCATTGGCACTACCCGGCTCACCATCGTCGGTGTTATGGCGCCCAAAGGCATCGTGGGAGATACGGATTATGATGGACGGGTCTATCTTCCCATCAATCTGGTGCTGGATAAATTCAGCCCGTCTGGACGCATGGCTGCCGACCGGGTCCGTACGATTTATGTGATGGCAGAAAGCGCTGAAGCTCTGCCCGGGGTCATCACCCAAATCAATAATCTGCTGGTAACTCGTCATGATGTTGACCCGGCCTCCCCTGGGTTTACCATCCAGACCCAGCAGGATATCATAGCCACTCAGGAGGCCACCACAGCTGCCTTCCGCGACCTGCTGGCCTGGGTAGCTGGGATTTCTTTATTGGTAGGAGGCATCGGTATTATGAATATCATGCTGGTCTCAGTGACTGAGCGCACCCGCGAAATTGGCCTGCGCCAGGCTCTGGGCGCCAGACCAGCCGACGTGTTGCTGCAATTTTTACTGGAAGCCGTGATCCTGAGTTTGGTGGGTGGGCTAGTGGGTGTGTTGGCCGGGGTAGGAGGCAGTTATTTGTTTGGCCTGGGCAGCATGCGCACGGAGTTGGTGCCAGTCTCTATCCCGCTTGCCTTTGGAGCGGCAGCTGCAGTGGGAATTTTCTTTGGTTTTTATCCCGCCAGGCAGGCCGCCCGCCTGGATCCGATCGAAGCGCTGCGACGCGAATGAAATCGGGCTAGCGAACTGTTAACATAAAACTCTCTTGAAGAAGGAATATACACAATGAAACAAATTATATTATTGTCGAGTTTGATCTTAATCGCAGCAGCGTTGGTCAGCTGTGCTGGAGAACCAGTAACAGCCATGCAGGTTGAAAACAATCCAATACAGCCTGGGAATGAAATCCCACTAGCCGAATCGCCAGTATCTATTGCGGAAAGCAACCAGGTCTTGCCAGACACATCGGCTTGGCTGACTCAAGACTATCCAAACGCCCTTAGCTTGCGCAGCCAGTTGATCGTCGGCACATTCCGCCTGGAGGGGACTCCCCTGGCGACCACCCCAGAACAAGCCGGTGAGTTCCTACCACTGTGGCAGCTTCTGCGGACCCTGTCAGGGACTGATAGCTCAAATCAGATGGAAACAGAGGCGGTGATGATCCAGATCCAAGAAACCATGAATACCGAACAACTGCTTGCCATCCAGGAGATGCGATTGACCGATGCAGACAACCAGGCTTTGTTGGAATCACTGGGCATCAGCGCGCAAGGTTCTGCCATGGGTGGGCAAGGGACCGGGCAGGGTAAAAACATGACTGAAGCGGAAAAAGCTGCTCGCAGAGCAACTCAAGGTGTTACTGAAAGCCAGGCTGGTACGGGTGGCGCTGGTGGAGCGCGCGCCATCCTGGACAAGCTCATTGAGCTGCTAGACACCAGGCAAGCTGGACTTTAATTGTTCCTGCTGGTATGATGAAAGGGAGAGCTGGGCTGCTCTCCCTTTTGTTACTTTAAGTTGGAAACGATACGAGTGTTTTCCGGCAAGTGTACATTCCTCGTGCGTATATGAGCCTGGTTGAATCAACTCCCATTGTTTAAAGTATGAGCACCCCTTCCACCCCCAACATAACCATGCCAGATCCAGAATGCGCTTGGCGAACCCTAACGACTGTTCGCCACTTCAGCGAGCTGCCCCAGCACATCCAACAGGCGCTGGCCAGAGTGGCTGTTCCACGCCAGTTCACTGAAGGCCAGGTCATTTTCATTGAAGGCGAGCCTGCGAATTGGTTTTATATCATCGAGTCAGGTTGGGTGAAAGCCTCACGCATGTCACCAGAAGGGCGCGAACAGGCTTTGTTATTTCTAAAAAAGGGTGATGTATTTGGCGATGTGGCAGTCCTGACAAATACGCCCTATCCTGGAACTGTGGTTGCCCTCGAACCTGTACGAGTTTGGACTATCGAAAAATCGCACATCCTGGAGCTGATCGCCCGCCACCCAGAACTGGCCCTGGCTATCATCCGCAGTTTAGGACAACGTATACTCTATTATATTGGGCTGGTGGAAGACTTATCCTTGCGCAGCGTGGAAGCTCGCCTGGCGCATACCCTGCTCAAGAACGCTGAATACTCCAATGGACAGTTGCACGTCAAACGGCGACCGTGGACCACTTTTGACCGGATGGCCAACCGGTTGGGCACCGTGCGAGATGTGCTCAGCCGCGCCTTGCATAACCTGGAAGAGGAGGGTCTGTTGCGTGTCGAAAAACACGCCATCATACTATTAGATCCAGAAGGCCTGGCAAGACGCAGCGATACCTGAGAAATTCAACCAATTAATACAATATGATGCATACGACATTAGTCGTATACAACTATCAATCAAACCTGTACAAAGTGTACAGGTTTGATTTTTTCAAACCAAAACACACCAGCAAATTTCACAAATATGGGAGTACGTAGGGGCGTACACCCCCCACAAACCCATTTTGGGCTTGTGGCCCCACTTTGGGAGTATCATATGCACCCAATAATTTACAAATTTATCCGCATCAGCGCCATCATGTTGATGGGCTTAACCGTTGCTTTCACCCTGTTAGGTGGGATCGGCAGCACCTGTGCAGCTTTCTTAACCGAAAATTTCGCTGCAATGAGCCCGTTGCTCCCCCTTAAATGGCTTTACCAACTTTTGGTAATCGTTTCGGTTGCGACAGGCTTATGGGGTATCCGCACCCTGGCCGGCCTGGTCAAAGGGAAGACCTGGGCATACAGGGAGACGTTGCTGGTTCTAATTCTCGGGGGATTGACTGCCCTTATTCAAATTATCGCCTCACGGTCCTTGCGCGGCGCATCCATGCCCACTGACGTCCGCTTATACATAACGCTACTGACGTTGATCATTTTTCTAATTTTGCGCCTGCCAGGGATTTGGGAAAAGGTGAATTTTTACCATCAAAAGGGTTACACAACAGATATAGCAGGCGGTTTGGTGGCAATCAGCCTGGGCTTGATGATTTTGACAGTTCATCTGTGGGCTGGACCCAGCCACACCTTCGATGGGTTCAATTACGCCAATGTCTGGAGCATCCCGCTGACAGCGGCCGGCTGGGCGCTAACATTGCTTGGAGCAGCTTGGATGGCTAAATCTGTAGCACAATTTTCCAGTGTAGAAACACCTTTGGTACCTAACCCACCTGAAATATCAGGATCATTCTAATCTTACGGAGGACACCATGAAAGAGACACCCCTCAATACCCGCCGGATTATGGCCATTTTGGCTGTGATGGTTGGCTTGTTTATGATTGCAGTAGCGCCATTCATTATCCAGCTCTCGTTGGACAGGGTTACAGCGGCGCTATTGGAAGTCTCAGTTGAAAGACCTGCCTTTGGCAGCGGTATCCTGCTCTTCTCATTCGCCTACCCGTTTTACCGGGCTTTGATTTTCATCGGCGGGATCATCCTTCTCCTGCTGTCAGGTCCAATTGTTAAGGGCGAGGAGTGGGCTTATCCAACTGGTCTGCTGGCAGCCGCTTTCCCCTCCGCCGGTGGGATGTTCATGTTCTTACCTTACGTCTCTTGGGTAGATGGTTTCCCCCTGCCGATGATAATCTCATTCGTCGGGTTGGCCTTCTTCTGGAGCTTCATCTTCCTGCGCAAAGTGGATATATGGTTGAAATGGGGTCACTTCCTGACTTTGACCTTTGCCGGTATGCTGACCACCCATGCCTTTACTATCGGCATTGGCAACCTGCGCATGCTGCTCAC
>JAWOHN010000133.1:0-21080 GCA_046485135.1 Anaerolineales bacterium | reverse complement strand
CGGAAGTGCTGGGCTTCGAAGTATTGAATGCTTTTTTCGACAAAGCCTTTGCCCGCGAACCGCGCTTGCTTGTATTTGGCGAGGACGTCGGGCAGCTTGGAGACGTCAACCAGGGCTTGCGCGGCCTGCAAGACAAATACGGACCGCTGCGTATCTCAGACACCGGCATTCGTGAGGCCACCATCGTTGGGCAAGCCATTGGTCTGGCGCTGCGCGGTTTACGTCCAATCGCCGAGATCCAATACCTGGACTACCTGTTGTATGCCCTACAAATTTTATCGGACGACCTGGCCACGCTGCACTGGCGCACGGCCGGAGGGCAGAAAGCGCCGGTGATCGTGCGCACGCGCGGCCACCGCCTGGAAGGGATTTGGCACTCCGGCTCCTTGATGGCAGGCATCCTCAACCTGGTGCGCGGTATGCACCTGCTGGTGCCCAGGAATATGACTCAGGCAGCCGGCTTTTACAACACCCTGCTACGCTCCGACGACCCTGCCGTGGTGGTGGAGGTATTGAACGGCTACCGGCTGCGGGAGACCCTGCCCGATAATATTGGCGAATACTGCCTGCCGCTGGGTGTCCCTGAGGTCATCCGTTCTGGGGATCAAGTCACCCTGGTGACCTACGGCGCCACCTGCCGGATCGTAATGGAGGCCAGCCAGTTGCTCAGCCAGACCGGCATCGAAGCCGAAGTCATCGATATCCGCTCACTGCTGCCATTTGACATCCACCATATAATCCTGGATTCACTCAAGAAAACCGGGCGGATCGTTTTCATCGACGAAGATGTGCCCGGCGGAGCTACCGCTTACATGCTGCGAGAAGTCTTGGAAGTGCAAGGCGGCTATACCTGGCTGGATTCAGCCCCACTTACCATCCCCGCTAAAGCCCACCGCCCTGCCTATGGCTCAGACGGCGATTATTGGTCCAAGCCCAACGTTGAGCAGATCTTCGAAACCGTCTACAAGATCATGCACGAAGATGAGCCGGCCCGTTATCCCCTTTTTTTCTAAATCGAACACCGCTGCCGTGGGGTCAGTAAGGCCAGGTCCCTGCATATCAGCCAGAGAGCCGGGCAATCACATAAAACCAGGACAGAAGGAGGAAATATGCCAACCAAAGTTACCATGCCTCAATTGGGCGAATCCGTCATTGAGGGGACTGTCACAAAATGGCTGAAGGCGGTCGGAGACCCGGTTGAGGAATATGAACCGCTCTTAGAGGTAAATACAGACAAAGTCGATTCGGAGATTCCCAGCCCCAGTTCTGGAACGCTTCTAGAGATCCTGGTTCCAGAAGGAACGACCGTCCAGGCTGGAGACCTGTTGGCGCTGATCGGAGAGCAGGGCAAAGCGCCGCAAGCAACCTCTGCTCCCACAACCCCGGCACAGGAAGAAACAAAAGCCGGACCTGATACGGACCGGGCGACCTCTGCCGCTCTTGAAAGCGATGCCGGGAAAAGCATAACCCAACCAACGGTGGGCAGATCAGAGTTGGGCTTTATCTCCCCCGTAGTTGCCAAGATTGCCGCCGAGCATAACCTGGACTTAGGGCAAATTTCGGGGACCGGTCAGGGCGGGCGGATTACGAAGAAAGATGTTTTGGCCTACCTGGAAAGAAAGCCCGCTGCCCCAACACCCACATCCACCCCAACAGACCTGGAACCCCCTGCCCAACCTCTACAACCTAAAACGGAAGCGCTTGTCACCCCCAGTGTCCCTGCTCCAACCCCAGGTGAGATATTGCCGCTTACGCCTGTCCGGCGGGCCATTGCTGACCATATGGTGCTCAGCAAGCATACCTCCCCGCACGTCACCACCGTCATGGAAGCTGATCTGAGCCGGGTGGTCAAACACCGGGAAGCGCACAAAGAAGCCTTCGCTCGTGAGGGGATCAACCTGACCTTCACAGCCTATTTCATTTCGGCCATTGTTGCCGGCCTGAAGGCTTATCCAATTGTGAACTCGTCCTGGAGCGATGAAGGCATTCGGATCCACCGCCAAATTAATATCGGCATGGCGACCGCCCTGGGAGAGGGAGGCCTGATTGTTCCCGTTATCAAGGACGCGGATGGCTTATCCCTACGGGGATTGGCGCGCTCTATTAACGATCTAGCCCAGCGTGCTCGCAACAAACAACTCCAACCGCAGGAAGTCAAAGGTGGTACATTTACCTTGACCAATCACGGCACGAGCGGATCGCTCTTTGCTTCCCCAATCATCAACCAGCCGCAATGCGGTATCCTGGGCGTAGGCGCCATTCAGAAACGAGTGGTGGTGATCGATGACGCCATCGCCATCCGTCCAATGGCTTACCTGACCCTGACCTTTGACCATCGCATTTTGGATGGAGCGATTGCCGATTACTTCTTGGGGGCAGTGGTAAAATCACTTCAACTTTATCAAGGAGGATAAAATGAGCGAATATGATGTCATCGTCCTCGGCGCTGGCCCAGGTGGTTATGTATGTGCGATCCGCGCCTCTCAATTAGGATTGAAAACCGCAATCGTTGAAAAAGAATGGCTGGGCGGGGTTTGCCTGAACGTGGGCTGCATCCCCTCCAAAGCTCTACTGCGTAATGCCGAAATCGCTCATATCCTGCGCGAACGGGGAAAAGATTTCGGTTTTTCGTTTGAAAACCTGCAGCTTGATTTCTCTGCTGCCGTCAAGCGCAGCCGGCAGGTTTCAGAAAGATTGGTTAAAGGGGTAGGTTTCTTGATGCGCAAGAACAAGATCGATGTGCATATGGGCGCCGGAAAATTAACCGGACGTGACACGATCTCTGTGACCGACAAGGATGGAAAAACTACTGAGCTAAAGGGAAAAAATATTGTTATCGCAGCCGGATCAAGCTCTACCGTCCCATCCGGTTGGGAGGTGGATGGGAAACACATCTTGACATACATGGAAGCTATTTTGCAGGAGAAACGCCCAGAATCGGCCATCATCATCGGAGCTGGACCAATCGGGGTCGAATTTGCCACTATCTGGCATTCTTATGGCACTCAGGTCACCATCGTGGAGATGTTACCTCACCTCGTCCCTCTGGAAGACGAAGAGATATCGGTTGAGTTGGAGAAGAATTTCAAAAGAAGGGGCATCAACTTCCTCACTGGTCATAAAGTAGAAGGCCTGACGGCTGAGGATCAAGGAGTACAGGTCAAAGTCTCTGGTAAAGACGGTGAGAAGACATTGGAGGCCGAGCAAGCATTGATTGCAATTGGCTTTAAGCCCAATACCAAAGACCTGGGCCTGGAAGAAGCCGGCGTAAAGCTGACCGAGCGCGGATTTATTGAAATAGACGAGCGCATGGCCACCAACATACCTGGCATCTGGGCCGTCGGCGATATCACTGGGAAATTGTTGCTGGCTCATGTGGGCTCTGCTCAAGGCATCGTCTGCGCCGAGAATATCGCCGGGGCTGAGACGGTTGTCTTGGACTATGAAATGATGCCGCGCGCGACTTACTGCCAACCCCAGGTAGCCTCGTTTGGAATCACAGAAAGCCAGGCAAAAGAACGCGGGTTCGATGTCAAAGTAGGTAAATTTCTGTTCCAGCCAAATGGCAAAGCACTCGGCCTGGGCGAGCCGGCTGGCTTTGTCAAGATTGTGACCGACTCTCGCTATGGCGAGATCCTGGGCGCCCACTTGATCGGACCGGAGGTGACCGAGCTGCTGCCTGAGCTGACCCTGGCTCAGATGATGGAGCTGACCCCCGAACAAATTGCCCGCAACGTCCATGCCCACCCAACATTAAGCGAAGTCATCATGGAAGCTGCACACGCCGCGGAAGGACAGTCTATCCATTCTTAGAAGTACCGGTAAGGAGATCGCAGGTATCTTCCACCCAGTGGTCTTCTTTTCAAATCAGGAGAAATGGCCAGGTCAATGACCTGGCCTGGTTTGTTATGCAATTCCAGATATGAATAACAAAATTTTTTGAATATTAAGCGTTTATTAACAAGAAGTTATTGCATTTCTTGACCTTTTATGTTATAATACCATGATCCTGTCTGAAGACTGAGAGGTTAAGTAAATGAGTGATATTCTAGATAAAAATTTGTTGTTAACAATAGATGCTGGACAGGAAGACTTAACTGCCGTAACCCGCCTGGTTGAAGTAGGCCAGCGACATGGCTTCGTTACCATCTCAGATATCCTGGGCTATTTTCCGGAAGCAGAGGAGGACACCGACCAGCTCGAGGAAATTTTCGCCGCCCTGATGACGATGGGCATTCCGTACATTGAAGATCTCAGTACCATCGAGCTTGCTCAAGACGAGCCTCCAGATAATGCCCATCCCTCCACCAACGGTAAAAATGGGCAGCAGGAAGATGAAGACCTGCTGGCAAATGTTGAAATTGGGGACATGATCGGGCTTTACATCAAGGAAGCCTCTCGGGTTCCCCTGCTAACTCATGGCGAAGAGGTCGAGCTTTCCCAGCGTATCGAACGTGGCAAGTTAGCCCGGGAGGAGTTGGCGCGCGGCAATACCAGCCAGTTGCGTAGCACGGAGCTACACCGCCTGATTGAGGATGGCTGGGCTGCTCGCCAGCACCTGATCACTGCGAATTCACGCCTGGTGATCAGCATCGCTAAGAAATACATGGGTCGTGGCGTCCCTTTTCTGGACTTAATCCAGGAAGGGAATATCGGCTTGATGCGAGCTGCCAAGAAATTTGAATACCAACGTGGTTTCAAATTCAGCACCTATGCCACCTGGTGGATCCGCCAGGCCATCACCCGCGCGGTGGCAGACCAGGCCCGCACGATCCGGGTTCCCGTCCATATGGGTGACCAGATCAGCAGGATGCTGCGCATGCAACACCAGCTGAAGCAAAAACTCAGCCGTGATCCCAGCGTGGAGGAGCTAGCCGAAGCATTGGAGGTCTTGCCGGAGAAAGTTGAGCACATGATGCAGGTATCTCGGCACCCCCTTTCACTGCAGATGCCGATCGGTGAGGAAGAAGACGAGATGCTGGGTGATTTCATCGAAGATGAAGATGCGCCCTCTCCGGACGAAACTGCTATGAATAACATCCTGCGGGAGCACCTGGAAGAGGTTTTGGACCGGCTTCCCCCGCGCGAAGTGCGCATCTTGCAATTGCGCTACGGCTTGCTGGATGGGCAAGTGCTCACCTTGAATGAAGTTGGGCGCCGGATGGGAGTCACCCGCGAACGTGTGCGTCAGATCGAGGCGCAGGCATTACGCCGTCTACGAAGCACCAAGATCCAACGGGAGTTACGCGCTTATACCGAATAAATCCTGGCATTACCGGTAATTAGAGAGTCCAGCAAACAATGTGTTGATAACGAAAGAGAGTTGTTCACCCTCACAAGGTTGAGCAACTCTCTTTATTTATTCAAGATGTCCTGGTAAAACTTGACGGCAGCTGCCATCACCTTCTCATACTCAGCCCTATCGGCAATCAGGCGAGCGTTGTGTTCAGCTGCCCGCTGGCGAAGGGCAGGGTCTTCTAAAGCCAAGCAGATGGAGTCTGCCAGGGCTTGGGGGTCTCCGGGATCAACCAACAACCCGTTCATGCCTGGCGAGATCCACTCTCGCAATGATTCGAGGTCACCGGCTACAGGGAAACAACCGCAGGCCATTGCTTCCAACAAAGTATTTGGGGTGCCATCATGGGTGGTGGGTGATACAACCACATGTGACCGGCGGAACAAATCTGCCATTTGAGCGCGGCTTTGCCGGGGGAGGAGTTGGACAGATCCCTCAATCTTCATTTCCGCCACCCATTGTAGCGCGCGCGCCTCCGCTTCCATCGCCGGGCACAGAAACATTGCCTGCGGATGCCGCTTGAGCACAATCGGGATCGCATGGAAGAAACTATCATTGCGAACATATGCCCGGAATCCGCGCGGGTTGATCACGGTGAGTGTATTTTCATGGTCACTTGGGTAGAAGATATCCGGTTGGATGCCACCAGAGGTGGGCAAGACAATCGCTGGCTTCTCCGTAGCAAAACCCCATTCTCGCGCCAGGCGCAGGTCACGGTGACAATCCACATGGAGGGCGCAAGCGCGTTGCAAGGCCAGACGCGTATAGCGACGAGTTAACGGTGTACTGGGAGCATGCAAGGTGAAATCGTTACCCCAAACCGAGATGACCAACGGCGCAGAAAGGTCCGCCACAGCCGCCAGCATGCCTTCGTACGGGATGCGCATGGCATGCACCAAATCAGGTTGAATTTCTCGTTGGATCTGTACCAGCTCGGCAGCCGCCTTTGAAAGGGAAAATGGACCAAACCACTGGCGGATGCGGGTGCGTAACCCCGTGGGTATGATATTTCGGGCCAGGCGACGCGCTTGAGCTGGCAAGCCAAGCATCCCATCCGTTGGAAGTGCCGGTGTTTCCCCTGCCAGCGCCCCAAACGCCACAGGCAGGACATGCACAGAAGCCAGCTCCAGCTCTGGCGCGCAGGGATAACTGGAGACCAGGTGCACCGCATGCCCGCTATCCACCAGGTGGCTGAGCCAATTCACAGTGATGGGCGAGCGCCCATCCGCGACAAATAACAATTTCATCCGCTGGTTTACCCTTGGCACAACCCTTACTCAGGTGGGATAATAATTTGAACAGCTTCTGGCAGGATTTTCACCGTGACCGGCGTCTGACCGATGAGCTCACCATCCAGCTGAACAGGTTGGTTCGGCTCAGATTCGATCGTTACCTCCCGCACCTGCCACTGCTTCAGGGCAGGCGGGTCCGGGCGACCACTGACAACGCTGGCTACCAGGGAAACCAGAGAGGGCAGGTCAGCCTTGGTCACCACAAAGACATCCAGCAAACCATCGCTGATATCCGTACTTTTTGACAAAACAATGTCTGCTGCGCCCATATTACCAGAATTCGCCACAACGCAGGCCACGCCATCACATTCTTCTTCAGCGCCATCCAGGCAAAGCCAGTATCGGGCTATTGGGGGATCAGCTAACGTCTGCAAAGCTGATAAGCCATAAGCCAGCACACCCAGGCGATCTTTCAGCTCGCGGTCAGCACCTTCAACCATTTCAGCTTCGAAACCAATCCCAGCTCGTAACAAAAAGGTCTGCTCCCCAACCTGGCCCATATCCACACAGCGGATCCTGGATTGTGGGTTGATGGCTAAGGTTGCCGCTGCCACCAAATCCAGTGGTAGCCCCAGCTCGCGTGCCATGACATTGGCCGTACCCCCGGGCAGGATAGCCAGAGGGGTCTGGCTGCCAACCAAGCCGGAGGCGCATTCCATGACTGTGCCATCGCCGCCGTATACCATGACAAGGTCGACCCCAGATTGGGCAGCATTACGGGCCAGACGCCGCCCGTCGCCTCTGTCTTTGGTAATCGCAATATCCCAATCCACTCCGTTCTCTTGAAATATCTTATTGAGACTCTTCAAAATTGGCTGGTCTTGGCCGGCAGCAGGGTTGATGACCACAAAAACACGCTGGGGCGTCTTACCCAATGCTGGATGCGTGCGCGTCTCACCAGGTTGATTCTCTCGAACCTGATTCATCAGGACCTCCTCATTACATTAACCAAGGCATTTACAAAGGCACTTACCATGGCTTCTACATTGATTTCTTCATAAACAATGCGATAAGATTTTGCTCCCATCTCACGAAGTTTGGCCGGGTCAGAGAGAGCAGCTTTCAACGCCGCTGTCAAAGCCGGCAAATCCTGCGCAGGAACCAGAAATCCATTTTCTGGACGCACCAGGTCAGCCTGGGTACCGTCTCCCTCAGCAACGATCACTGGTAACGCATACGTCATGGCCTGCTGTACTGCTAACCCTCCAGTACCTGGGAGCACAAAAAGGTCTGCGGCAAAGAAAATTGGTGGCAGCTCGGAGCCATGGCGAGCGCCAAAAAATTCCGCTTGAGGGTAGGTCTCGATAGCCAACTGTTCCAACCCGGCGCGAGCTGGACCATCACCCACAATCCACAGCCGTGGCTGTAAATGATGGGGTAGATTGGCGCAGGCCCGTAGGAGGTTATCGATGCGCTTGCGCTGTTGCAGCCGGCCAACGTACAGGACAGTCCCCGGGCCATCGAATACAGGCGGTCGGGTGGTTGGAACGTCACTGGTCGGGCGGGGAGAAACAGCGTTTGGAGCAACGCTAATATCCTTTATCCGCAAACCCAACTCCCGGTATTGTTGAGCGCCACGTTGGCTGTACGCGATAAGTCCATCCAGTGAATGCAGGAAGCTCATCCGCTCCCATTTTTGCCAGGCAGCCAGAAGCTGGCTTAACGGAGTAGGTGCTGAGATTCGCCTGGGGTCGATCGGTGGAGCGCCCAAACCCCAACCGACTACCGGACGGCCGCGCGCATGCATCCAGCGCACAGCCAGGCGGGTGCTGGGGTAGCGTGGATTGGCCTCCACTACCAACACATCTGGCTGCCAATCCTCTAACCAGGTCAGCAGGCCACTCTGCCAGCAATGGTACAGGTTGGAGTCAATGGGAAATAAGTTGTAATTGCGGGCGGGGACATACCGGGCATTGTAGAGTTTACTGGCAGGTTTGACATTTTCCTGAGGCAAGGGTTGTCCAGCAAACAGATCCAAGCCTCCCTGGCAAGCCACAGCCAGAGCGTCAATGAATACTTGGCGATACTCGGGGAGCATCCGCTGCTGCAATCCAACTTTTCCAGGGAAGACAGGCCGGTCCATATAAACTTTCACCAGAAGCGATCAGATCCCAGCGGGCAACAATACATCAAGATAAGCGTCAACCATAGCATCCAGTCCCAGAGCTGCCTCCGCCCGAGCCCGGGCTGCCGGGCGATAAATATTCTGAGCCTGCAAAATCTGGTTAGCAGCTTTAACCAAGGCGTCCAGGTCAGGAGGACCCAGTTTCCACGGGTCACTACCGTATGGAACAATCCGACCAGCATTAGCGGTGACCAGCTCAGATAGCGCGCCGGTATCAAAGGCAACCACCGGCAAGCCGCAAGCCAGGGCTTCTACGACTGAATTGGGGCAAGCGGCGTGAATATCGGCTGAATACAGCAGGTGCGCCGAGCGATCTACCTCGGGAATCTGCTTTGGAGATATCTGCCCAAGAAAATGAAGCCCCACACCGCTGTGCCGCTGCCAGTGCTGTTGCAAAGAGATCTCTACCGCGCCGGCAATAACCAGCTCAACCGGGTGGGAGCAGATAATTTGGAGACTCTCAACCAACCTAACAGCCGTCTCCAATCCGATTTCATAGCCGCCTGCCAACCGGCCTTCGACCATAAGAACCCTCCATCTATCCTCTGGTCGTGTATGGGACCCTTCGGGTGTATAGCGTTCTAAATCAACACCATTGTAGATGACCCGCGCCGGCGAATGCGTTGGACCATGTTCTCTCTCCCACCAATGCCGGGCAAACTCGCTTTGATAAACAATCTGATCCGCAATCCGGGAACGGATCAGCCCCAGGATGGCATTCCCATATTCAGAGCGCAAGAAATGCAGTATGCCTGTCCGGCGCAGGCGATGGAGCCAGTTCATCCCATTCAAACGCTGGATGACCGGTATACCCTGCCGGCGCGCCCTCCACAGACCCGGCAAATCGCGTATGCCACCAATCACCAGGACCGCTGCATATGGAGTATCTTGCAAACGATACACCACTTCGATCCCCCTGGCTGACAGACCCTGAGCAAGCTTGCTTTGGAAGGAAGCCATTCCCCCAATTCCAGTTAAATGGGGCAAAAGGCAGATACGAGGGGATCGAAAGAATGCCATCCGGATTAAATTCCTGTCACCGGCAGTAATTATACTGTGGAAAAGGCAGCCTGAAACGGAGTGGTAAATTGGCAAAACCTTTCGATTCTCCGCAAAACCTCTTGACACAGAACGGATGTTCGTGTTATATTATTAGCACATATGAACGGTTTAACAATCAGGGAGAAAACCTTATGGCCCGAAAACGCAGCAAGAACCTCACCGAACGGCAGAAGAAAATATTGGAAGTGCTGGCACGCTTTCAGAAGCAATACGGATACCCACCTTCTATCCGTGAAATTGGGGAAAAAGCAGACATTTCTTCAACCTCTGTGGTGAACTACTATCTGGAGCAGTTGGAAGAAATGGGATACATCGAGAGAGACGGGCGTGTCTCGCGGGGCATCCGGCTCATCAAGCCAGTCAGCACGGGAGCTCAGACCGCTGTTGAGACAGTACGCGCGGCAATGGATGATCTGCTGCGGATTCCTGTGGTTGGGCGAATCTTTGCCAGTTCACCGGTACCCGTTCCTTCGTCTGATTTCTCATATTACGATGCCGAGACCATGGTAGATGTGGCTCGGAGCCTCCTGCCTGGACGGGAAAAAGGCAATGACCTGTTCGCCCTGGAAGTCCAAGGGGACTCTATGATTGACGCAATGGTCAATGAAGGTGACATTGTTATCATGAAAGCTGCTCAAGAAGCACGCAATGGTGAATTGGTTGCCATCTGGTTGAAGGATCGCGATGAGACGACTTTGAAATATTTCTACCTGGAAAATGGACGTGTGCGCTTGCAGCCGGCCAACCCACAAATGCAGCCGATCTATATTGAAGACCCCAGCGTGGTTGAGATCCAAGGCAAAGTGGTGATGGTCATCCGCCAAGTAGAAACAATGGCAGCTTAGTACCTGCCTTCTCAAACGCAGGAATAATTGACGGACAAAGAAAGACCTCGGGAGCTTGTTTTTAAAACTCCCGGGGTCATTGCATTCGTAAGCTTTTTGACCTCCATTCTTTCATGAGATAGGACCGTGAATGGAAAATTCTACCTACCAATAAATCTCAAAAAAGGCCTAAAAACACAGTTCAGATAGGCTATAATTCCTGGGATGCGTACAGTGCCAGGAAAATATTCATTCGTCTTTACGTAAGTCACCCAGAAGTGGGGAGAAATTGGGGTGTTAGGCGGGCGTATGCTTGCCCAACACCCCAATTTTTGAAACTTTTACACTCAAAGAGGAAACAGAATGCCAAATTTTTATGTGCTTGAATCCGGGGATGGATTGCTATTCGGCGATAAATGGTCGTATGCAGAGATGCTACCTCCCATCAACCTGGGTGAAAGTGAGAAGTGCCCCATCTGCGGTGCAGCAGTCAGCGATCAGAAATGGCTGCCTCCCCACCGCGTTAAACTGTCTTCAGATGAAAAAGAGAAATGGGGTGACCTGCTGTGGGGAGTTGGTTTTCGATTGATCGTTACCAAACGCTTTATCGATATTTACAAAAAAGAAAAACTGAAGGGTATTATAAAAATCCACCCGCCGGTACATGTGATCAAATTCCGCACCGGGGCCTTGGGTCACTCTGCCCCTTTTTTGCCAACTTACCACCTGGTAGATATCCCCTGGGGTGGAGCAAATCAGGACGACCGGGCCTCAGGGGTCACTTTTGAAAACGCTGCCCAATTGAAATGCACTCACTGCCGTCAAGGCGTAACCTGGCGAAAGCAAGAGCGCGTGGAAATAGAAAAGGGGTCTTGGAATGGGGCAGATATCTTCATCCCGCGTGGCGCCCCGGTCCCCTTTATGATTTCAGAGCGCTTCAAAAAAGTGGCTGAAGATTACGGATTAACCAATGGTTGGTTAATACCTGCTGAAAACTACGCCTACGACGAAAGACGCCCCGGCCTGTGGTATATCCATACATAATTGCCCCGCTCAGCGAGGTCTGCCCATCAATCTGTATCCCTCTGTAATTGAACAGCCTGGGAACGGACTTCCATCTATCATCGTTCCCGGTGAGAAAAAGGCGTCTTCTGCAACTGGCACAGAGGCATGGGGGACAAAATCTGATCCGCTGATGTCAGGGTTGAGAGTAATAGACTGCCCCAAGATACCCTCCGAATTATAGACCAGTTCAAGTACGGTTACACCGTCCGCATCAAGAAGCTTGAGGATATCTTCTGGATAGCTCAAAGAGAGCGTCCCAGACGTGGCAATCTGTACCAGACTGCCACCAAAATCTCCACTGGGGTCACCGCCCCCAAAGATTACAATTGCACAGCCATCCTGGATTAGTGTCGGCGTGGGGAAATCATGACGCTTTATTAACCCATCTCGCAGAGTCCAACCACCTAGATCAACAACGGAACCGGTCAGATTAACAATTTCAATAAACTGATCTTCAAATGAGTGGACTTCCGAATCACCATTGGCATCCCCGGCAGCAGGGTCTGGAGAGATGTGGATTTCGTTGATAACCAAAATTGGCTGTGGGGTTGGTGCAATCGTTGGAACAGGAGTGGGAAAGGTTGGGCTGCCTGGGTTTGGCGTAGATTGCACGCGCCAGTCAGCAGCTGAGTTATGGTCCTGGTCAGCAGGGTATCGCTCCAGAGAGCTGCCTTTGGGTGCAGCAGGTATAGAAGGATTAAAGAAAACAATACTATCTCCGTAAGAAAGGGTATCAATAAGTTTGTCCCGACCATCCAGCAAAAGCAGTTCATCTCCTGCATTGGAGAGGTCAAGCGATGATGTGCCCCAGCTTGTATAAGGTTGCATGTCAGGCACATCAGGGCTGGTGTTGGAAATCTCGTAATCCGGATTGAAACCATACTCAGTGAGAAAGGCTAAGCCATCTTTGGCAACGACAGCCGTCTTTCCACCCAACAAAACCGCGCCTGGCGGGAATCGCAACATACCCTCCACCCCACCCCTTAGCTCTTCATCTCCAACCTTAAAATCTGTCAGTATCAAATCATCACTATCGGCATTGTAGATTTCGATCCATTCATTATCCGGCTCATCCCCTTCAGGATTGGCCAAAAATTCACTCAATAATAACTTGCCGCCAAAGGGAGTGGGGGTCAGTGTCGGCGCCACAGGAGTGGGGGAGGTGGGCATTGGTGATGGGTATGGTGTGGGAGTCGGGGCTGTTAGGTCAACTGTCCCGGGTTGGGGTAAGTTTTGTTTTCTCCAATCCAGGGAGCGATTCGTGTCTACATTGGCTGGGTAACGTTCCAGAGAATACCCTTCAGCAACCACACCGATTGAGGGATCAAAAGCAAATGTCGAGCTTCCCCATGAAAGCGCGTCCACAACCCTATTGCTACCATCCAACAGCAGCAGATCATCCCCTGTGTTGGTTAGCTCAACACTTCGCTCTGCCCAAAGCAAATAACGAGATAACACCGGGACAGCCTCATCGGAGCTCTCCATTTCATAATCCGGATTGAAACCATAGACCGAACGGAATACAACTGCTTTGTGGGCAATGATGATCACCTGTCCTGGCCTGAGGACGGCGCCTGGGGGAAAAGCCAGCATCCCTTCACAGCAACCAGGCGTGGATTGGTCGCCAATCTTATACCCAAACAAATCAAGTGAAACTCCACCGGCATTGTAAAGCTCGAACCACTCCCCATCTGGCTCGTAACCGGTTGGGTTATAAAGGACTTCTGTAATCAGTGGTCGCGGAATCGCCGGGATTGGTGTAGGATGGTTCATAATTACCACCGGCATCAGCAAATCGGCTGGGCGGGTTGGATTTGTGAGGGATGGGGACGAAATAGATTTCTTAGATATGATAGCTTGAATGGGGGAATAGTAGATCAGGGATAAAAAAACCGCCGCGAACACAATGATGAGGCGCCTCCAAAAGAGGCCAGGAGCATGGTTAGGACGTCGCATGCAATACTCCTTGGGGCGTGATCAGGACGCCCGTTTATATTTATACTAGCGGCAGATGATCTTGCTTATTTTCTTCCTTATTATTTTTACAAAATTATGGGGCTGCGGTCAAGTGGTAAAGTTCTGGTAGAATCTCAAAATGCGTCTCTTTCCAACCGGTATTCCCCGCTCCAAGCGAGCTCTGGATTTAGCCCTGACCCTGGCAGGATTGCCTGTGCTGTTACCTGTGATGGGGATTTTGGCTTTGCTGGTACGAGTCGTCCATGGGAAACCGGTTCTTTTCGAGCAAAAACGACCCGGGTACCGCGCCCAGCTCTTCCCGGTCAAAAAATTCCGTACTATGACCGATGCCCATAACGCGCAAGGTAATTTGCTTCCAGATGCTGAGCGCATGACGAGGCTGGGCAGGTTCTTGCGTTCCTACAGCCTGGACGAACTCCCAGAGCTGTTCAATGTGCTGGCTGGACAGATGAGCCTAGTTGGCCCGCGCCCGTTGTTCAAACATTATCTGGGGCGTTACTCCCCAGAGCAGGCCCGCCGGCATGAGGTCTTGCCCGGTATAACCGGTTGGGCGCAGATCAACGGTCGTAACGCACTTTCATGGGAGGAGAAATTTAAGCTGGATGTATGGTACGTGGACAACTGGTCTTTGATGCTCGACATCAAAATCTTGTTGATCACAATCGGCAAGGTGCTCAAGCGAGAGGGTATCAGCCAACCCGGTCATGCCACCGCTGAAGAGTTCATGGGCAATCAGGGGGCCAGGGAATAGGGCGCTGCCATGCTAGATAGTCAAACCCAAGTTCAGGTCATGCCAGACGATATCGAATTGTACAGGATGCTCTACAGGATCCGCCACTTCGAAGAAACGGTGCTGGCTAATTTCCCAAAAGGCGTTTTCATGGGGACCACACACACTTACCTGGGTCAGGAAGCCAATGCCGTCGCGGTGCTCACCCAAATTCGACCGCAGGATATTGTCTTCAGCAGCCACCGCTGCCACGGGCATTTCTTGGTCTATGGAGGAGATCTACGCGCCTTGTTTGCAGAACTGATGGGACGAGCTACCGGCGTTTGTGGAGGGCGGGGCGGCTCTCAGCACCTGCACTGGCGCAACTTCTACTCCAATGGCATACAAGGTGGGATTGTCCCCGTCGCCACCGGAATGGCCCTGGCAGAAAAGCGCATTGGCAGCGGCGCAATTGCAGTGGTTTTTCTGGGCGACGGCACCCTTGGGGAAGGAATCGTCTACGAAACCTTCAACCTGGCTTCTTTGTGGGCAGCGCCGGTATTATATGTGCTGGAGAACAATCATATCGCCCAAACTACTCCGGTCGAGCTAGCTGCAGCAGGAGACCTGCAAGCGCGATTTAACGCATTTGGCATACCTGTCACACAGCTGGACAGCTCGGATATTAGAGAGATCTATCCGCTTGCCCAGGAAATGCTGGCAATGGTCAGAGAGCGCAGCGCCCCAGCAGGTTTGATCCTGTGTACCCGTCGTTTCGGTCCCCATTCCAAAGGAGATGATACTCGAACACACGAAGAAATCGACCAGTTGCGCGCAACCAGAGACCCATTAAGCATTCAAGCAGATCGTCTCCTCCCGCAAGAGCGGACTGTGGTGGAAGAGGAAATCCAGATGGAAATATCTCGCGCTTTTCAACAAGCGTTGAAAGACCCCTGGCCTGATTTGGGATTAATAAAGAGCGTATGAACACCGTTCTCAATGCGCTAAATTCTGCCCTGAAAAAGGCCATGGAAAGCGACCAGCGAGTCATCCTGATCGGTGAAGACCTGCTCGACCCCTACGGTGGTGCATTCAAAGTCACGCGCGGCCTGTCCAGTGCATTTCCAGACAGGGTACTGCCCACCCCTATCTCTGAAGCGGGTATCGTCGGGCTGGCAACCGGAATGGCCATGCGGGGACTGAGACCTGTGGTGGAGATAATGTTTGGAGATTTCGTTACGCTGGTCGCCGACCAGGTCATCAACCATGCCGCGAAATTTTCCTGGATGTATAATGAACAGGTCAAGGTCCCGCTGGTAATCCGCACACCGATGGGAGGCCGGCGCGGCTATGGCCCTACCCACAGCCAGAGTCTGGAAAAACACTTCCTGGGCGTACCCGGTTTACGGGTTCTGGCTCCCAGCAGCCTGGGTGATCCGGGTAAGCTTCTTCTCCAAGCAATCCATTCTGAAGAGGTAGTGTTATTTGTTGAAAATAAACTTCTGTATGCGGTTAATATAAAAGAACCAGCAGCTTTGCCAGATTTTGAGATCCGGCAATCAGATGGAGACACTTATGAAATGGGGAGTGTGAACGTCTCTCCGAGCTACACTCTCACCATCAAAGGCGCTCCACAGCCGGTCCTGACCCTGGCAACCTATGGATACATGGCAGAACTGGCCATAGAAGCAGCTTTCAGACTGGCCTTCGACCACGAAATTTTCATCGAATTGGTGGTACTGACCCAGTTGGCGCCCTTCAGACTAGAGCCGGTCTTGACCTCGGTGGGGAAAACCGGAAGGTTACTGGCTGCAGAAGAAGGGAATCACGCCTTAGGCTGGGGAGCAGAAGTCATCGCACAGGCAGCAGAAACCCTGGGATCTCAACTCAGAAAAGCTGACCGGCTGGGCGCGCTAAACCTGCCCATCCCATCCTCCAGCGCGTTAGAGCAAACCGTGCTACCCAGCACAAACGCGCTCATCCATAAAGCAATCCATATGGTTAAAGGCAGTAATTATGACTAACCCGGTTTTGATCCCATTGTTAAACCCAAACGAGCCAGAAGCATTGTTGGTTGACTTGTTTATCAGCGAAGGGCAGATGGTAGCTAAGGGCGATCCGTTGTGCAGCCTGGAAACAACCAAATCATCAGCCGATGTGATAGCAGAGGTAAATGGATACGTATCTGCCCTGCGTATTGCAAAAGGGCAATCTGTTCAAGCGGGAGAAATATTGTGTTACCTGGCCTCAACTCCAGATTGGAAGCCTATTGAAGAAAGAGAAGGCGACCCAAAAGGCATTCCTCCTGGACTGCGTATCAGCCAACCAGCTCTCGATCTGGCTCGCTCGCTTGATTTAGATCTCTCAATGCTGCCCGTTGGCCCAATGGTTACGCAAACCATGGTTCGAGAACTCAGCCAGCCGCTTGATGCAGGGATATCCTTTTCTAAACAAAAGTCCATCGAGGAGAGCGTTTTTGATCCAACCGCAATTGTGATTTATGGCGGGGGCGGCCACGGGAAAATGGTGATCGACCTGCTGCGCGCTCGCGGTGGCTATCGCATTGTTGGAATTATCGACGATGGACTCGCCAGCGGCGGGTCGATATTGGGGATACCCGTGCTTGGAAACGCCCAGGCCTTGGCAGAGTTGCACGCTCAGGGAGTCCGGTTGGCAGTAAATGCAGTCGGTGGGATTGGTAATATTGGTATTCGGATCAAGGTCTTTGAGCGCCTTACCCAGGCCGGGTTCACATATCCCGCAGTGACGCACCCAACCGCTTACCTGGACCCAAGTGCAAGCCTGATGGCTGGCTCACAGGTAATGGCGCTGGCCTATCTTGGCAGCGAAGCCAGGCTTGGTTTCGGCTGTATCATCAATACAGGAGCTATAGTTTCACATGATTGCCAGATAGGAAGCTTTGTCAATATTTCGCCCGGCGCTATTCTTGCCGGAAACGTGCAGATCGGTGAAAATGTCCTCATTGGCATGGGAGCAACCGTTAACCTGGGGGTAAAAATTGGGAGCGGAGCCCGCATCGGTAACGGAGCCACAGTTAAGTCAGATGTCCCTGAGGGAGGCGTGGTCCGGGCTGGCGCAATCTGGCCCGCATAGAGGGTTTCTTTGGGCAACTTTGATCTCCTGCTATCCATATTTTGGTTATTTGTTGAGCTTGGTTGTATATCGGTTTGTTTAGCTACCCTGGCTGGTTTCCTGGGACGAATCTCCTGGGTGCTGGATCTGTTCAGCCACTTCCGCTTCCAGTATCTGGTCCTACTGGCGTTATTAACCATTCTATTCATTGCCAGTGGACGTTACCCCCAGGCACTGCTAAGTGGACTTTTTGCTGGTCTAAATTTATCTCTAATCCTTCCCCTATACTCCAAAGAATTCATCCGAACACCATCAAACCAAGGCAGCTCCGATCAAGAAATGTACCGAATACTCCTGTCCAATGTTCTGCAGATGAACGATGCCTATGGTGCGGTCCGGCACCTGATCCGCTCAGAGAGACCGGATTTCATCGTTCTCATCGAGGTCAATAAAACCTGGATCGACCAGCTCAAGCCGGTCTTGGAGTCATATCCCTTTTCCAGAATGCCTCTGCGAGAAGATAATTACGGGATGGCCTTGTTCAGCCGCATACCACCCACCATTTCCGAAGTCCGAGCTTTTGGCGCGGCTCAGGTGCCTTCCATTATTACCACTTTCAAACTGAGAAAACGACCGCTCACTATCCTGGTCACTCACCCGCCTCCTCCTAAAACAAAGCAGAAAGCTCATTTACGTAATATCCAGCTGGCTGAAATTGCCAAACATATCCAGACCTTGGAGGGAGAGATTCTGCTGGTTGGCGATCTGAATATGACCTCCTGGTCGCCATTTTTCTCGGACCTGGTCCAAAAGAGCGGCTTACGAGATAGCCGGAGAGGATTTGGAATACAAAATTCCTGGCCTACCAACCGGCGTTTATTCATGATACCCATTGACCATATTCTCGTCTCTAAAGGAGTAGAGGTGCTATCCCGTCGCATCGGGCAATTCAACGGATCAGATCATTACCCCATCTTGTTAGATTTCTACCTGATCGACCGCAAAGTAAATCCGCAACCGGAGAAAAAAGACCCAATAAAACAAACAATTAATAGATCAGGCTGATTCCCGGACAAGGGCCTGCAGCCATATCACATTTTGAGTCCGAATTCGAAAGGAAAAATTCCATGCCAGTGAAAATTTACCAGGTGGACGCTTTTACAAATATCCCCTTTACAGGCAATCCTGCTGGTGTATGTGTTCTCTCACAAGCAGCTGAGCCAAGTTGGATGGCAAATGTTGCCAAAGAAATGAACCTGTCAGAAACTGCCTTCCTCGTTCCCCAAGAGGATGGCTACAACCTGCGCTGGTTTACACCAGCTGTGGAGGTTGACCTGTGCGGTCATGCAACTCTCGCCAGCGCCCACACCTTATGGGAAATTGAGGCCTTGCAAACGGATCAGACTGCTCGCTTCTATACACGCTCAGGCTTGCTCACTGCCAGACGCTCCGGTAGCTGGATCGAGATGGATTTTCCGGTCAAACCAGAAACACAAACTGAACCGCCGCCTGATTTAGAAAAAGCGCTGGGAGTAAAAGCAAATTACGTTGGAAAAAACCAGTTTGATTACCTGGTAGAGGTTGAATCTGAGGAAATTGTGCGGGAATTGACCCCCAATATCAGCCAATTAACCACATTGCCAGTCAGGGGTGTAATTGTTACCAGCCAGTCCAAAACCAGCGAATTTGACTTCGTGTCCAGGTTTTTTGCCCCAGCAGTGGGAGTGCCGGAAGACCCGGTGACCGGCTCTGCACATTGCTGCCTAGCTCCTTTTTGGAGCAGCCGGTTGGGCAAGAGGGCAATGACCGGCTACCAGGCCTCTGCCAGAGGTGGAGTTGTGAAAGTGCGCTTGGAGGGAGAACGAGTGATTCTGGCTGGACAGGCTGTCACCGTACTGATTGGGGATCTCTTGTAATCGGTCCTGCGCAAGGTGATACGTGATTCATGGACAAGAACAAAATCGGGTGTTACCTGTGGTGGAGCCGCAGGTAACACCCGATCAATCAAACTTGCCTTCTACACAAATATGTTGTGCTTAATCGTCTGATTCAGTCGAAAAGATCAGATCCTCTTTCCCGGCTAGCCTGTCCTGAATACGCAGGACAACGATATCCAGGTGTCGAGATTTGTGCACAAAATCCAAATCATCTGTTTGGATGGTAAGAACTGGGCAGACATCAAAAGTCTCCATCCAATCTTTGTAGAAGGAATCCAGCAGGGTAAGATAATCTGCCGTGATGCCACTCTCAATAGACCGGCCGCGGCGGTGGATGCGCTTGATCAGCACCGAGACCGGGGCGCGCAGATAGATCAGCAGGTCTGGCGGGGGAAGGTTGGAAACAACCAGATCAAAAACACGCCGATATGAAAAATAATCACGTTCACTCAAATTGCCCAGGTGATGGAGCGCCCGAGCAAAAATGTATGCATCTTCATATATGCTGCGATCCAGGATGGCTGATTGGGGCTCTGCCGCCAGGTCAAGATATTGCTGCGCCCTGTGGCCCAAGAAAAACACCTGCAGGTGGAATGACCAGCTGCGCATGTCTGCGTAGAAATCAGGTAGATAAGGATTATCCCCAACCGACTCGAAAGCAGAGCGCCAACCCAATCTTTCAGCCAGACGCTCGGTGAGGGAGGTCTTGCCGGACCCAATATTGCCGGCTACCAGGATGATGCGCTTTGTCATTAGGATTTGTCTCTATCTGATGCTTAGATGCTTACGAATCGGCCTCGGTACCAGGCTCGTCTGGTGGAAAACTTTCTTCCTGAGAAGACCAGTGCTCCGTTGCCTTGCGTAGTTGATCATTGATAAACCGCAGGGCAGCCAACAAATCCTGCCGCACCTTGCTCTCAACCTCACCGGTCCGGATTCGCTCGCGTAGCTCTTCAGCATCTGCTTTCATGCGCTGACCGGTTGGGCTTTCGCGGATATGCTCGGCCTCTGTGCGCATCATATTGCTCAGGTCGGACAAACCATTGGCAATCTCCTGCTGCAGCTTCCTCCGCTCTGGGCTTTCCCAAGCGCCTCGCAACACCTCAGCCAAATTTTTCCCTAGCTGGTGAAACTCTTCAGCCAGGTTTTCTTCAGGTGGTGGGGTTTCGGTCATCAGAATACTCCTTCTTAAACTGGTCTAAAAAATGCAATCCACCGGCGCCGCCCCTCTATGGCTTATTTTGCCCTATCTTTTTCCTTTGTCAAGGGGTAAAGCAAAGGCCTGGAATTATAAGTTATTGGTTAGGCAACAACTAGTAGACTGTCACACATCGAAGCTTATTTCAAATCAAGGTATCAGCCTTGACAAAGCACTAAAGTATGTTTCCAATCAAATCATAGAGAGGTAAAATTGCAATCGAGGAGACCCAGAATGATCCGTAATCAATGGTATGCAATTTTAGAATCAACAGAAGTTCGACCCGGTAAACCTGTTGGCGTAACCCGCATGGGGGAGAAGTTGGTTCTATGGCGAGATCAATCCGGTAAGCTTGCCTGCCTGGTTGACCAATGCCCACATCGAGGGGTTGCGCTTAGCAAAGGCAAGCTGGTCGCAAACCAAATCCAATGTCCTTTTCATGGCTTCGAATACGACCCCACCGGTCGCTGCACGTTTATCCCTGCCAATGGAAAAAACTCGC
>JAWOHN010000128.1:0-3309 GCA_046485135.1 Anaerolineales bacterium | reverse complement strand
GGCTCCAGACCTGGAAGTGTGGTTGGGAGGAACTCACTCAAGCGCACAATCCATTGATTGGGAAAATTAACCATCCACTCCCGCAGGCTTTGGTAATAACCCGGCACTGCGGCAGCAATGGTTGCGCTTTGCTCAACGATCACCGGGAATAACAAGAGCACGAAACCAATCAGCAGGGCCAGCAGCACAAGGTAAACAAGAATAACCCCCGCTGTCCGGGGAAGTCCTCGCCGGTGCAACCAGGTTACAGATGGCCTGATGGCAGTACCGATCACAATAGCGATGAACAAGATAAAAACGACCTGGTTAAAGCGATAAAGAAGCCAAAAGCCGAGGGCGACAAACACCAGAACCAGGGTCGCCCACATGACACGCCGGAATGTCCATTGATAAGGTTGTGGAGGTGGGTGGAGTGCCATGATTTATCTAATCTTTCGGCAAATCGTGGAATGAGCTATAGCAAGTGGAGGGACCGGCCAGGTTTATGTTCACCCAGTTAATACCGGCGCCCCACGACTCCCGCGCAACAAAAAGGTCAACACAAACCCGGCCACAAATCCGCCAATGTGCGCCATATACGCCACGCCGCCCGTGTCTGCTGTGTCAGCAATCGAACCAATGCCACTAAATAACTGCAGAACAAACCAAAGTCCAATGACAACCAGGGCAGGCATTGGAATCACGCCTCTGCCCATCAACACATTCACTTTCCCCTTCGGGAATAGCAAAATGTAAGCACCTAGAACCCCTGCAATCGCCCCTGAGGCCCCCAAATTCGGCACACTTGATCCGATGCTAAACGCTAACTGTGCAAAAGTTGCCGCAAGCCCACAGAGCAGATAAAAGATTGTAAACTTTATGTGCCCAAAACGGTCTTCTACATTGTCACCGAAGATCCACAAGTAAAGCATGTTGCTGCCCAGGTGAAGCAGCCCGGCATGCATGAACATGGCCGTGAAGAGCGTCAGAAAATCAGCTAAGGGATTGGCAAGAAAGCGGCTAGGAACAAAGGCCCATTTCTGTATAAAAGCGTCACCACCACTTAATTCTACAAAGAAGAAGATGACGTTTAGAACAATCAAGGCATAGGTGACCAGCGGAACAGTTCTGCGAGAGCTATTATCATCACCGATTGGGAACATACGGTTTTTTTCCTTATCTTTTATTGACCCGCACTAATTGCCAATGCGCTAGAGGTATTCACCACGCCAAGCAGGTTTAATGTGATGTGTATGACCGCGATAACGAGCAGGATATGGATCCAGCTGCCGGCGCGCGGGATTTTGGGACTTATGTTGCCACCAAAAGTGCCAAGCAGCCACAGTACTACTAGAATTACAATGAAAGTCCATACCATGAAACTTTTTCCTCTTTGGCTGTCTTTGGGTACTATCGTAAGAGGGTACCAGATTTAGGGGTGTGAGTGGTAGTTGACCTAACCATAAGGACCTAACGAAAAAGCAAAATGAAGACACCGGCCGCTATAGCGAGGATCGCCAAAATAACGCCCAGGCCTGCGAAAGCAGGGACTAGCGAGGCCAAGCCCGAAATAATGAGCCAGATGGCCAATAACAACATACCGATATTCTTAGTGATTTTCATAGCTGTAGCCTTCTCACCTTTGCATGGTTTCACGAAACTCAACGTACAGATCAGATAGCTGCTCTGCGGAAGCCAGATCACCCCGAACAAGCGAATTGATGATCCCATCACGTTGAGCAAGCAACGGCTGTAGCGCTTCTCTTTGAGCTGGCGAGAGGCTCCAAATATGATCAATGTCCATTTCTGCCCGGAGGGAAGTAAAAAAGGCGCTGGCAGCTTGCCGCGCTAATTCATAATCGCCCCGTTGTGCATCAATGGCTGCGGAGGCAAGGGAATTCCGCATACTGACAAAGCTTAAATTGCGCTCTGCCAGTGAAAGATCACGAGAGCATTCACGGGATTTGAACCAGGCGGGGACGAAACCGAGCAGGAAGGCGACGATCAGCAAGATCCCATAGATGATACCCCGTTGGATCAAAGAGGTTGACTTGCCTGGTTTAGATTGTACATCTGCGCACATAGAGACGCTCCTTTAATTGGTTGAACTGAGTAGCACGGCGTAGCGCAGGCCGTAAGACTCGCTGATGACTACAGGGAGACCATTTAACGCGGTGGAGAGATAGTGCAACACCTCCGCAGCAGCATAATCTTCCGGGTGGTTCTGTGGGCCGACCTCCAAGACCGCGAACAGCCAGGCATGACCTTGCTCGGTTTCGGTCAGAACATAGCGGCTGATGAAGGGTATCAACCCCAATTGGGCCAGGATGCCTGGAATGGCCTGGGCTACAGATTGGGCTGCCGGAAGGTAACGGCTGGCGCTCATGGTTGTATCCTTCCAGTGGAGCGCAATTTCTGCTCGGCTTCAGCAATCCAGTTGACAACGGATGGCTCAGACGGGTCGACGATCTCCACCGGAGGCATTTCATTGCCGGGAAAGTGAGGGTGGTCTGCCTGGAGTAGTCCGCTTGGGGTTAACTGGCGATGAGGAGGAGCAGGATCCACAATAACCTCATCTAGCAGATACAGATCGCTATCGTTATGGCGCGAGATGGTGCGCAAGCGGAGCTCCAGCGCCGGCATCAGCCGCTGGTAGGCTAACACCCCGCCGACAATGAGCAAGATGGCCACCACGGTTAACAGGATGAGGGTTAACGGGGTGACTACAAACTCTCCCCACAGAGCCCGCCGGTCAGCTTCATTCCTTGCCCGTACAATTTCAGCCTGGATGGCAGCATGCGGTGTGGCCGTCAACGAATAAGCCACCCTGGTGGCATTCGCCTGGGCTGTGCGTGCAGCATGGACGTCCAGAATCGCTTGGGCTTGGGAGGTCTGCGTGACGTTAAACACATATGTAGAATAAGTGGCTGTGGCGGCCTGGCTCTGAGCAGTGCTGATCCCAAACTCTACCATCTGAGTTTGTTCAGTGATGGCCTGTTGCGTTGCAGCAGCCTGAGCCATGTTCAGGCTGACCACGGTAGCCTGGTAGGCTAACTCCATCATCTGCCTTTGGTTGTAATCCAGTGTGGCCTGCTCCGCGGCATTGGCGGCCTGATCCATCCTCAGACCGACTACGGTGGCCTGATGGGCCAGGTCATTCATCTGGCTCTGGCCATAATCCAAGGTGGCCTGCGCAGCAGCATAGCCAGATTGTGGCGTATCGAAATAGCCTGTCATTGGGGCTGTGGTACTTTCACAAGCAAACAACGCCAAAGCCAAAAAAAGGAATATCAACAACGCAGCAATACGCCGCCTGATTGTGTTCATCGG
>JAWOHN010000091.1:0-3480 GCA_046485135.1 Anaerolineales bacterium | reverse complement strand
CCAGGCAGGTTGAGGGAAAACTGGTAGCCATTACCGGGTATATTATGGTAATAGAGGATCAAGCCAATCAACACGCCAAAACCGATGATAAAGTCTACCAACCCGGCGACCACAGACGAAACCGGTATCACCAGACGGGGGAAATAAACTTTGGTGATAATATTCCGGTTGGTGACCAGCGAGCGCCCGGCATCGCTGAGGGCTTTCTGGAACAAGCCCCAGGGTAAAAGAGCAGTAAAATTGAAGATCGGGTATGGGTTGCCCTCTGCATCTAACTGCGCCAGATTCCCAAATAAGAGCGTATACACCACCATTTGAAAGACGGGCTGGATCACTGCCCAACTGGCGCCCAACAAGGTCTGCTTGTAGCGCACTTTGATATCGCGCCAGATTAAAAAGTAAATCAGCTCGCGGTAGGTCCACAGATCTCTTAAGTTTAAAGAGCCTATACCGCGCGTGGGCCGCAGAATAAGCGGTGGAGTCAAGGGTTTGGAAGGTAGCTGAGTTTGTGCCATAAGAAGCAGGTGAACCGGAGCCAGCGCTTATGCCTCAGGCGCGGCTGCGATGCTGGCGGTACCATTCGATTGTCCGGCGTAAGCCCTCTTCAAAGGGAGTCTGGGCGCGGAAGCCGAAATACCCCTCAGCCCGGCTGGTGTCGAGGACACGGCGGGGTTGGCCGTTCGGCTTGGTGGTATCCCAGACCAACTCTCCCTCAAAACCGGTTAGCCGGCTGATCATTTGAGCCAGGTCCTTGATGCGGATTTCCATGCCGGAACCCAGGTTGACCGGCTCGCTGCCATTGTAACGCTCGGCAGCCAGCAGAATCCCCTCAGCAGCGTCCTCAACGTAGAGGAATTCTCGGGTCGGAGAGCCATCTCCCCATAATACAACCTGTTTCTCGCCGCGATCCTGAGCCTCCAGGCATTTGCGGATCAGGGCCGGGATGACGTGGGATGTCTCCAGGTTGAAGTTATCCCGCGGGCCATACAGGTTCACCGGCAACAAGTAAATGGCGTTGAAACCATATTGCTCCCGGTAGGCTTGCGCCTGGACCAGCAACATTTTCTTGGCCAGTCCGTAGGGGGCGTTGGTTTCCTCCGGGTAGCCATCCCACAGGTTTTCCTCTTTGAACGGCACGGGCGTAAACTTGGGGTAGGCGCAGATCGTTCCCAAGGCCAGGAATTTCTGCACGCCGTATTTCCAGGCCTCGTGCATCATTTGAACGCCCATAATCATATTGACGTAGTAAAACTCTGCCGGACGAGCCCGGTTTGCCCCAATCCCTCCTGCCAGAGCAGCCAGGTGAATGATCAGATCAGGTTGGGCTTCATCCAGCATGCGGTGGATATCTTTCAGCTGGACGAAATCAAAGTCTTCGATCTTTGGGACAAAGACCTCTGTCGCGCCACGTTGGTAAAGTTTCTCGGTCACAAAAGAACCTAAGAAGCCCGCACCGCCCGTCACGACCACACGTTTATCCATCCAAAAATTTTCCGAGTTCGTGGATTCAGCGCTTGCTGGTTGAAGGATAGACATGGGCTTGCTCCTCAATGATTTTTAGATTTACTTTAACACCGTGAACTTCCAAGACAGGCAGCTCTTGATAATCCATTACCGTTATACCCTGCTCCAAACAGGTCAACCGGCAGATGTCGGCAATGTCACCATCGCCCACAATGCGCACGCTATCGTAGCCGGCCCGTTTTACATCCGCCAGGATCTCGCGCACGTGAGCCCGAGTGCGGCGATACAGCAGCATGGACTGTTCAATATAGTCCATGGTCAAATGCGCTCGAAATGCGATCCCTTCAGGCGTGATGATATAGCGGAGTTTGCGCCGTTCAGCCCGCTTGACTTTCACGTAGCCTTTGGCGATCAGGCGCTTCAGGTGCCAGTTGACCGTACCGACAGCAACGCCTAATTGCGTCGCCAAGGAGGCCTGGGTGACGTTCGGATCTTGCTCGATTTGCTCCAATAAGCTCAGGTCACGGGTAGTATCAGGTCTGGGGTCCATTCAACCTTCCAAAATTCAACTGTTGAATTATAACCTCACCCTGGTTTTGGTCAAGGTGTCATTTTCCCTGAACAATGACAGAGGGGAAAATCAACAAGTGACTTTTTCGAAATTTCCGACAATCCTCAGGATATCAAAGCCCTCGGCAAAGGGCCGTTCTGCCAACGCACCATGCCGGATGAGCGTAGCTCGCAGAATACTGGAGTCAAAGTAATATTTATCTTCGTAGGTCTTATACTGCGCCAGCGCAGCAACTTTTCGCTCGACATCCTGCTCAGAAACTTCTACCAGGAAATGCGGAAAAAATCCGTAGCTGCTGCGCAAACAGTCAAATCCCAGGACAGTCCGCCCCCGAAAGGCGCGCAGGGTCTCTTTGGTGGCGGTAGCATGATCCTGGTGAATGTCTGCTTTTGTGTGAACGAAGACCATATCTGGACGATGTTCGGAATTGAGTTGGAATAGAAACTCGAGGATTTCCTGGCGGGCATGCGGGAATTTGCGCGTCTCAAAGTCCATTAACATGACTTTCTCTTGGGGAACTCCCAGCGTTTCCATGCTGCGATAATGTTCGCCCACCAGGTTCTTTAATGCCGGATTTTTTTGATTATCAGAGAGTGTCACACACAAGACATCTGTCTTATCAATGATATGGGCAATCAGAGCGCCACAACCCAGCTCAATATCATCCGGATGGGATCCGATGAAGATCACTTTTTTACCGTAGAAGATCATTCCACTGTCCTTGATCTTACTTATGTGCGACGAACCCACCCACAACTTTGGTCATGACCAGAGCACCTTCCTCGGCTAGCCGGCGGGTGGCGACTCCTGTAATCTGGGTCATGATACGCTCAAAGTCCTCTTTACCCTCAAAGAAAGTGCTCCAGAGCTTGCGATCTTCAGATAAAGAGGCGCGCGTGTAAACCAGGAAGGGCTCAACTTCGGTAAATGTCAACGGGTTTTCAAATATATGTACGTCCACTTTCGAGAATTGACCCTGGATGGTGGAGAGAATCTCGCTGCCATAGCGCGAGCTTCCCGGCATCGGTGGGATAGTTTTCCCGGTTGCTTCACGAATAATATCGTAAAACAGGAGCTTATTCTCAGGCATCGGGCCGGTCGAGAATAAGATTCCACCCGGTTTGAGCACCCGGTGCATCTCTTTGATCGTAAACGGGATATCCTGGGCATAGTAAATGGCAAAACAGCAAGAGAGCAGGTCAAACTGGTCATCGTCGAATGGAAAGCGCTGGTTGAAATCCAACTCAGTAAATTTGACCCGGTTGCCGGTCTTGACATTTTCCTGGCGGGCCTGGGCCAAAAGCTCGGGGGATACATCCCCACCGGTGATCTCCGCTTCTCCCTCTAATTTGTTAAAAAAGACAAAACATTGCTTGCCGGCTCCGCAGCCAACGTCCAGAATGCGCATCCCTTTGCTCAAAGGCAGAATTTCGAGCATCCATTGG
>JAWOHN010000257.1:0-50894 GCA_046485135.1 Anaerolineales bacterium | reverse complement strand
CATCCCCTTCGCTGGCGACCTTGCGCGCTGCCTATTTGGGCCAGATTGGTCATCTCCTGGCGGCGGCCCATTGGGGCTCAAACGGGATCAGCGCCTTCTGTCCCTTAGCAGACGGATCCGGTACATGCCTGGCTACCCTTGACCTGGATTATGATGGCGAAGATGAGTATATCCTTGCATCTGGGACATTTTTCGCTCTTTTTGAAGCGCGCGGCGGTTATTTAGCGCTGGCCTTCCTGCACGACTCCGCTGGACTGCATCAAGTTATCGCTCCATCAACCCAGTTTACAGTTGGGTTGGGGGATCCCCTGAGCTGGAAAACCGATAGAGGTATTGCTGGCGATGGATCCCAATTACGTGGCGCCTTTAGCGATCTACCTGCCGGTAGTAGCATTCCCACTTGGGAATCCTTTGCCGTTGAACAAACCGGGCAATCGCTGACCTTTTCAAGTTCGCATTACAATCTGCGCAAGACTTTCCACCTGACTGAATCCGGCCTCCAGGTGGATTACCTCTCCGAGCAACCGCTGACCGTCCAGATTCCCCTCGCCATTGCGCCAGATTCCCGTTTCTATCCGGATTGGGGCAGCCGTTACCAGGGGAATATCTTCCCTGGCGGCTGGTCGTATGGCCTGGTCGACGGCCTGCAGATCCGCATCCGCACATCGGCAGAGTTGTCAGTACGAGCTTTCAACGACTCATTGGAATATATGGGACAACCGGAAAACCCCGATTTTGATTACCCATCCGGCCACTACCTGCCCTTCCCCCTGGCCTTGGCCGAAATCCGCGCTGAGGGAGAATTCTTTATACAATGTGTAAAGTGAATCCAACAATAATACTTAATAATCCTGTCATTGCAATGAGGGCGCTAGCCCGATGATAAGCAGCGCGGCGCAATCTGTCCACAATGGGTAGACTGCGTCGCTTCGCTTAGACGCTTTGCTCGCAGTGACAATCATTTGTGATTAAAGAACTTTATCAGATTCACCATCAGTCCGGTTGTTATATTCATCCAGGATATAGTGGATATGCGCAAGATGCTCCAGTTCATGCTCGATCATTCGGCGTAGGGCTTTCCGGGCCGTCCACGGTTCTTCCGGATATTTAGTCCAATGGACCGGGCGGGTGATCGCCGAAAGCTCATCCTCGTCTAACTGGCGCAACCTATCAAGCGTCGTCCGCCGCTCCAACTCTAGAAATCCTAGAATAGGCATATCTGCATCAACTTCCCACTCCTTTGGCAGGGTTTCCGCAGGAACCAGCCGGCTCACGTACCATTGTTCGGCGTTGCCAACATGGCGCAGGATTTCCCCGATGGTCATGGCTCCCTTTTCCATGCGCCAATCCAAAACTTTCGCGGGCAACTTCTGCACCAGCTCAAGTAAATCTTGCCTGGCATAATTTGCGCGTTTGAAATATAGGTTCTCCATTTCATCATGCGTCGGAGGTAATAAGTCCGCCGGGAACAAGGCGGCCCGGTCACCCCGGCGAAAAGGGCCAAATCCCTGATTTGTTTCAACAACCCGCAGTTCTAGCGGCTCGACCTCTTCTACTATTTCCCCATGCCGTCTTAGCCATGCAATATGAGCCCGAATCGCATCCGGCATTCCTTCCAATGCCTCTGCCAGACTCTCACCCCTCAGTACACATCCCGGCAGGTCCAGAACGTGCGCCAGACATTCTCCCTCCGCTCCAATTTCCAAGTAAATTTGAAATACCGTCATTGTATTTACCTCTCTGTTGGATAGTGCAAGCCCATATCCGGTAATACCTGAAGAGTCAACAATGTTCACATAATGAATAAGAAAGTTAAATCATTTACATTTGTCAGAGTTGGACCTGTCTTAATTAAATCATCCAGGGCCTCAAAGAAATGGTAAGAATCATTTCGTCTCAGATAATCAGCCGGAACAAGCCCTATAGCCTTAGCCCGCGCAAAGCTATCACCGGTCACCACAGCCCCGGCTGCATCGGTCGGACCATCTCCTCCATCAGTAGCCAGGGTTACCAATGCTACGCCATCCAATCCCGCCAATCCTTCAACAGCGCCTAAAGCTAATTCCTGGTTTCGCCCACCTTTTCCTTCGCCAGCAATCGTAACCGTGGTCTCACCGCCGACCACCAGGCAGAGCGGCTTTGCCAGGGTGTTGGCATCTCTGGCTCTTTTGACCTGCCTCACCAGAGCCCCTAGTGTTTGCCCGGCTCGACTGGCCTCCCCCTGAAGCTCTGTCGTCAACAACAGTCCTTGGTAACCAATCCTGCGGGCAGCTTCCAGGGCTGCCTGTGCTGCTTGAGAATTATTGCCGACGATGCAATTCGTCACCCGTTGGAAAATTTCATCTCCTTGTTTGGGAGTATCCTGAATCTCCCCGCGCATACCTTGTTGCAAGTGTTCCAAAATGCTGCTCGGAACTTTATCAAGGATCTCATAACGCTTGATAACTGCCCAGGCGTCTGTAAACGTGCTGCGGTCCGGAGCTGTTGGTCCAGAAGCGATGACATCCAGCGGATCCCCGATCACATCCGAAAGTATCAAGGTAACAACTTGAGCCGGGGAAGCTGCTCTCGCCAGCCCACCGCCTTTGATTTGATCCAAATGTTTGCGCAGGGTATTGATCTCCTGGATATCAGCGCCAACAGCTAACAGGCAGGAGGTCAGGCGCTGCAAATCTTGCAAAGAGACACCCGCGACCAGAGCATGCATCAAAGCCGAGCCACCACCGGAGATCACACACACCACAAGGTCATCGGTCTTAACCCCTTCGAGTAGCTTAATGATGCGCAATGTCCCATATCTTCCTCGCTCGTCAGGGATGGGGTGCCCGGCTTCGACGATTTCCACTCCGGCTGCGGTCAAATCGTCGTCATCCGGCGCGTAACCATCCTTAACGATCACCAGGCCTGCCTTTACCTGTTCACCCAGGCATTCTACAACTGCACGAGCCATGGGTACGCCAGCCTTGCCCGCGCCTACCAGGTAGACCTGTTGGTATTGGGCCAGGTTAAAGGATGCTCCATTCAGGTCAAGCCTGTTTCCTTGCCGTTCGAGATGCCGCTGGGTCGCTTCATAAGGGTCAACGGCATCCAACGCAGACGTCATGATTTTGACTGCTTCTTGACCCCATGGTGCAGCCATCAAAGAATATGTCATCAACCGGTTTTTAGCTATGCGCAACAAGCCCTTCCTCCATATCGTCCAGTTTTCGGTTTATCGGGCGTTTATTACGCGCAATTGCTGCAGATAGATGAGCGCCTATCAAGATAATCGTGCTATTCAAATATATCCAGAACAATAGCGCGATCATTGTTCCAAGCGACCCATACACCACTTTGTATTGTAATATCCCTTGGCTCAAAGAATAGGTGAATAAATTCGTCGTCAGCTCCCAGCCAACCGATGCCACCAGCGCTCCCCAAAAAGCCTCAGACCAACGCACTTTCGTATTCGGAATCCAGCGATACAGGCTTATGAAAATCAAAAAAGTCAACACCAATGGCACCAAAACTGATAGCAATAGCCAGAGAAATGATTCGTAAAAATCGTCTAACAGCTCGATCCCGAATGTTGGCAGAAGGCTGGCAGTTGCACTGGCAACACGGATCACAGCGATCACCAACACCAGTGCAAAAATCACCACAATCCCCACCAGACGAGCCAGGAGGGTATTTAACGGAGATGCCCGCATCCAGGCCCTGTTGATATTCCGAAACAGGCTCATAAATGCAGCTGAAGCTGACCAGATCAGGCTGCCTACCCCTATGACCCCAAAAGTGCCACGCGCTTCTAATACCTCTTCAATATTTTGGAGGATCATGTCTGCTGCAACCGGTATGCCAGCCTGGACGAATTGGACAATCTGGTCCATAACCTGTTCATCTTCTAAAAAATAACTACCTATAGCGATCACCGATAACAATAACGGGAATATGGAAAACAAAACGTAATAGGTGATAGACGCAGCTGCTTCAGCACCGCGGGCCTTGGTAAAGCCATCCACCATATCGACCACGATTCCCAGGACACCCCCTGTTACCCGGTTTGCTCTGTTGTACAATCGTTGTCCTTCACCCTTTAAGTTGGTTAAACGCTCTTCCATGCTTTGCCCTTTCTTATTTGTTCAGGACAACTATCTATATTATTCAGCGACTGTTTGCCACCCAGATGCCTGGCATCACGCCAGCGGCAATACACAACCGGGATCGTCATTGGCTGGGCTGTTCACCATTGTAGAAACCGGATACGCCTCCAGTTCACCGGACGGATAAGGTGTCAGCAGATCCTGCAAATCCTGTGGGCGTTTTTCGGCCGGATCCAACCAGGAGGAGTAATCCTCACGCTTCAAGATCACCGGCATCCTGTTGTGAATTTCGCTGACCAGCTCGTTGGGTTCAGTTGTGATGATGGTGCAGGAAAAGACCTGGGAGCCATCTGGTGAGTTCCAGATCTCCCACAGCCCAGCAAAGCCAAAAGGCTCACCGGTCTTCAAACGGATATACATCGGTTGTTTGCGTTTCTTATCCGCCTCCGTCTTCCATTCGAAAAAACCATCGGCTAAAACCAGGCAACGCCGCCGGCGGAAAGCGTTTCGAAAAGATGCTTTCTCTGCCAGGGTTTCTGCCCGTGCATTGATTAGCCGGTTCCCAATGGAAGGGTCTTTTGCCCAAGATGGGATCAGTCCCCACAGAAAATAATCTAACCGGTTATCCCCCCGATTGGGAACCACCGCCACAGGCTGTGTTGGCGCGATATTATAGCGTGGTGACCAATCCTCCCGCACGTCCAGCCAGGGAAAGGCATCCCGCAATTGCGCGGGGTCAACAGTCATCGTAAATCGTCCGCACATTCCTTACGCTCCTTACTTGTGCTCACTCACACCTGCTGTGAGGGATTTATCCCGAACAGCCTTCAGTTTGAGCAATCTCAATGGAATTGATAATGCTCTTAGAAAAACCGCTAATCAGAGCCCCTCCTGATTTTATTTTACTATAATCGTTGCAGAGTTAACGTAGAACCCCCTGGTACTCGCTCTTATTTCGCTGTCCCCCAGATGGTAAATCACCATTATCCAACAAAGAGCGATCCATAATCGCTCCCTTGTCCAATCAAAGCGGTTGGTCGGTCAATCTATACAACTCTAGAATATATCTGCCGATTTCAGCAATCCGCAGTGTGGCTAAAAATCTTCTGTTTGGATAGTCTCTGGATGCCGCAGGCGCAAGATCAAATGTGTCAGGTCGCGCAACTCTCCGTCAGGAAGCATAAAGAAGTCTTGGGACACGCTTTTAATCACAAAACCCACGCTCTGAAAAGCACGAATGATCTCTAATTGATCATTGACGATCTCAACCTGGAGGATGTACAGATTTCGCCTTTTTGCCAGCTCAATTAAAGCGCTCAACATACGCACCCCCAGGCCGCGATGGCGGAAATCTTTTGCCAGGAAGATGCGCAGCTCTCCAATATGGCGGTATGGACCTTCATGGAAGTGTAAGGTGGCATCCCCAACAATCCGGTCGCCAATCATTGCAACGATTGGCAGGACCTTGTCGTAATCCAAATGATCTACCCAACCCCCGACCACCTCAGCGTCTTTGACATTTGTCCGGAAATAGCGCTGTTCTTCTTCCGTGATCACAGCAAACAAATCAATCAGGGCCTGACGGTCAGTTGCTGTGAGCGGCCTCAAAAGTACTCTCGCACCATCTCGCAGGGTAACCAATTGCCGGTAGATGAGATCCGGTTTCGTTAGCATTTTCTGCTCCTTATGAAGGAATTTAAGGGTTCCCTCCGCTATTCCTATTATTATTCACATCTGATGCCAAGAGAAGTGGCAAAAGTACCAAAAAATATAAGACAGTTGGCATACCTGCTGTTTACAAAGGCTCCAGCCCGCTGGCAATCTTAATGATCGCCTGGTAGACGCGCGATTGTTCTCCCAGCTCAACTACTGGAACACCGCTGAATTCTGCTGCTGTCAGATCTTCATCTGCCGGAACCACTCCCAACAAGGGTATATCCAGCTTGTCAATTCTCTCCTGTAAGGGCGCCGGTATCTCCCCACTCAGACGGTTCAAGATCAAATAAGCGTTTTCAATATGGATATCCAGTCCATGTCGAAATGCGGCAATCCGTTCCGCGGCTACAATCCCACGTTGGGTCGGGTCGCTTACTACCAGCATATGCTGCACATCGCGGGTTGTGCGCCGGCTCAAATGCTCCATACCAGCTTCGTTATCGATGACCACATAGCGGTAGTTTTTACTGATCGTATCTACCACTTCCCGTAAATTATGATTGACCGCGCAGTAGCAACCTGGCCCCTCCGAGCGCCCCATGGCAATCAGGTCAAAGTAATCCCCTTCAGACACCGATGAGCGGATCTGGTAATCCAGATAATCTCGTTTATTGATCCCTCCAGGCAGAGTACCCATGGCTGCCCCGCCGGTCGTAAGAGAGCTTTGCACCTGCGCAAGCAAATCTTCCCGGATATCGCCGACCGTCCATTCCAGATCTAACCCCAACGCCATGTTCAAATTGCTGCTGGGATCTGCATCAATGGCCAGCACCGGCCCGTCCTTTTTATCAACCAGATACTTAATCAATAAAGCCGCTATTGTGGTCTTGCCCACTCCACCCTTACCAGCCAGGGCGATCGTTGTCGTCATACCTTGCTCTCCTCTACCAATCCTATTAATTGTTCAGCCATCTTCTGGATGCTTTCTTTAAGGTCAGGCACATAATCATAGACCGCTATTCCCAGGCGATCTGCCTCCTGGACAGCCTGGTTAGCATGCAAATAACCCAATACAGGGATTCCAGGGCTTTCCGCTTCCAGAAAACTGGCTTCCTCAGCGTTACGCACCTTGTTCCCCACCAGCCACATCCGGTGGACACCAATGTCCGCTGCCAATTTGCGGATTTGGGCTGCGGTACCCAGGCTGCGCCGGGTTGGTTCAACTACCACCAGCATGGCATCCACAAAATCAACTGTAGCGCGTCCCAGGTGCTCCACCCCGGCATACATATCCAATATTAAGACATCGTCTTTACGAAACAGCAAGTGAGTGAACAAGGTCTTGAGCATGGCGCTTTCCGGGCAAATACAACCTGCGCCGCCGAGATCCACTGCGCCCATCTCCAGCAGCCGCACCCCTCTATGCAAAACGCTGAAACGATCAGGCAGGTCATCCACGCGTGGATTCAAGGTAAAGAAACCGCCTGTTGTACCTGGTTTTGCACCGGTTCGCTCCTCAATCAGAGCATCCATCTCAACAATCGGGCTGAGCTTCGCGCGCAGCTCTCCCGGGAAACCCAACGCCCCTGCCAGGCAGGGTGAAGGGTCTGCATCAACCGCTAGTACTTGCTGCCCACGATCGGCATAGGTCTGAGCCAATAACGCCGCCAGGGTTGTTTTTCCTACACCGCCTTTTCCTGTGATGGCTATTTTCATAATAAATTCAAATCCCTTTATTTAAGGTCTCCTGAATAAGAGATGGCTTATTCAGGTTTTATCATTAATCGGCTGCAACCAGATCTTGTCCCTGTAGGTAAATCTTATCCAAGGACTGTACTGGATACGTATATCCATCTTTAACCGCCATCTCGCCTGACATGTATTTTTGAACATACTGCCCGCAGTTGCTGCCGATCTGGTTTTCTTCCAAATCTCCGATGCTTACAATCACCTCGTAACCACTCGCTTCCAGCCGCTTCACCAGACCGTGCCCCTTCTCCGGATGGTAGGGATCCACATGCGAGGTATAACCGTGCTTGACCACTTGTGTAGTTGGGTTGACGGGCGTGATTTTGATCAGATATCTGTCCGGGTTAAAATATTTTAGCAGCGTTTCTGCTTCTACCGGCATGCCTTCCACCAGGGCAAAGTTCAATGTGATCTTGCGGTCCCCAGGGCGATGCCAGGTACGACCGTATTCAGCCATCTGGCCAAAACTCCATTTTTTGACTGGGATCATTTGATCGCGCTGAGCCTCATCTGTGGTGTGAACAGAAAACTGAAATTGGAATTGTCCCCCTGCATAATAGCGATTTTTGATTGCAGGTAAACGCTTGAAAAACTCATCTGCTGAATTTGGCGCAATTGTTGAGAGTGAGGGCATCAATCCAGGTGCATCATACCGCTTGGGAAGCGCCTCCAGGACATCCAGCACCGCCAGGTTGAAAGCTGGCTCTCCCATACGCGCAAACTGGATTTTAAAGTTCTTTACCGGGACCCGCCAATCAGGAAATCTACGTTCAACCATGAAATCAATTTGAGCCAGGATTTCATCCGCTGAAAGTTTACCCTGGTAAGATCCGCCCGCATCACAGATCCGGCAAGCAACCGGGCACCCAAACAAAGTCGATACCATCAGGACCCATTTTTCCTCCCGGGGTACCGGGGGCTGTACCGCTTCGACCAGCTCTATAACCTTCCCAGGCGCAAACTCAGCCATATAAACCATCGCTACATCATCTTTTCCTGCGACCGCAAATACTTTCACAAATACCTCCAATCTACTTGCTTATGGGTTGTTTTCTGTGCTGGACCGGTACAGCTTCATAGCCGCTAACACCCCATCCCCAACCGCTATGGCGGTCTGGCGGTAGATCTCATTTTTTACATCTCCAATAAGATACAAGCGCCCACTTTCGATTAAGTTTTTCTGAAATTCGACCAAATTCTCTGTTAAGAAATCCAATTTGGGCTCCCGCCCGATGGCAAAGATCAAATAGTCAGCCACTATTTTACGCATTCCGGCCGGGCTGGTACAGGTCAAGTTTAGCCGCTTGACTGGTTCATCAAAATCTATCTCCGAAACGCCTATATTTTGATAATAAGTGATATTTGGATGGTCACTCATTCTATCAAATAGCAGCGGCAAGCAAGCCCGTGCAGAACCCCGATTCAATATAATCACCTCATTTTGCCAGGCCAGGTTTAGCGCATAATCAAATGCCGCATCCCCAGCCCCTACAATGACGATCTTCTTCCATTTTTGGCGAATAATTGGATAGACTTCGTAAAAAATGAGTTTCTCTGCCCCCGCCGGTATGTCAGACCGGATCGCCTGGATCGGTTTTGTACCGGAAGCCACTGCCACCCACCTGTATTGGTATCGTTGATTCCCGCTGCGCAGAATAAACACATCTCCTTTGATGTCCAAACTGGTGATTTCCTCGAAAACAATCTTTACGCCTATCTCTTTGGCTTGGTCAACGATCAGCTTGACTAACTCTGGGCCTGGGATCCCACCCGGAAAACCGGGATAATTTTCTACCAGGTTGGCATTCCATAAGAGACCTCCCGGTTGGTTACGTTCAAAAACCACCGGCTCCAGGCCATAACGTTTGAGTTGAATCGCCATTGCCAGACCAGATGGACCAGCTCCAACGATCGCCATGTCTGACATCATTTTCCCTCATGGATGAGCTCTTCTATCTCATCCACCAGCATTGGGACGGCAAAACCATGCGACAGATTCAAGAGAGCCGCCTCGTGAAAAGCCCTGGTATAGGTTGCCATCCCGTCGATTGTGACAAAGACCTCCAAACCCCTTATAAATGCCGATCTGGCTGTTGTCTCGCAGCACAGGTGGGTCATGACACCACTGATCAGGACCTGTTCGATCCCAGCATCTTTAAGAATGGTCTCTAGGGACGTACCGTAGAAAGCGTCGTATTGGCTTTTGCAGATGACCATTCGAGCCGGATTATCCAATTCACCTACCAGCCGGCTGAGCGGAGATTCGTTTCGGATAAGGTCCTGCCACCACCTGCTCATCAAGCGTGCGTCACCCTCCGAATTGATGTGGCGAGTCAAGATCAGCAGGCGCTGTTGCTCTTCAAAAGTTCTCACCAACCGCATAATCCTCGGTAGGATCGCAGGTCCACTGGGGATAAAAGCATGTGAGCTGGGATTTAGGAAAAATTGCTGCATGTCCAACACAAGCAAGGCAGCCTTTTGGACATCAAATGCCTGGAGACCATGCCGCTTGCGATAGGGCAACAAAGTTGTCAGCATTTCCCTGGATATTTCCTGGATATCTGTTGGTGTAAAGTACTCCTCTTTATACATGCTGGATTAAGTTGCCAATGACCTCCACGTGCATAACTGCATTAACTGCCACACGCCGCAAGGGCGAGGTGCATTTATGCGCCGCCTTCTAACCTGCCAGAAAACCTTTGCTCCTCAACATCGGTCGTGGATCGACCAGGTTCTTGTGCAGTGCAGCTGATTTCTCTGGCAATCCCAAGGCGATGGACATCAACTGCGTCAAATACAACACTGGCATGGGCTGCTCAAGTTTCATTTGGAACTGCCTGGCATCTAAGTTGGTGTGGCAGAGCGGACAAGCCACAACAATCGCATCAGCGCCCGCCTCCCGGGCATGTTCGATCAGGTTACTGCTCAGGTCCAATACAATATCCGGCCGCGTCAACGAATGCGCTGCCCCGCAGCAGGTGGTCTTGTAAGACCAGTCCGAGACCTGAGCGCCCAGGGCTTCCATAAGCGCATCCATTTCAGTCGGGTTTTCCGGGTGCTGCGCTTCAGTCACCTGCGGCGGCCGGGTCAGCAAACAGCCATAGTAACATACGACTCTTAAACCATCCAACTTGCGCTGCACTTTCGCTGAGAGCTCCTCCGGGCCAATTCGCTGGTAGATTGTATCGATTACAGAGTTCACCTGCACCAAGTCCTGGTATTTATAATCCATGGCCTTGTCCAGTGCATCCCGGCGGTCCTTATGATGGCGGATCTCGTATTGGGCAGCCTTGTGACGGTTGAAGCAGGCCGCACAAGGCATGGTTACCTCGCTAAAACCGCCCTGTTCGATCAGGCGCAGGTTTTCCATCGGCAGCCGCAGGGCCTCTTCTGGATCTGAGCGGTGAGCGGCAGAGCTACCGCAGCAAATCCACCCATCTGGCTCTACCAGTTGCATCCCCAGCGCCTCACATACTGCTTTGGTAGAAACGTTATATTCACCGGCTGTAGAATGTAACGAGCAGCCTGGATAATAGGCTACCGCGCTGGCAGCGCCGGGAACCGGCTTGACGTTTTTAGGAGCCCGCACATATTTGGGCAGGAAGGGCAATTTATTTTTTGCAATCACCCGCACGCCCAGGTCCATGTCATCCATCAAGCTGTGCCTGCGGATATTGCGCAACTTCATATCCATCATCAAGCCCAATTCATAGGAGCGCCCCCAGATGCGTACCTCCCGCATAAAGGCTTTATTAAAGACATCCACCTCTGGCACGCTTGGTTTTATGCCGCGCTCGAGCGCCTCCCGGGTCAAGAACTCCATGATGGCGGTAATATCCAGGTCCTGCGGGCAACGAGTCGTGCAAGTCTGGCAGCTGGCGCACAGCCATGCAGTTTGGGAGTGCAATGCGATGTCTTCCTGTCCCAGCTGCACCGCTCTCATGATCTGGTTCGGCTGCCAATCGAAGTATTCGCTCACCGGGCAACCATTGGTGCATTTGATGCACTGGTAGCACAGGTAAACGTTCTGCCCAATCTCATCCTGGATTCGCTGGGCCAGTTCCGGGTTGATCGTTAAAGGTTCTCCAGAAGATTCCTGTCCTTTAGTCATTAAGCTACCTCCTCCACCGGATTCGCCACGATGGGTCGCGGGTACAATCCCGCCCCTTCTACCAGTGGCTTCACCGCTTCTTCCCACTCAATCGCCATAATATGAACACCTGCTACACCTTCGATTTTTTGGAGCTGCTGGATCAGCTCGATACAAATTTGAATGCCCTCCTGCTGCCAGGCGCTTGAACGGGCTTTTTTATCTTCTTTGGTCAGCTCGTCTTTGCTTTTCCCAGCCCAGGGAGCTCCAGCTGCGGTCATCCTTTTGACCATATCATCCGGAACGAGAATGCCCGGCACGTTTTCGATCATATACTTGGCCATTCCAGGGCTTTTCAATGGTCCGACGCCTGCCAGGATATAGGTCTCTTTATGAATTCCCAATGCCCGCACCTTCTCCATGAACGCTTCGAAGGCCTTGATATCATAAACCAGCTGGGTCTGGATGAAGTTCGCCCCAGCCTTAACCTTTTTTGCCAGGCGCAGAGGCCGAAATTCCACCGGGTGAGCGAAGGGTGACTCAGCTGCGCCAACGAAGAAACGCGGCTCAGGTCCTTTGAAGGCCTCTCCATTTTGGAACACCTTCTCCTCGCGCATATTGACCAGCATTTGCACCAACTGTATCGAATCCATATCAAAGACGTTCTTTGAGTTAGGATGGTTGCCAAATGTTTGGTGATCGCCCGTCAGGCACAAGACGTTCCGCATACCCAGTGCATACGCGCCCAATAAGTCGCTTTGCATCGCCAACCGGTTGCGATCGCGGCAAGTCATCTGGATTACCGGCTCCAATCCCTCTTGCACCACGATCGTACCTGCGCCGATGCTCGACATGCGGACAATGGCTGTCTGGTTGTCGGTGAGGTTCACCGCATCCACATAGCCTTTCAATAAGGCAGCTTTCTTGCGAATCACTTCCCCATCTGCGTTCTGCGGCGGCCCAAGCTCTCCTGTTACCGCGAAATGCCCCGCTCGCAATACTCGTTCCAGGTTTGAACCCGATAGGTAACCATTTCCAGATACACTAGCTGCCATGGTCTACTCCTCCTCTGCTGCCAGTCTCAAATCATTGCGAACTATTCGCCGCGGACCACCATCCCTGCTTGTCCGCCAGTTCTTCGCTGGCTGAATTTCGGTCATAAACTCCAGCCTACCCATGCTGTTCAGTCGATCGTAAATAAGCTGCCACGCACAAGGAACTTCTGGATCGATCTCGCAATGTCCATCTACCGATCCACCACAGGGTCCGTTCAACAGGGACTTCGAACAACGGGCAATGGGGCAAATCCCGCCCGTCAACCCCAACACGCAATCCCCGCAAGCCGCGCAGCGCTCCATCCAGATACCCTGCTCGGTGGGCAGACCTAAGAATCTGGTATTCAACCCCGGCACGACCCAGGTCTCCGGGAAATGTTCGGCAATTGCTTGAACACCAATGCCGCAGCCCAAGGACACCACCAGCTCAGCTTCCTTCACTTGTTCGGCAATGCCGTCCAGATATTCCCACTCGCACTGTCGCTGCACCGTCACGTCAGTCACGGCTTTGGGACCTCCTTCCAGCTTTGAGGCCATGCGCAACGATGAGGCCAGGATAGCAGCCTCGCGCGAGCCGCCGGCAAAACAGACTGTAACGCATGTCCCGCAGCCCACCACCAACACATTCTTGGCGGCGCCGACCAGCTGCTTGATTTCATTCAGGGATTTTTGTTCCGCAACGATCATGGATACACACTCCTTTTGAGTGATTTGAGTCAGGGATGATGTCATCCCTGCTCTTCTGCTTAAACATCGCTTATCTTACCTGCTCTTCCTGACCTCAAAGGGTTAGGGCCTAACTGTATAATCTGATTTGTAATCTCCGTGCTCATCTGGGCAAACTGGGCGCCCATCGCAGAGGACATATTCACCATTTGCAATCGCTCTGGTTCCAGGCCAATATCGCTCAGAATGCACCTCAAATGATCTACCCGTCTTCTGGCGTTGGCATTACCTTCCAGGTAATGGCAGTCACCTGGCAGTCAACCTGCCACCAGCACGCCGTCAATACCAGCTTCCACCGCCTCCAAAACCATCAACACATCCAGCTTTCCCGTGCAGGGCAGCATAACGATCTTGATTTGCGCTGGGTATTGTAACCTCATGCCTCCTGCCTGGTCGGCAGCGGCGTATGCACAATGTTCGCAGCAGTAAGCCAGGATTTGGAACTTTTCGCTGTTCATACCGCCTCCCCTATCAATGCCGTCACCAATGCGCTCATTTGGGTATCCGTATAGTGCTTCAATTGGATCGCCCGAGCCGGGCATTCAGCCGCACAGCTGCCACACCCCTGGCACACTGCGGCTTCAATCGTGGCTGCCCCGATAATCCCTCCCGCTCCAGCAATATTGGTGTCGATCTGTGGCACACCAAACGGACAAATTCGGACGCAGGTCAGGCAACCGGTACACAGTTCCGGGTCGACCACTGCCACCCGCCCCCCCACCGTGCGAATTTCCCGGCTCAGAACCCTGGCTGCCCGCGCCGCAGCCGCTTTAGCCTGGATGATCGATTCGTCCAAAAGCTTCGGGAAATGGGCCATACCTGCCATAAAAATGCCCTCAGAGGCGAAATCCACCGGTCTTAGCTTGACGTGCGCCTCAACAAAGAAACCATCCGCATCTCTGGGCACCTTAAAGATCGACGCTGTCCTTTTTGTTTCCGGGTTAGGAATAACAGGCAAGCTCATCACGTATAGATCCGCTTCCCACTCGATCCACTTCCCCAGCGCGTTTTCCCAGGCGCGTATCGCCAGAGCTGGTTCGAGTTCCTTTCCGCTCAGAACGTGCTCAACTTGTGGGGGGCGAGAATGGTCATATCTCAAGAACAGCACCTTCTGTGCGCGGGCTTCTTTATATAACTTCTCTTTGAAACCATAGGCTCGGATATCTTTGTAAAGCACCAGTACTTCGGTTTCTGGAGACAACTCTTTCAACCAAAGGACATTTTTCAGCGCCTGGTAGCAACAAACCCGGCTACAGTAATCCACTTCCTGTCCTGCACACAGGTGCACCACCACCCTGGCAGGACGCTTGGATTTGCCAATCTCCCCAGACTGCTGCCAAGCAAACAGCCAGGCCTCAAATTCTTGCTGCGTCAGGACACGCTCATCTTTGTGCAAACCGCCTAATCTTTCCCGGTCTTCTCCACCGCCGGTAGCCAATATCGTCGCACCATGAGACACTTGCTGCCTGCCTTGCGGGCCAAGGATGGTGCTGCTGAAATTGCCCATAAATCCCGAGCTGGCAACGACCTGACTCTCCAAATGCACGCTGATATTTGGATTTGCATGCACCTCTTGCAACAGCCTGCACAAGTATTCCTGTGGATCTTTTCCACTGGCTTGTTTGTAAAGATGCCGCAAATTCCCGCCCAACTCAGCCTGCTTTTCTACCAAATGGACCGGGAAGCCTTGCTCCGCCAGGGACAGAGCCGCCGTCATACCGGCAGCGCCGCCTCCCACCACCAGAGCCGCCTGATTTACTTCCACAGCAACCATCTTTTGAGCCTCTAATAAGGCTGCTCTTGCCACCGCCATACGCACCAACTCTTTGGCTTTCTCGCCGGCTGCTTCTCGATCCAGGGAGTGTACCCAGGAGCATTGGTTGCGGATATTTGCCATTTCAAATAAATATGGGTTCAAACCAGCCGCTCGAATACTGTCTTGAAATAGCGGTTTGTGAGTCAGAGGGCTGCAACTGGCTACCACCACCCGATTAAGTCCACGCTCCCGCACCTGTTCAGTGATTCGCTCGATGCTATCTTGCGCACAGGTGTAAAGGTTCCATTCACTATGGCATACATTCGGCAGCTTTTCCGCGTAACTGGCTACTTCTGGAACGTCCAGGAAGCCGCCAATATTCGAGCCACAAGAGCAGACAAAGACTCCAATTCGTGGCTCTTCATCGCTGACATCTCGTTCCAAAGGCTTTTCCGGGCGTTTGCTCAGGTTGAACCGAGCCGGGTAAAGGCGCCCAGCGGCCGCCGCCGCAGCCCCGCTCGCTTCGATGACAGATTCGGGGATATCCTTTGGCTCCCGAAATGGCCCTACCGCATAGATACCAGGCCGGTTTGTCTCCAACGGATCAAATTGGACGGTTTGGCAGAAACCATAGTTATCCAGTTCAATCCCAAGGCGCTGGCCCAGCTCACGCACTGGCTCTGAAATCTCCATCCCAACCGAGAGAACCACCATGTCAAACCGCTCCAGGTGGGCCGTTGCCGGAGAGTCCTTACCCTGAGAAGTCTCCTCCACAGTGCTGAAGCGCAACAGCAAATCGTGGCTATGCGCATCTTCGCGGATTTGACTGATCCGGCTATGGTGGTAATGGACCCCGTAGCGTTGCCTGGCTTGTTCAAAATAGCCCAGGTAACCCTTTGAAAACGCGCGCATATCCATCATAAAGATATGCACATCCAATTCCGGACAATGCTCTTTGGCGATCACCGCTTCCTTCGTAGCGTACATACAGCAAACAGAAGAACAGTAATCATGCGTGCGATCTCGCGAGCCAACACATTGCAAGAAGGCAATTCGCCTTGGCTCCCGCTGGTCTGAGGGTCGCAACACATGCCCCAAGGTGGGTCCTGAAGCGGACAGCAACCGCTCAAATTGCAGAGCGGTCAATACGTTTGGATATCGACCCAATCCGTATTCTTCAGAATGCTCCGCAGAATATGCCTGGTAACCCGGCGCCAGGATGACCGCCCCAATCCGGATTTCCTCTTCACGCGCAACGCTATCATGATCGATCGCATCCACACCACAGGCATAAGAGCATTCCATACATTCTGAGCAAACGCCGCACTGCAAGCAGCGCTCTGCTTCTGCCCTGGCCTGATGCTCGGTAAAGCCAAGCACCACCTCTCGAAAGCTGGTAGCCCGCTCGCCCATCGACAACAAAGCAGGTTTTTGCCTGGGCGCCAGCTGAATATGCCCGGCTTGTACGCGCTCAGCCACCTCTTGCCGGGTCAGCTTAGCGATCGGCGGAGCGGGTATTTCAGGTTGCAACAAAGGCAGACCTTGCAGGTAGCGCTGAATGGATCGAGCCACTTTATGCCCCAGCGCAACCGCTTCAATGACATAGCTGGCTCCGGTCTTCCGCCCACCCACCACGAACAGCCCGGGGACGCTGCTGGCTAGTGTGTTTTTATCCGCCGCCAGGTCTTGATATTTTGGCGCCAGATAAGTCAGGTCCGACAACTGTTCCACAGTGCCAATGACGGTATCCACTTCCAGTTGCATCTCGCTGCCGGGTACCAGCTTTGGCCGCCGCCGTCCGGACGCGTCGGTAACATACCCCTGGTCCGCTTTGGCCAGCTCCACACCTACTACTGCTCCATTTTCTGACAGGATGCGGGCCGCGGTCATATGATCGTAAATATGAATCCCCTCAGCTTCGACAGCCTCAATTTCAGTTTGGTAAGCCGGCAGCTCTCCACGCGGGCGATCTAATACCACGTAGACTTCCGCACCCAGCCTGCGCACGACAGCCGCCGCATCTAGCGCCGTGATGCCTCCACCTACCACTGCCACCCGATCTCCAATCTGGATGGGCTGGCCCAAATTGATCTTGCGTAGAAACTCAGGCGCCAACAAAACTCCTTCCGCCTGCTCCCCTTCGATCCCCAGGGAGAGATTGGCTGAAGAAATACCCGTCGCCAGGCAGACCGCGTTATAGCCCTCCTCCAGCAATTTGACCGGATCCTCTATCGGAGAATTGGTTTTTAGGACAACGCCAAGGGCCAGGATGTCATCGATGTCTTGTTGTAATTCACCTTTCGGCAGGCGGTGGGCCGGTATCCCCACCCGCATCAGGCCACCTGGGACACTGAGAGCTTCATAGACTGTCACCCCATAGCCCATTTTGACCAGATCATGGGCGGCTGTCAAACCAGCCGGGCCAGATCCTACCACTGCCACCCATTCTGGATGTGTGCGTGGAACGGGTTGTACCTTCTCTCTCCCGTAAGCCAGGGCATAATCTACCACAAAGCGTTTCAGCGACATAATGCTGACTGCCTCGTCGACCAGCGCTCGGGTACATTTCCCTTCGCAAGGATGGTGGCAGGTCCGCCCACAAACGCTCGGAAAAGGATTGTCTTCTTTGATCACCCGTAAGGCATCGCGATATCGTCCTTTGGCAATCAAAGCAATATATCCTTGGGCGCGCTGACCTACCGGGCAGCCACTCCGGCAAGGGGCAGTTCCCAGCTTTTCGATGGCATAGGCTGCCGGAACCGCCTGAGCATAGCGCCGGTAAATGGCTTTGCGGGTTTTCAAGCCCTCTTCATACGGATCAAATATTTCCACTGGACAGACCGGAACACATTCCCCGCAGCCAATGCACTTATTCACATCGACGTAGCGCGGTTTCCTCAATACCCGGGCGGTGAAATTGCCCACCTCTCCGTTAATAGACAGGACTTCACTTCCGGTCAGGATATCAATATCCGGATGTCGTCCCGTATCCACCAGTTTTGGACTGATATTGCACATGGCGCAATCGTTGGTCGGAAAGGTCTTATCGAGCTGCGCCATATGCCCGCCAATCGCCGTGTCTGATTCGACCAGGTACACTTTGAAACCCTGGTCTGCCAGATCCAGCGCAGCCTGCATGCCCGCAATTCCACCGCCAACTACCAGGACGGCCCCTACAGGTGGCTCAGCTTCATAAATTGGAGGTGCACTTCTCACATTCATGGTAGTCACAGCTTACTGCTCTATCTGTTGCAGGTCTTTGGCGTACTCTCGTTTACGCATCTCCGGCGTCATCAAGTTGCGCGGGATCACAATCCGTACGCAGGCGCCAGTCTTACCGCTTTCATCGCCGACATTACGCACCACGATTTCACCATTGTGGGCTTCGATAATATTATGGGCGATGGACAGGCCCAGACCCATACCCGGTGTATCGCCAACATTACTGGCTCGGAAGAAATCCTTAAAGACCTCATCCATCTCCTCTGTAGGGATACCCGGTCCTTCATCTTCCACTTCAAAAATCAGCTGATCCGCTTCGTACCAGGCTCGAAAAATGATCGTACTATCGGGCGGTGAAAACTTGATGGCATTGTTCAAAATATTTGTAAACACCTGCCTCAGCCGCCGGTGCCCCCCCACAATCGGTTCAAACTTCGCCGGTGGCGCCACCCGGATGCGGATATTCTTTTCTGCTGCCGCCAGCCGCACATCCTCGATCGATTCTGTGCCCGTATCCCCGGGGTCAAACCATTCAAAATCCGCCTGGATTTGCTCGGGACGCATACGGGCCAGATCTACTACATCACTGATCAATGCCCGCAGATCCGTCACTCTCACCACGCACCGCTTGATCATCTTATCTTGTTTCTGAGTCAGCTCCCCGGCAAAGCCACCCAGCATGGTTTGCAGATAGTTCTCGATCGCCGCCAGGGGGGAGCGTAATTCATGAGAGACGATTGACAAGAAATACGTCAATGTATCGATTGAGCCCCGGTAGCGAAACCCGATCAGCCGGGCCATTTTCAACATGATGGGATAGCCAGCCTTTGGCTGCTCGCGTAGATACTCTCGCAACTGATCCGCATCAATGTACAGAACTCGGGTTGGCTCGGTGCACACCGCTGATGTGGCGTACAAGTATGGTGGGGTCAGCGACGAGAATCCAGCGATTTGACCCGGTCCCACATAATCTATCGTTGCATTGCGCGGTGTCGTATGCCGCCCAATTTGCACTTTTTTCTCCAACGCAACCTTGCCACGTTCGATAATGAACATTGAGTTGGCGGGTTGTCCTTCAACAAGGACAATATGCCCGTCCTGGTAGTTCTCTTCTCGGCAAAATCCAGCAATGGAGACCAGGTCTTCCTCATCCAATTCCGCAAAGATCTCAGAATTTCGCAAGCGCGCAACAGTGATAAGGACCCTTGGGTCCATTCCATCAAATACGCTGTCAAACCCGGAGTTATCCATCAGCTTACCGGCTAACCAATTTCAAAGTCAGCCGCCTCCTTGATATTTAATAGCTTAACCACCAGCCGTAATAGTTCCGCTGGTCTGGCTGGCTTCTGGATATACTCTTGAACATCCATCGACATGCCTGTCTCCAGTTCATACCGCCGCCGGCTGGCGTCCTCTACCACCGTGGAGAGGATCATAATAGGAACCTTATCGAATTTCCGCTCACTGCGCATCTCGCGAATCACGCCCCACCCATCCATGCGTGGCATCAGCAGATCCAAGATCAACAGGTCAGGCGTTTCTTGTTCCAACATTTTCATACATTGTTTGCCATCCCGCGCTGTAGCCAGCCGGTAAGGTTGGGTTTCTAGGATGGTGACAATATTTTCCAGGATGTCTGGGTCATCATCCACAACCAGGATATACGCTTCCTTTGTCATTTGGCTTCCTCCTCACCTAAAACCCCTGTTTGCACCCAATCTTCTCTCGATTCTGGCTTCAACGGATTAGGTCCCAGCCGCTTGATTTCTTCGGTCAGCTCAGCCGCTGACCAGGCAAACTGCCCTCCCATGGCAGCAGATACATTGATCATCTGGATTCGCCTGCCTTCCAGTCCGATTTCTTCCAGTATCTTTTGAGCGTATTCAATTCGCCGCCGGGCGTTGAGATTACCTTCCAGGTAATGGCATTCGCCCTCCAGTCAACCTGCCACCATGACCCCGTCCGCACCGTCCTCGAATGCCCGCAGTACGTACAGCACATCCAGTTTTCCAGAGCAGGGCAGCTCGATGATCTTGATCGAGGGGGGATATTCCAACCTCATCGCGCCAGCCAGATCCGCGGCCGCGTAAGCGCAATAATGACAGCAAAAGGCGACGATTTCCGGTGTAAATTCTCTCGACATCACTTCACCACGACCCTTTCTGGGGTTTGATTGAATAAGGCATCCAGTTTGACCAGGATTTGAGCGTCTTTATAGTGCATCAATTGAATGGCCTGAGCTGGGCATTCAGCCGCACAGCTTCCACATCCATGGCAGACAGCCGGTTCAATATAAGCCGCGCCCAGGATTCCACCGGCGCCGGTGTAATCATTCGAAACCTTTGGTACGTCATAAGGGCAAATCCGCACGCATGTCAGGCATCCAACGCATTTTTCCGCATCGACCACAGCAACACTCGCATTGGTTAACAGGGTTCGTTTCGACAGCGTGATAGCGGCTCGCGAAGCAGCCGCCTGCGCCTGGGCAAGCGTCTCATCCAGGAATTTCGGGAAGTGGGCTGCGCCAGCCATAAAGACCCCGTCTGAGGTGAAATCGACCGGGCGTAGCTTAACATGCGCCTCCATAAAGAAGCCGTCCGTACCCACCGACAACTTGAGCGCCGTAGCCAGATCCTGGATACCTTCTGCAGGAACCATTGGCGTACTCAATACGATCAGGTCAGCGCCCAGTTCGATCTCGCGCTCCAGGAGAGGCTCTGTGATTTTCACTGAAAGCCTTCCGGGCCGGGTGCTGTCCTGTGGGCTTACCCGCACTTTCGGTTTATGCTCGAATTCAAAATGGACAAAGCGGATCCCTGCCTGGCGGGCTTGACTGTACAGCCGTTCTTTGAACCCGTAGGTACGGATATCCCGGTATAGAATCGTCACATCCGCAGCAGGGTTGAGATCTTTGAGCTTGAGCGCATTTTTCAAGGCAGTTGTGCAGCATATCCGGCTGCAAGATTTTTCGCCTGGACCAACACATTGAATCATGACCACCTTGCCAGGAAGTTCTGCCCCGTTCTCTGCCAGGCGCTGCTCAAATTCCAGCTGGGTCAAAATGCGCGAGTCACGCCCGTATCCGTATTCCTGACCCTTATATTCGACTCCGCCGGTTGCCAGGATGGTCACGCCATGTTGGACGCGAATCGTCTGGGTGCCTACACGCACTTTGGAGGAAAAGCTACCTTTGAAGCCGCCGGTTTCCTTGACTTCGGCATCCAGGTAGGTAGTGATCAGGGGGTGCTTCAGGACATTCGCCTCGATCTCGTTCAGGAAATCCAACGGCGTGCGCTCCTGGTCAGCGAAATAACGCAGGTTTCGTAAATTGCCGCCTAATTTCGCGCTACGCTCCACCAAATGCACCGGAAATCCCTGATCTGCCAGGCTTAGTGCGACTGTCATACCCGCCGGTCCACCACCGATCACCAGTGCAGAATGTTCCACCTGCACCTCTTCGGTGTACAGCTGCTCCAGCTCGCCCACTCGGCCAACCGCCATGCGCACCAGCGCTTTGGCCTTTTCTGTAGCTCCATCCCAGTCTTTTGAATGAATCCAGGAACACTGGTTGCGAATATTGGCCATCTCGAATAAGTACGGGTTGAGTCCGGCCTGTCGTAAAGCATCCTGGAACATGCCCTCATGCGTCAAAGGAGTACAGGAAGCCACCACCACCCGGTTCAACCCAAGCTCGCGCACTTGCTCAATGATATGTTCAACGGTATTCTGCGAGCAGGTATACAAATTATCTTCCGCGTGGACCACGCCAGGCAGACAGCCGGCATATTTCGCCACGTCTGGCACATCCAAATATCCGCCGATATTGCTACCGCAATGGCAAACGAAGACTCCCGTCCGGGGCGGTTCTTCCTTCACTTCGCGCATCGGTGGGTATTCTGGTACGCTGGTCAATGTAAAGCGGGAAGCAGACAGGAGCTGTGCAGCAGCCGCTGCCGCCCCGCTGGCCTCGGTGACCGATTCGGGGATATCCTTCGGCTCACGGAAAGGTCCGGCAGCAAAGATGCCAGGGCGGCTGGTTTGCAATGGGTCAAATAGCGTCGTATGGCAAAAGCCGTAATCGTCCAGCTCGACACCTAGCGTCCGCCCAAGTTGGCGCACCGATTCCGAAATCTCCATCCCAACAGACAGGACCACCAGGTCGAATTCACGCTCAATTGGTTTTGGCTTGCCCTCATAAGGAGCAGCATAACGCACAATTAGGTTCCCAGTTTTCGGGTCTTCGCGCAATTGGCTGATGCGCGCTCGGGTGTACTTGACTCCGTATTTACCCTCAGCCCGCCGGTAATATTCTTCATAGCCTTTGCTGTAGGCGCGCGTGTCCATGAAAAAGACCTCGCAAGATACATCCGCTTCCTCACCTCTCAACCGTGCTTCTGCCCGGGCATGCTCGATGGTCATAATCGCTTCTTTGGCCGCGTACATACAACACACGGACGAACAGTAATCGTGGCTCTGGTCGCGGCTGCCTACGCATTGCAAGAAGGCAATGCGCTTGGGCGCTTTGCTATCGGAAGGTCGCTTGAGGTGGCCTCGGGTCGGTCCGCTGGCCGAAAGGATTCGCTCGTATTGCAAAGAGGTGATCACATTTGGATAGCGCCCAAATCCGTACTCTTCTGACAGCTCAGCCTTGTATATCTGATATCCAGGCGCCAGGATAATCGCCCCGGCTTCAACGACCTCCTCTCTGACGACCATATTATGGTCGATGGCATTGACCCCGCAGACAAAAGTACAGCTCATGCACTCCGAACAGACGCCACAAGCCAGGCAGCGCGCCGCCTCTCTTTGTGCAGACTCATCATCATAACCGCCCTCCACCTCTGCAAAATTATCCAGGCGTTGAGCCACCGGCAATTGCGGCAAAAGCACGCGTGGTTGGCGGTGAATCTCGCCAAGGGCAATGCGTTCCGCCAGCTCGTCCTGCGACAGGTGCACCACCGGCAGATCTGGCTTCGGCTGCGGCTCCAGTTGGTCTCCCTGTAAGTAGCGGATGATCGACTCGGCCGCCGTGTGCCCACTGGCTACCGCCTCAATGACAAAAGCTGTGCCTGATACACTATCACCGGCTGCAAACACACCTGGACGGGTGGCTGCAAAGGTGTTGGGGTTGATGGCGATGGTCCGCTTGTTCGTCATACCCACCCCGGCATCGTCAGGGATAAAGGCCAGACCCGCCCGCTGCCCGACCGAGAAGATCACCGTATCGCATGGGACCACGTGGTTAGAGCTCGGTTCTTTATCTACGTTCAGCCGGCCTGTTTCATCAAAGCTGAAATTGCGCGCATTCATGCACTCAACACCAGCCGCTTTGCCATCTCCGTCCGCCACAATCCGCTCAAAGGTCCGGCTTGGGTACAGACGGATACCTTCATCCAACGCCGCCTGCACCTCCCAATCGTGAGAGGGCATCGTCTCCCTTGACTCAAGGAAGGCCATCGAAACCTTCCGCCCCAGGCGCACTGCCGTGCGTGCCACGTCGATCGCCACATTTCCGCCCCCCAGGACCAGCACATGTTCACCCAGTTCTGGGGCAGCATCTCCGTTGCCAGAGATATCGACTTGCGCATATTTCCCCAGGCGCACGTCTCGCAAGAAGTGCGTGTTGATCAATACACCTTCCAGGTTTGCGCCGGGGATCGGCAGGCGAACGCCTTCATGCGCGCCCACTGAAATCAATACCGCTTCAAAGCCTTCGTCAAACAGATCATCCAGGTTTTCCACCTGGTGGTTCAAGCGCAGCTCTACGCCCAGATCCAGGATGTCTTGCACTTCTCTCTCGATGATCTCTGCTGGCAAGCGGTACTCAGGCACACCCAAACGCAGCATACCGCCCGCCACCGGCATGGCCTCGACCACGGTAACCGGATAGCCGGCTTCCACCAGGTCTCGCGCTGCCGTCAGTCCACAGGGACCAGCTCCGATGATCGCTACCCGCCGGTCTGGATATTTAATTTGGACCGCTTCAATTTGTGTTCGTGGTTCAGCATATACCTTATCGGTCACAAATCGCTTCAAAGCCCGGATATTGATCGGCTCATCTACATGACCGCGATTGCAGGCTGTCTCACAGCGGTGGTTGCAGATACGTCCGCAGATGCCCGGGAAGGGATTGTCCATTTTGATTACCCGCAGCGCATCATCCCAGCGCCCCTCCCGGATTAATGCGATGTACCCTTGGGCACGCTGACCCGCCGGGCAGGCGTCTCGGCAAGGAGAAATGCCTTGCTTCTCAATCGCATACGCATTTGGGACAGCCTGTGGGTATAACTTGAAAATTGCTCTGCGCTGGTCTAGCCCCTCATTAAACTTATCAGGCACAACCACCGGACAGACAGCCGTGCATTCCCCGCAGCCCACACATTTCGAGGTATCGATATAGCGGGCCTTATGCTGCAAGGTAACGCTGAAATTTCCAGCCTGTCCCTTTACATCTAAAACCTCAGTATCCGTCATTACGTGGATATTGGGGTGGCGCCCGGTCTCAACCAGTTTCGGCGAGATCGTGCACATGGCGCAGTCATTGGTCGGGAAGGTCTTATCGAGCTGGGCCATCTTGCCACCGATGGCAGTTTGCGTTTCAACCAGATAAACTTTAAAGCCTTGCTCCACCAGGTCTAGGGAGGCCTGTATACCCGCGATTCCACCACCCACGACCACTACTGATCCGGTCGGCATTGCAGGTTCTTTGGAGGGAGATACCTTAGAATTTGCCATGTCCTCTTTACCCTGCCGTGTACGTCTGCTTCCAGGAGCCTTTCAGGATGTTAGCGTTTTGGGCGCCTGCCTCGGAAACCGTTTTCTTCTTCTGGATCACTTTCAATCGATATCGGAACGTGCACTTTCTCAATTGCAAACTTAAGCGGATTTGGACCGAGCTTGCGGATGCGCTCCGTCATCGTTTTCGCTGCGTTAGCAAAAGCCTGTCCCTGGCTGCCGGACATGAAAAACATGTTTAAGCGCTCTCCACCCAGGCCGATTTCGTCTAATATTGCTTTGGCCCGTTCCATGCGCGCCTGGCCTCGTTCGTTCCCCCGCACATGGTGACAGTTACCGATCGGGCAGGCCAGCAAGTAAACTCCGTCTGCCCCTTGCTCGAAGGCTTCCAGCAGGTAACGGATATCGGTCTTGCCGCCACATGGCATTCGCACAAACTTCACGTTCGGCGGGTATTGGATATGCAGCGCCCCGGCTGTATCTGCTGCCATATAACCACAGTAAACGCAATAAAATGCAGTGATTTCAGGTTCAAATTCCTGGCTGATTTCTTTCTGCGTCATTGTATTGCCTCAATCATCGTTTCAGCCTGCCAGGATCCCAGGCCTGCAATGGATCTCAGCATCATCTGCTCATCTGTGTAATGGATCAATTGGATTGCATTGGCGGGACATTCACCTGTGCATGTCCCGCAACCCTGGCATTGAGTCGGATCGATATAAGCCGCTCCCCCAAGCTGACCAACGCCATGCCGGCCTTCAACTTCAATCACCTGGGGGATTTCAAATGGACAGGTCCGTGTACAAGTCAGACAGCCCACGCATTTCTCTGCATCAACGACCGCCACCACCCCGCCCAGGTATAGTGACTCCTGAGAGAGCAAGGTCAGCGCTCGTCCGGCTGCCGCCAGAGCATGGCTGATACTTTCTTCTAGGAATTTGGGATAATGCGCCATCCCTGCCAGAAAGATTCCTTCGCGCATGAAATCCATCGGTCTAAGTTTAAGTTGGGCTTCTTCCAAGAAACCTTCCGTCGATAGGGGTAAGCGCAGCAATTCAGCCAGCTCTCTGCTCCCTTCAGCCGGGGTGATTGACATGCTCATGGTCAACAAGTCTGCTGGTAGCGTCACCAGGCGATCCAAGGACAGATCGCGCACTTGCACCACCAGTTTGCCGTTAACCCGTTTCACTTGCGGAGGCTCCTGGTCAGTGTAGCGAATAAAGATCACCCCATGCCGGCGCGCTTCTGTGTAATATTCCTCTCGAAAGCCGTAGGTGACAATATTCTTATAAAGCACGGTTACCCGGCAAGATGGGTTAAATAGCTTGAGGCGGATGGCATTTTTCATGGTATTGGTGCAACACACCCGTGAGCAGTAATCTGCCACCCCTTCCGGGCGCACACATTGCATCATGACCACATCCTTCAAAGCTGCAATCTCCTCAGGATGGTGGATAATTTTCTCTTCCAGCTCGCTTTGCACGATCACCCCAGGCATCTCCAACAAAGGGTGCTGTTTGTTTTCTTGCGCGCCCGTGGCCATAATCGTGACACCATGCTCAACGCTCAATGCCTCCGCTGAGCCATCTGTATGGTAGGTCAGCAACCCGGTCGTAAAGCTGCCTACATGCCCCGATTGGCCTGTAATCACCGTGCGGGTATGTGTGAAGATACGCTGGTGACCGCGCACCCGGTTCACCAGGTCGCGTAACAGGCGTTGTGGGTTGTAACCTTCTGCCACATAGTACAGGTTGCGCAGATGTCCACCCAGGATCTCAGAGCGTTCAACCAAATTCACGTCATAACCGCTATCGGCAATGGCCAGGGCTGCCGTCATTCCCGCCACGCCTCCGCCTATAACCAGCGCGGCTGGGAAGCAAGCGTGTTTCTCTTTGTACACCGGTCTGGCTACCACTACCCGCCCCACAGCTACGCGCACAAGCTCCACTGCCTTGCGGTTAGCCAGGCGCACATCTTGGTGTACCTGGCTGCATTGGTCACGCAGGTTCACCACCTCTAACAAATACGGATTCAACCCCGCGCTGCGCATTAATTTCTGGAATAATGCATCGTGCGTCCGGTTACTACAGGCAGCTACCACGATCCGGTTCAAGCCATGCTCTACAATCCGCTGGCGCATCCTTTCCAGCTCTTCTGGAAAACAAGCCAGATCGATCACCTCTGCCATTTCCACACCGGGCCAATTCAACGACCGCACCGTCAGCGCAGACATGTCCAGGTCTTTGGTTAAGGTTCCACCGCATGTACAGCTGAACACTCCTACCCGCGGCGGGTCGCCGCTCACATCTCGTTCATCCGGATAGTCTTCTGCACTTAGAAATGGATAGGCGCGCGTGTATGGGTACGTATGCAGCCGGTCGTTGAGCAAGCGCATGACCTCTGCTGCCGCCCCAGAAGCGTCCAGGATGGTTTCGGCAATCTCCTTGGGTGAGGAGAAGGCTCCACACACAAACACGCCCGGGCGGGTCGTTTGTAAGGGGGTAAATTTATCAGTTTCACAAAAACCGTGTTCGTTCAGCTCCACCGAGAGCATCTCCGCCAGCTGGCGTGCTGAATCAGGCGGCTGCAAGCCAGTCGCCAAAACCACCATCTCGAAACGTTCTGAATGCGTCTTTCCATCCGAATCACTATAGCTCAGGATCAGGTCGTGGGTGGCAGAATCTTCCTTGATTTCCGATACCCGGCTACGGTGGTACTGGATGCCGTGCGTCTCACGCGCCTTGTGAAAATAGGCGCTGTACTCTTTGTTGAATGCCCGTTCATCCATGATGAACACGCTGCAAGAAACATCGTTTCCCAGGCGCTGGGTTGCCAGCAAGGCCTCTTTGGTGGCGTACATGCAGCAAATCGAGGAACAATAAGGATGATCCTTCTCGCGCGAGCCAATGCATTGCAGCCAGGCGATTGACTTAGGTGGTTTTCCATCCGATGGTCGATAAATACTGCCCTCAGTTGGCCCAGAGCGGCTGGCCAGGCGCTCGTATTGCATCGACTCCAGCACGTTCGGATAGCGCCCTGCTCCCAATTCCTGGTGCTCCCCCGCCGGGTACACCTTGAATCCCAACGCCAGGATGATCGCGCCGACATCCACCGTAAGCAAGCGAGGTTGCTCGCTTAAGTTGATGGCATTTGTTGGGCAAACTTGCTCGCATTTCCCGCAATCGTCGCAATAAGGTCCTCGGTCGATCACATACGCATCTGGCGCTGCCCGAGCCGAAACTTTATACGCTGCTTTCCGCTTGGTCATCCCCAACTGGTAGGCATTTGGCAGCTCCACCGGGCACACCTGCGCGCATAAATCACAATTGATGCACCGAAAGGGGTCAACATGGCGCGGCTCCTGGACCAATGCAGCCGTAAAATCGCCCGCCTCACCCTGCACATCCATGATGCGGGTATTGGTCAGGATTTCGATATTTGGGTGTTGGTTATTCTGGATATAAGCCGGAGAAATGGATGGACGGGTGCACCCGTATCCATGGTCTTGCGTACCCCGGCACAGCACACAGTCATGTTGTGGAAACATAAACCCAAGTTGCGCCACCCGCCCTCCCAGGCAGGGGGTTTGTTCTACCAGGTATACCTTTAATCCAGCATCTGCCAGGTCTAGCGCTGCGCGCATGCCACCGATACCACCGCCCACAACTAGGGCAGCCGCAGGCTTCGACCGGACAGTCTGTGGTTTGATCATCTGCATATTTGCCTCCCCCGGCCTCTTTGGAACTGCAATGTGGAGAGCCGCGTGGAAATACCAATTGGTCTTATATTATCTAGATTATAGACATTGTTCCTAAATATACATCTGTCTTTCGTCAATATTTATCAAGCCAAATGTCCCTAATTTTGGGCAGTCCCTCAGGCAATTCCTGAGGGACTGCTATCGCTAGCATACAAACGAACTTTATTGCGTCAGATAGCTCTCAGCGTAGATAACCTTATTCAGTAAGATCTGCACCGTCTTCCAGATCGCCACTTGCTCAGGATCAGTGGTGTCGACATCTTCAATCGATGGTTCTTCCATCTCGGCAATCCTATCAGCGATCTTGATGTACAACCCTCCCACCGGAGTAGAATCATCGCGCATTTCAACGATGCGGATCATCTCTGTCAACTCTTTGTCCAGGGGATCGGCTATCATCATCTGCAGGCCGACGCCCATCAGCATCGCCCCATAAACCTGGTTGATCAGCCCTCTGTTTTCTTGGGGTACTGCGTTGGACACGTTGGATAACCCCACTGAAATGGATGGTGGCGGATCCCAGGCATACTGCAGCGTGCGGATAGTTTCAAGGAGGTGCGGGCAATATTCCTGGCAGCCGGATACAGTCAACACCAGTGGGTCGATAATCAGGTCGCTGATCGGGAAATCGATCTCCAGCATGCGCGGGATCAAGGATTCCAGAGCGATATTCACCCTTTCGTCCGCGCCGATTGGAATACCGCCTTTTCCCATGGTCAAGGCGATCAGGCGCGTGTTGTACTTCTTCGCCAGCAAGGGCACCTTCTCCAAGCGCTCTGGTTCTGCTGAGGTTGAGTTGATAATCGGCTGGGCCTTGGTCACCTTCTTTAAGCCGGCCTCAATTCCCATCAAGTTGGTGCTGTCAAAGCTCAACGGCACATCAACCACTGCCTCGACCGTCTCAACCATCCAGGGAAAGACCTCTTCCCAGTCCTTCTTGCGCGGTCCCATATTCAGATCAAGCGCCTGCGCACCTGCCTCTACCTGCGCTACAGCCAGCTCTTGAAAGAATTTCGCGTCTTTCGCAGACAGCGCCGCTTTAACCTTGTCTGAGATGATATGGATGTTTTCGCCAATGATGTACATAGTTCCTGTCCTTTTCTATTGGTCATGCTTCGAGACCCATCGATCGACAAAAACGTTGACCCGGAATCTCTCTTATCAGTTGATCGCTTCCGCCACCGAAGGAAACCGGTTCAGGTCGGTATGTGGAAGGAAAAGGGCTGACACAAAAGCATCATAAAAGCTATTGTCAGCCGAAAGCTCAATATACGTCATGCGCGCCGCGATATCTTGGACCCGCTCGCGCGCATCCCGGTCTAGTAGCACATAATACGCGCCCCGCACCGACGTGTTGCCTAGAAAATGGAAGTGGTCCCAAGGCATGTCTGGAAGCAGGCCAATTTGGATGGCCTTCTCCACATTGATATACTTGCCAAATGAACCACCGATCAAAATCCGCTCTACAGCCTCCAGGGGAACACCCACACTATCCGCCATGACCGTGAAACCAGCGTAGATAGCCGCTTTTGTCCGCAACAGGTTGTCAATATCCACGTGGGTGATGACAATATCGCGGCCATGTTCAGTCTCTTCTCCCCAGGCAATCACGTACTCCATTTCATGTTCGCCTCGGCGGATACGGGGGGTCTCTAAACTCTCGTTGACGCGTCCGCCTTTGTCGATGACGCCTGCCAGGAAAAGCTCAGCCAACAGGGAGATCAAGCCGCTGCCGCAGACACCACGTGGTTTGACATTGCCAATTACCCGGTAACTGGGTTCGTAAGGCTGAGGAGCTTCCGGTCCCGCGATCCAGACCTCTTCGATCGCTCCTCGGGTAGCACGCATTCCGTGCGCAACCCCCGCACCCTCAAAGGCCGGTCCGGCCGAGCAGGCGCAGGTCACCAACCACTCACTGGAGCCCAGCACAGATTCGCCATTGGTGCCGATGTCCAGAAACAGCGTCACGTCCGGGCTATCGTCCATTCCTGAAGAGTACACTCCGGCAGTGATATCAGCGCCCACGTAGCTGGCTACTCCTGGCAAGCAGTCCACGATAGCCTCTGGATGGATCTCCAGGCCGACCTGGAATGCTGTCATAGGTGGGATATCGTTAACGCCGGTCACAAAGGGAGACAGGCGGATACTGGCAGCCGGGACACCCAACAGCAGGTGGATCATGGTGCTGTTACCGGCAACAGTTGCTTTGACAATTTCTCTTTGTTCCGCTCCTGCCCGCCGGCAAGCCCGCTCAACCAGGCCGTTTATCGATTCCAGCACCAAACTGCGCATCTCTTCACCGCCGTCTCCCTTGCTGGCATAGACGATGCGCGAGACTACGTCCTCGCCCCTGGATATTTGCTGGTTATACTCAGAGACCTGTTCTACCACCTCACCTGTGACCAGGTCAACCAGCCACAACGTAACGGTGGTAGTGCCGATATCGATCGCCGCGCCCCACACCGGTTCCTCGTCGGGCACATGCCCTGGCTTTAAGTCAATCAGGAGCTCATGGTCATGCGGGTGAACCGGATCGCTCTGCACGTTCAAGATGGCTGTGACCTGCCAATCGCTCTCCCGTAACACATTGCCGATCTTGCGCAACAAAGACAGCGAGATGTCTACCTTTTTGAACCCACCTACCTTACGAAGGGTCGTCTGCAAACGACTCCAGTCGTCCGTCTGGTCATCCATACTGGGTGGGTTTAAAGTCAGGTGTAAGCGTTGGATCGTCTGTGAAACCCGAAAATCATAACGCGGGGGAACGGATACCTTACCGACGGTCCGGTCCGTTGTCAGACGTCGTTCGATTTTCTCTTGGGTTGGTACGAGAATATGCAGGTCGCCTTCCACCACACTTTGGCAAGCCAGGGCAAAACCGCGTTCCAGGTCTTCCTGGCTTAAGCGGAGAGTGCTGCGCTGCCGGACCTTGCCCTCCATAACCTGCACAGCACAACGCCCACAGCGTCCCTGCCCACCGCAAGGTTGCATTAACTCAATGCCCGCCAAGCCAGCTGCTTCACTGAGCAGCGTGCCTGTGCGCACTTCTACGGTGGAAGGTGAACTGGCCCCGTCTTCGTTCTCGGGGATCTCGCCTGTGAGTTCAAAGCTTACCTTGTGCAGTTTAATGATCGGGTCCGGCACAATCTACCCTTTTTGCTAACTAAAGTGCTTGTTTCATGAAGGATGGCAGGTCAACTGCCTCGCGCGGACCAACCCGGATCTCCCAACCAGGCAGTTCACCCTCCAGCTCGCCGGAGAGCACAGCTACATGACCAGGAATGACGATCCGCTTGCGGCTGACCTTATCCGCTACATTGAATGTCTTGACCGCTTTAGCGATTCGTTCTGCATCGAACTTGCCGGCAGCCCAGGCGGTCAATACGCTCATGCCTTCTGCATCCGCCACCATCAGCCAGGCTGGTAGGCCCGAGCCTTCTACCTCGTTTGCCACGCTGAAATAGGTAATGCTGAAGTTGGTGGTAACCAGGAGCGGATCTTCTGCTTTGGGGTTATTGATCTCGTACAACCCAGGCTGCACCTGAATCGGTTTTTGCGGGTCTGTATAGATATTCTGGCGCAAGACCAACAGCGGGTAGGCCAGTTCAGGCGCAAAATGATCCAGCACAATAAAGCCGGCATACTTGGCAATGGCCTGAGCCGCACTGGCTTCGTCCGTAGGGAAAGCAATGCTCGGGTAACCCAGCGCTTTGAAGTTTTTCTTCAAAGCCAGCCGCCGGATCTGGGTCTGTTGGACCACGGAGCTGCTCAAACTCTGGCTGTCAGGATCCAAAACCAGGTCTTCAACTCCCTTTGCTTTGATCTTTTCGGTCAAGTCAGCCAGCTCTTCCAAAGTGGAAGCCGAGACCGCCAAGGCGGCCTTGTGCTGCTTGGCCAGATCTGCCATGGCTTCCCAATTGCCTGGATCGGCCGCGTACACCAACGGGACTTCGCCATCCAGTGCACCCAGCCCTGCTGCCATGACCGCCGGATCGCGGCTGATCAGGATCAACGGTTTATGGGAAGCACCACGCACTGCCTGCACTGCATTTGCAAATGCTTGGGCATCCCCACTCGCCTCCACAGCAAATCCATCCAGGAATAACTCCAAGCCCACATAATTCGTAGTGTAAGCACCAGCTGCCGTAACTTGTGCCTTGATTTCCTCCGGGCTGGCATCAGCGCGCACTTTGATAAAGATGCCCGGTTTGTTATAAAAAGTCTTCTCATGCCGGAACAGCACCACTTCATTGCCCGCCTTTACCTCAAATCCGTCCGATTTGAGCGTCACCAGGCGAATTGGTGGAGTAGCTGATTCGGCTAATTTGGCTTTTGATTCTTCACTCACATAAGGACAGGAAGCCAGCTCTACCTGCTTGGCTGCCAGTTTCATAGCAAAGGCAAGGCAGGTGGGAAATCCACATTCCTTGCAGTTTGTTTGGGGAAGCATTTTATAAATTTGTATTCCAGAGAGGGCCATAGTAACTTCTCCGAGTATTTTCTTTTCGCAAACGAATTGCTCGCCTGTTTGGCTCAGGCCAGCTCGACCGGCGCCATTAAATCTGCAATGGCTGCCTTGACGCGCCGCACACTTTCAGGGTGGCGCAGCACCAGGATATCTGCACCGGCTTCCAATAGCGCCACTGCCGTCAGAGTTTCCCAGTTAATGGAACGTTCTTTCCAATCGCCCCAGCTTTCTGGAACCCCTGAGCCGACCTTAGATTCTTTCGTCTTCCATGCCTCAAATCCAGGTGTAACGATCATGGGCAGCTGGGTCATATTGTCACCTTGCAGAGCCGCCAGGCGCAAGCGTTCCATGGCTGAAAACCCGTATTCAATCCCGTAGCCCAGCGCCCCAGTGGTGGGATCCATTAGGATCCGTTCCAGCGGGAAACCCATATCGCTGATTAATATATTGAGCTGTTTGGCCAGGTTAACGTCCATCGGCGTACGTGCGCTCACCAGGTGATCGTTGGCCATCGCTGTAGCAACGATCGTGCGATAATTTTTATCCTCGCACAAACCCAGCACCAGCCTTTCACCTTTGGTCGCCTCTGCCACAGCCACCAGTAAGGCGTTATCCAGCTCGGCCTGACCCGGTCCGAAAACCGCCAGGGGCAAGCCGGTCGCTGCAAGTACAGATTTGACCGCTGCAACTGCCCCCGCAGGTGTGGTGGGTGCGCCATCCTTATCTGTTGCACTCAAGGCCAGCACGATCATGTCCGCCCCAACCCCCTCGGCTGCTTTGGCCCACTCTGCCGGGTCCTTCATGACCTCTCCCCAGGTCTCCGCTAACAGCGCTGACCAATCCTCTGGAAAGCGATCCTTGATCTCCACTGCCACCACCGGCCGGTAAGGGATCTCGCTGTCGCTATGCATAAATGGCAGCGATTTTTCGCCACCTACCGTGACGGTCGTGGAGCGCGTACCGCCATCTGCGGCGGTTGCCCCAATCGTGATTGACCGGACTTTGCCCGGCCATTTATCTTTCACAAATTCAATGGGCATGGGTTCCCTCCTGTAACTTTCTATGGTTTTGTCGGATCTGTTTTAATATGTCTGGCGCGGGCTTCTTTTCTCCGTTTGAAATACGCCTCTAAAGGCGCCTCTCGCCTGGCTTGGATGCCCAGATCGCTCAGTTCTTCATCACTTTGTGCTGCCAGATGTCGCAACAGGTGGTTGAACGTCAGCATTGCCGCTGGGTATTCAATCCCACCGGCATGATGCGTTTGAAACAGCACTCGCACACCCGTATCCAGCATAATTTGAGCCGCTGCTTCCAGAGGGATATCCGCTGGTGCTTTTGAGACCTCTTCGCGCATGATATCTCCTGCCGTCAAGCCTCGGCCGCCTTCCCGGCTGAAGGCCGCCACCAGCTCTTGCTGGCTGACAATGCCGATGGCATGCCCGTCCTCCGGACTCAATACAACTATTGCTTCGTAGTTCAAATCCACAAACAGGCGCGCCAATGCCGGGACGGGAGTATCCGGAGAGCAGGTAGGCACACCGACCTTCATCAGGTCGCGTACCAGGCGGGCAGAGGGGAGACTCTCGTCGCTCATCATCTCTCGCACCTGTATTGGGATATGCAACAGGATGGGAAGGTGGAGCTTGTCACTATGCTCCACCCCCCATCAAGTTATCGCTTAGAAAATCGGATCCATAACCAAGGCAGGATGGTTATGTTCTTCTAACCAGGCCAACAACTCTTCGACTGTGTTTGCGCTGCGGTCGTCAGGGATCTTGTTGATCAGATCTAGGTCGCCTTCTCGCTCGGCAACAGCTTGCAGCTCATCTGCCATGCTCTCTTTTAAGACGCTGCTCATCCAGATGACCCGCTTGAAGCCGCCGTCGGCCGAGATGAACTTGGGGCTGATCAGGTAGAATTTACCCACGCCCATCACCCCAGGTGTCTGTAAGCCGCCGCCGGCAATGCCTGCCAGCGTGCTAAAGGTCATGCCAGCCGGCGTCATGCTGGGGTCCTCCCGGCTGACAACCATAACCCCATTAGCCTCTGGAATCAGCATCACGATGCACTCAAAGCAGCCGCAAGCCGTCATTGGGTTCTCCATGATCGAGTACATGGAGACCTCTTCCACCACGCCATGCGAGCCGACTTTGGCGTAATCATTCGTTCCGGTCCAATAACCCTTTACCGGATCAATAATCTTACCTAGCTTGATCGGTTGGTTGGGGCCAGTGGGGTTAATGCTAAATGAAGCCTTACAGTCCAGCCAGTTGTACGCACCGCATAATCCCAGCCGTTCCGGGCTGACCACGCACACGTGGTTCGGGGCAAAGGACTGGCACAGGGTGCAGGAGTAGAACTCTTCCACCCGGTCGTCAGTCAGGTCTGCCAGACGCTTGTTGCGATGGTCGTAGGCCGCCCGGGCTTTCTCCAGCCACTCTGCGTGCAGAGCCGGGTCGGTGAAGATCGTCACTTGCACCTTGTCCACGATCGCGCCAAAATCGGAGTGAAAACGCGCGTGTAGGATTTTGCCGAAATGTTCCAGGTTGAAGCCCTTCTCGGCCGCGCCGTTTGAGATACGGATCCAGGCGATATCGCGCTGTCCGATATGCTGGATGCCAGAAGCGCCGTTGACGAAGTAGTGGATCTGTCGCTCCAGCACCGGTTCAAAGTCTTCCTGCATCTGGCGCCCAGCCACTTCAACCACGATGCCCATGTCCATGCTGCCCTGGGCAGCGATGTCGTCAAAACTCGGGCCAACCAGCTCGACCTTTCCATCCACAATACTGTCTAAGGGAGCCATATGCAGGTATTCAAAGCAGCGTGAGCGCTTGCCGCCAAATTCCACCCGCATGTCGTTCTTGCGCACCACCTCGCCTTCAAAGGCAGAGCCATAAGGCACCGGCACCGGCACATCTGCCATTTTGACTTTTACGCCGCGCACTTCGATGCATTTCTGCACCAGGCGCTCTGCCTTTTCTTCATCGGTTTTGCCATCGATTTCTTCAAAGGGCATGCTCACCACGTGTTCGTAGGTGGTCACGCCCGTGGGCAGGATCTGCGGGATGACCGTATCGGCTATTACCGGGAAACCAAAGTTGATCGCTCCCGCCGCGGCCGCATATTTCAAGTCGTCGACCTCGCCCAGGGCCAGGACGAAGGCGAACACCCGGTTCTTGTTGTACATCAGGATATCCCGGGCCATGCCGCCTTTCATCCCACCGAAGGTCAACGCCGAGCGTACCGCGAAGCCCAGGGCATAGATGGCGCTGATGGTATCAGTTCCAAAGGGGACGGTATAAGTATCGTAACCCAGCTCAACCCCTTCTTCCATCAACTGGTGGATGATGCTGCGCCCATTGACATTTCCAGATAGGAAAGTCAGGATATTGCGCTTTTGCAGCTCACGCACCAGCGTGACTGCTACCTCGTTATTTTTGGCCGCGCCTACGATGGCTGCAAACCCGGGCATACGCCCATCCACCAGCTGGATACCCCATGAACGCAACTGGATATCATCGATCGGGCCATTCAGGTGCCCGCCCCCGTTCCCACTGCCGCCATTCATTCCGGCATAGTTGGTCCCCCCTGCCAGTTGGAAGCCCGGCATCGGCTCCGGTTGCAATCCATACACAAAACGGACCGCTTCGATAGCCTCCGCCGCCAGCAGGGTCGCCATGCCGCTATCCAACGTTTCTCCCAGGTACGGGGTCCAACGTTGCCCAGATGGCAACGGGTGCAGCAGCGAGCGTGCGTGTTCCAAGATCGGTTCGATTTGTCCGAGCGTCTCCACTGGGACGCCCGTCATCCCCAACATCATCGGCAGGTAATAGGCCGTGTTCGGGAACTGTACGGGTGTGTCAGGCCCTTTTTCCGCCAGCGCCTTTTTCAGCATCAGCTCGGCTTCATTTACCAGGGCGTTTGCGCCGCGCATAGCACGTTTAGCAATATAGCGTGACATTGGTTTTAACCTCCTACCTTGGCCATTCCGTATAGCGCTGCGCGGCGTTCTTCCAGCGGCAGGGCTTCTAGCTCCATCATCCGCTCGTCACCGCTGCGTCCAAACCGCTCAGGATCATACTCAGGCAAGCCCAGGGCTGCCCGCTTCTTGTCGATATGCTCCAGCGTCAGGCGGATCATCTCGTCCGGGTCTGGAACGAATTCCAGCTTCCCGCCGTATAGTTTCTCCCATCCTGAGCTGATATAGTTCGCCACGATATCGCTATCCGATACCTTGTCGGGCATACCGCTCACTGGTGAAGAGCCGCCGAAGATCACATACGCTCCAGAGGCTACGCAGTAAGTCCCAATCGAAAGCGCTTTCTCGCTCATCCATTCCGGCGCCAGGCCTACTGCCGGCACCTGGTCGATGTCATCGCCCAGGCCACCTTCTGCAACCACCTGGGTCAGAACGGTCAGGATGCGGGTGTTGTCCACACAAGAGCCCATATGCAGCACTGGCGGGATACCCACTGTCTCGCATACCTCTCGCAGCCCCGGGCCGACCTTATCCAGACCAGCTTCGCCCAGCAGCAAGCCTTCCTTGGCAGCGGCGATCGCTCCACAACCGGTCTCGACGATCAATACATCCTGTTTTAGCAGCTCTTTGGCGACATAGTTGTGCAGGTAATCTTGCTTGCTACGCGGGTTGTTGCAACCCACGATCGCCGCCACGCCGCGAATACGTCCAGACATAATCGCGTCATTTAGTGGCCGGAAAGAGGCCCGGTAGCTTCCACCCAACATATAGTTGATATATTCGTGCGAAAAGCCGGGGATCAGATCTTCCCGGTAATTCGGAATGCGCGTAGCGCCTCGATTTGCATAATTATCGATAGCCGTTTTCAAGATCTGCTTGGCTGTCGATAAGGCTTTGTGTTCATCAAACTCGATATGCGTGGCGCCTTTGATTTTCACTTTGGGTGAAGTGGTGATGACTTTGGTGTGGAATTTTTCCGCCAAAGCTACCAGCGCCTGCATGATACACTGCACATCCACCACCATCGCTTCCACCGCGCCGGTCAAGATGGCCAGCTCCTGGTGCAAGAAATTACCCGCCGCCGGTACACCCTGGCGCATCAGGATCTCGTTCGCCGTGCAGCAGATACCGGACAGATTGACACCCTTAGCGCCCGCGGCCTTGGCATATTCGATGATCTCTGGGTCCTGCGTGGCTGCCACAATCATCTGGCTCAGGGTAGGCTCATGACCGTGTACAACTACATTGACCATATCATCCTTAAGTACACCCAGGTTGGCCTGTCCTAAAACGGGGGCAGGTGTGCCGAATAAGATATCCGAAACATCTGTGGCGATCATGCTACCACCCCAGCCATCCGATAGGGCTGCTCGTATAGCATGCTGTAGGATATGCTCTGCATCCTGGTCGTCGCCGATATGAGTCCGGTGGAGGGATTCGACTACCTCGCGATCTACACCGCGCGGCAGTACACCTGTATCGGCCCACAGTTTCTGCCGTTTTGCTGGCGCCTGGGAAACCGGCGCCAATACGCCGCGCTGCTGGCCAAACTGGCTGATATACAGATCGGCCAGGTCGTTGGCAATCTCCGTCGGGGAGCGCTTCTCAATGGGGATGTTGTACCGCGCAGCCACGTTGCGCAACTTGGCCACGTCCCGGATTACATACCCTTCGGTCTCCCCATTTGCTACCGCCTTTAATGTAAAAGCCATGTCCCTGCCATGGTCCGAGTGGGCTGCCGCCCCTGCTGCAATCGCCCGGATTAAGTTGCGCGCCTGGATCGTGTCAATGGTCGCGCCGCATACACCGGTCTGCCCCTCTTTGGTCAGCCGGCAGGGCCCCATGCCGCACAATTTGCAGCACATGCCTGCTCCACCGATATTGCACGCTGTCATTTCCTCAGCCCGGGTAAATGCCGTCCCAATTCCTACCTCGTCGGCATAGATGAGGATCTCCTGGGCAGCCGGATCTGTGGTTCTCTCTTCAATGCTACGTTTTCCTTTTGCCATGTCCTATTCCTCCATCGTTTTAATTACACCCATTCCCGGGCAAGTCCACAGCGGTCTGCCAGAGTAAGGAACAACTTGGTTAAAATTGACCGACTGCTTGGTTTGCTCGTACGCTACCGTGTGCCGGAAGAACGGGCTGTCGGCGCCTTCCACGTTGTAGGTTGGTTTTCCCGTTTCCTCCGGCCAGGAGATCTCCTCCAGGTAACCTACTTTCCCTAATGCATCGATGATGGCATCTGGGGCAAGCTGGTCGGGATCAAAGGTAACCTCAACCATTCTGAAAGCGCTGCTGGCGTACACATCTGCCACACCCGGCAGGGCTAACAGAATGCGCCGTACCTCAACCACATGGTGGTCTCCATACAGCGCGGGGACTTCCAAACTAAATTTGTCCAGGGATGATGTCATCATCCATCACCTTCCTTTCCTATCATAATTCGAACCGTTGTTGATATTGAGAACAACATGGAAACAGTTTAATAATGTTATGTTGTGAAGTATTTCACTTTGAGAAGGGGTTTTTTTTTCCACTCGCCAGCGCGTACACCAGCTCTAGCCATTTCTGATGCCCTTCCGGGAGCCCTTGGAGGTCAGCCAACCCGGTTGGATTTGATGATAGGTATAGCCCCCTGACCCATGTCTAGTTTCATCGCCATGCTGTAATGTTGTTAATGAGACTGGGTCCCGTGAGCTTTCTAACCACATGCAACTTCACCAGGATCCTGCTGGAAATTCCCAGAAGGTTTATCAGCTTTACTATAATTTATCATGCTCATTGTTATTAGTATCACCTGTCACGAAATGCATGGATATTTGTCATCTCAATAATTGACGCCCAAGCTTGCAGTGATCTCTGCCCGTAATCTAGAAACCCAGCAACTTCATATGGTAAACTATTTATAACTGCTTGGGCTTGCTTAAAAATTTCCCAAAAAAATGGTTTGCGCAGGTTGTACACTCCTCCATGGCACACCATTTGGGAAGGTTCCACCACTTCAAAAGCCTCAACCTCGGCAGTTATAATTATTCCATAGAGGGTATTGCATGCTGGATCGAATTCACATTGGCCTCCCACAAATGTACAAAGAACCAGGTGAAAAGCGGGACTTCCTACCGGCGTTTGTGGCCTGGTTATATAAGCAAGGCGCGCAGGTCGTGCTTGAGCATGGCTATGGCTCTGAAATGGGCTTTACCGAGGCGGATTACCTGGCAGTTGCTCCTGGGATCCGCTTTGTGCCCCACAAAGAAGCCTACCGCCAGGATTATGTCCTTGTACTCCGTTATCCCACCGATGACGAAATCCGCCTGATGCATCCAGGCGCCTGCCTGCTGTGCATGTTACACTTCCCCACTCGTCCCCAACGTGTAGCGCTATTGCGATCGCTCGGCCTGGAAGCAATCTCATTAGATGGTCTGGTGGATGACTCCGGCCGGCGCTTGATCGAAAACCTGCGCTCGGTGGGCTGGAATGGAGTCGAGGCTGCCTTCAAAACACTGCAAAAAATCTATCCTGCCCCTGGCTTCGAAAGCCCGCAGCGCCCTCCGGTCCAGGTAACCCTATTGGGAGCCGGCGCGGTTGGCAGCCACGTCGTCCAGGCTGCTGTTCGTTACGGGAATGAAAAATTACGCCGAAAACTGGTCGCTGCAGGGGTGCCTGGCGTGCAAGTCAACGTGATCGACTACGATATCACCCCCTACCAAAATTTCATGCAAGAAATCTTAGCCCGCACCGACATCCTGGTAGACGCCACCCAACGACCTGACCCTGGCTTACCGGTCATCCCCAATGATTGGATTGCCTACCTTCCCGAACATACCGTCTTGCTCGACTTATCCGTGGATCCCTACCAATGCAACACAGAACCATTCTACGTTAAGGGTATCGAAGGCATCCCCCAGGGCAATCTGGATCAATACGTTTTTTCACCGGATGATCCCGCTTATGAACAAGTGCCACCTTGCATACCCACCCGCCATCGCCGTTATGCAGTTTCTTGCTATTCCTGGCCGGGCATTTATCCCAGGTCCTGTATGGAGATCTACGGTCGTCAAATCCGCCCCATCATGCACGTGCTCATTGAGCGAGGCGGCATCAGCAATATCAATTCCCAGGGACGTTATTTCGAAAGGGCCATCGCCCGCGCCCAGCTTACCCGCTGGAATAATAATGACAAAGCAATTTAACCCTGAGTTGCCTGCAAAACAGGTGTGCAGAAGGGATGTACGCCACCTTTACATGCCAATTTTGCGTGTCCCTCTTCTGCGATGGCTATTGCCTGAGTAGTAACGAAAAGGAGTCCATCATGACCAGACCTAAAACCATTGGCTTTCCGCGCATGATGAAAGAAGCCAGCGAAAAACGGGTCTTCTTGCCAGAATTTATCTCTTTTCTCACCGATTTAGGTGGGCAGGTTTATATTGAAGAAGGTTACGGTGCTCGTTCCGGCTTGGCCTTTGCTGACTACCAACAAGCCAACCCGGATGTGCATATGTGCTCGCGCCAGCAGGCTTTCCAACAGGATGTCGTCATCATCCTGCGCTCCCCCAAGTTGGCTGAATTTGAGTTGCTCAAACCAGGTAGCACCCTCATCTCAATGCTGCACTATCCTACCCGTCCAATCCGCATACGCGCTTTGCAAGATCACGATATCTGTGCCATATCTCTGGATAGTATAGAGAACGACAAAAACGTTCGCTTGGTTGAAAATATGAAAGCGGTTGCCTGGAACGGCCTGGAAACTGCTTTTGATGTTCTGGAAAAGCGCTGGCCGGGTTTGGTCCGCCCAGACGGCAAGCCAATCCAGGTGTTGATCTTGGGTACGGGCATGGTCGGCAAACACGCTGTCGACGCTGCCACCAAGTTTGGCAATGTTGAGCGCAACGCCGATCATATAGAAGCAGGCGGCCCAGGTGTGATCGCCCAGGTCATCGGTCGCAACATCTCTGACAATCCCGAGATCATGCAGGAGCTGTTCAGCCTGGCTGATGTCCTGGTAGACGCCACCCAACGGCGAGACTCGTCTAAACCTGTTGTGCCCAATTCATGGATTGCCTGGCTGCCGGAGCATGCCGTCATCACCGATCTGGCTGTCGATCCTTATACCCTGGATGCAGAGCCGCCCGTTGTACGCGGCGTCGAGGGTATCCCACAGGGCAACCTGGATAAATATATTTTTGACCCGCAAGACTCACAATGGGATAGTTCTGTTCCCGAGTCAATCCCCAGTCAGCACAGGCGGGCGGTGGTCAGTTGTTATTCTTGGCCGGGCATCCACCCTGAAGCATCTATGCGTCATTATGGACAACAATTAGAGCCTTTGATGGAAGTGTTAATGGAAAAAGGCTACCAGCGCCTCTCCCGCGAAGGTGGCTATTTTGAGCGAGCCTTATATCGCGGCACGCTCAAAGCCTGGCTGAAACATCCCCACTACAAAGCCCACCCCCGTTAACAATCTGCTGCTCACAAGTGGCAGCGTTCCCTCGAACTGTTAAAATCCTATTGAAGTTCCCAGATTTGGGTTTCCCTTACGGCTATTTTCAAAAAGCAGAAATAAATTGAAGAGGCCGGTCTTCGGTTAAAGGCTTAGAAGAAAAACACCCAATCGACCACCATGGCTGCCAGCAGCAAGGCCAGGTACTGCATGGAGAATTTATACAAGCGCCAGGAGGTCCGCAGACTGGGCATGATCATCAAAGTGGATGCAAAGTAAATATAGAATCCACCCAAAAGCATTGCCGAGAGGGCATAGAAGGAGTTTAATAACCCAAAACCAACCGGCAAAATTGACACCATGACCATCAAAACCGCCAGACCTCCTAGATGTATACGCGTAGTCTGTAGCCCGTAAACAACCGGCAGGGATGGAATGCCCGCTCGCAGGTACTCCCGGCGCATCGAAAGAGCCAAAGACCAGAAATGTATGGGGGTCCAGCAGAAGAGGATAGCAAAGAATAGAAATGCTTCGGGATTCAATGTGCCCCTGGCTGCCACCCAGCCGATCAGAGGCGCCATTGCTCCAGGAATTGCGCCCACCAGGATGCTATATGGTGAGCTACGTTTAAGCCGGCCTGTATATATCACCACATGAATAAAGACCGCCAGCATCGCCAGCACCCCGGCCAGCAGATTAATCCCTATACTCAGTATGAAGAATGAAATTACCACCAGCGCCATGCCGAAGGTAAAGGAATTCTTCAAGTCCAAACGATGGGCTGCCAGTGGGCGATCTGCCGTACGGGTCATCAGGGCGTCAATATCTGCGTCCAGACAACAATTCATGGCATTAGCCCCACCCACAGCCAGACTACCACCCATCACCAAGAGCACGATCGTACCAACCGGCGGAAGACCATCACTGGCAACCAGCAATACAGTTAAAGCGCTCAGCACGATGACTGCCGTTACCCCCGGTTTGGTCAGATCCAGGTAATCCCGCCAGAGACTCCGGATCGGGCCGAGTCGTTCGTACACCCAAGCAAGAAACATTGTCCCACCTTTCGCACCGGTAATCATCGAACTGTACACAGTAAACTGGTAGAAATATCCCCACCTGGCGCGAATCCAAAATTTCTACAACGAAGACTTATTCCCCGGCTAACGCGGCCACCAGTTCGCGGCAGAAATCAGGGATATCTTCGACCACTCGCCCCCACACAATATTTCCGCTGCGGAAGGCAGCCTCATCTCGCCAGGTCGCACCGGCATTAATCAAATCATCTTTGATTCCCAGGCTGCCGGTTGATTCATGCCCAGCCACAATACCCGCGCTAATCCCCACCAAGCCGGCGTGGCAGATCATTCCCACAACTTTGCCTGCCTGGTATGTCTCCCGCACCAATTTTTTGATCGATTCATAGCGGCGAATCTTGTCCGGCGCCCACCCACCTGGCACGATCACTGCGTCGAAGTCGGCTGCCCGAACGTCCTCTGCCCCCACATCTGCCTTTCCTTCCAGGCAAGTCTTACCCGTGTAGACCTCACCTGCTCGGATTCCAACCACGGTCACCTGCGCGCCTTCTTCCTTCAATCGCATCAAAGGAACCCAAAATTCCAGGTCTTCAAAACCTGGCCCGATCAAATAAGCCACTTTTTTTCCACTGAGTTTCATGGTTTTCTCCTTTTTTTGTCTAAACAGCCTCAATCACCAGGCACTTAATTCTAAAACCATTACAACTTTGGCGGTGAATCCATTAAGAGTCACTCCGACACCTCTCCCTAATTATAGCCCAATCCTCTACCACCCCAAAACCGCAATCATCACCAGCCCACTTGTGATCAGCAACGCCCCACTCAAGCGCACAACCAGACCCTGCTCGTGGTAGAACAACAAGGCTGCCACAGAGCCCAGGACAATGCTAAACTGGCGAAAAGCTACGACATAACTGGCATACGGCGTGAGTTGGTACGCCCACAGGATCAAACCATACGCGCCAAACTGAAACAAAGCCGCCAGCGAAGCCAGCTTCCAACTGGCTGAACCGCGTACGACCTGGGTTGTCTCGCTGACCCGCAACATCCCCCAATAAGGGAATAGGGAAATCAGGAAGTAAAAATATCCATAACGGATGGCCGTCCAAGGCCCAGGCTGCACCACCTCTGCCGCCACTTTATCCAGCATGGTATAACCCACCGTGCCCAACGCCGCCAACACCATCCACACACTGTTGATATTAAAATAATTCTTAATCGAAATATCTTTGAAAGATCTCAATGGCACCAATAAACACCCACCCGCCACCAGCAACACCCCCATCCACCCGAACGGTGACAAATAACGGCCACGCGCCACATCCGCAAATGCCACCAGTACCACCGGAAGGGCGCGGACGACCGGGTAGACGGTCGAAAAGTCCAGAGTCTGAAAAGCCCTGGCCATGAAAAACAAGTAAGCGGCTGCGGCCGTACCTGAGCCTAATACGCACAACCAGGCCAGGGGGGGCATTGAACGGGTGAGAAATTCACTCACCACAGCGGGAATGAAACCAACCACTGAGGTCACAACCAACAAACGCAGGTAGAAAACCCCCTCAGATCTGCCGTAGCGAGCCAGCAGGTTCCAGCTGGCATGCATGAAGGTGGAGGACAAGACGATGGCAACGACGAATGGCGTCAACGGATATAATCCTCTTGATACATAATTTTAAGGAGGTCCGCAGTTCAGGCAGAGATGGTCTTGTTATCGGGTTCTCTGGGATTTGCCGTCAGAATGAGCCAGATTTGGACAAGGCGAAGTATTTTTCACAATAGTATAATTGAGTAACTGCCATGTCACTCCGTCAAATCGAAACTGCCCGCTTACTGATTTCTCGCCTCGAGCGACTCTCTGCCGACTCCCTGTATGCCCACCGGGCCAGCGGCTTGCGCGGGTCTTTGCTGCGGTATGTAGATCAAACAGAATCAGGCCAGCAGATTGTTGCTACAGGCGATTTCTCCCAGCCCCACATCGACAGGATGCTAACTCTTGGCTTCCAGATTCTCGAAAAAGCTGCCAAAGAAATCCGCCCACCGCGCCGTTGGGGCAATCCTTAGCACAGCTTCAGGGTGATACGATCTCCCAACTGCGCCCGCCATCTAATGTGTGATACAACTCTCCGGCGCATCCCTGTCCGGGTGCATACTTTGAACCGCAAATTGCCCAACCTGCCTGTGTTGTAACGAATTCCATTCTGCTGACCATCGCCATTTGAATGGGATATGCTTCCCAGGTCAGGCCGCCATCCTGCGTGGCTAAAAGCCTGGTCTGGTTATAATCGTTCGCCTCAATGACAAAACCATGCTGTGGGTCGACCCAATCCTGCGCCGTAAACCGACCTTCCAAGACCGCAGATGGCTGCCAGCTTTGACCTCCGTCCTGAGTCCAGAAAAAAACCCGGCCCGGCTCATCGGTTACGGTGTATACACCAACAGTCAGCACGCCCTGTAGCTCATCGAAGAAGATGGGTGGGGAGGCAGGGCCGGAGAAAGCGACACCGTCAGGCAAAGGGAGATGATAGGGTTGCCAGGTCTGACCTCCATCCTGACTGTGCAAAAGATACACCGCATCGATTGGCGCTGAACCGGCAATCCAGCCACTACGGGGATCGCTGAAACGGATACCACTCTTCAAACCGCCGCTGGGGATGCTACCGTAAGGATCCACCTCTGTACTGGACCAGGCCAGGTGGCTCCAGCTCACTCCGCCATCTTGGGTATGGTATAAATCCACCCATTCATTGCCCGCTCCCAACCCGCGCGAGACCAGTAACCACCCGTATTGTCCATCCAGCGTGTCCACAGAGACAATCCCTTGCACATCTTCTGCGTAGGGCAGCACACTTTCTTCCCAAGTCTTGCCGCCATCCTCAGTCCGGTAGATCAGGGCCTGATTTACCTGCGAAATCGCCGTCAAGCCGAAATTTTCATCTGAGAAGTCTGCCATAAGTGTGACCCCAAACTGCTCGCCTGCAGCGTTCAGGCTTTCCTGCAAGCCAGATGGGGTGACATTTTGCCAGCTTTGGCCTCCATCTGTGCTCCGGTAGACATCTGTCTCCGTATAAGCCCAAACCAACTTCTCATTCTCTTCGGGCAGAATAGATGTTAGTGTCGCCGTAACTGGCGGCGTTTCCTGCGTAGGGGCTTCCGTAAATTCCGGCTCGGTCGGGGGAATGGGGCTTGCAAGAGACCCAGGTAAATCTGTGGGAACGACTGGCTCAGTTGACTCAGCTCTTATTTGGCAGCCTGATAGCAACCAAACTAGAGTGAATAAAATGACCATCACACGATACGGCATTTCGCATCTCCTCATCATGAGAAAAGAAAACAGATATCTAATCTATCAATCAACTTCTCCCATATACAGGCACGGCCGCCCCAGTGATATCGCGAGCCATATCCGAGCAGAGAAATAAGATCACGCCTGCCAGCGATTCTGGCTTGACCCAACGACTGGCATCCGCCTCGGGCATATCCTTCCGGTTGGCGGGTGAATCAATCGTTCCAGGGATGACACAATTCACGCGAATGCCCGCTGCGCGCAGTTCAGCCGCCATGCTTTCCGTCAGGCGCAGAACGGCTGCTTTTGAGACGCTGTATGCAGCCATCTTCTCCTTCCCTGCCAGAGCTGGACGGGCTGCCACAGATACGATGGCGCCCGTTTGTGAGCGCAGCATATAGGGTATGACAGATTTGCAGGTATTGTATACCGTGCGAGCATTGAGATCCATCATCAGATCCCAGGTCTCCACAGGCGTTTCGTGCAGAGCTTTACCTGCTCGGTAACCGCCCACCGTGTTGACCAGGACGTCGATGGCGCCAAAATAGTCGCTTACCTCGCTTGCCATCTGTTCAGCCCCTTTCAGGGTCATCAAATCTGCACAAACCACCAGGTTATGTTCCGGGTCGTCAGCGACTTTAGCAGCTACGCGCTCCATACGCTCATCCGCCCGGTCAACATAGGCTACCTTCGCTCCTGCCTGTCGAAATACCTGGCTGACAGCAGAGCCCAGTGCACCAACCGCTCCGGTTACAATGACAACTTTACTGTTAAGATCGATTTCCATTTTACCTCCTCGACAGTGGCCCCAATGAGCCACAAAAATTTCCGGATAAATCCCTGATTAAAAAGTATAATTGATTATCGGATACAGAAAAGGCTAAATCTTTCGCAAAGAGGATTCGTTATCGATCAATCTGTCAGAAAATTTCGACAAGTGCTGTTGTCCACTTGCTGTGCACAACTCTTTGTACACCATTATTAGAGATTTTACCACCGCCAGGCTCAGCTTGAGCTGTAAGGAAAACAGGCAATGGAAACTGAACCAAAATGCGCCACCTGCCCGGCGCGTAAAAAAGCACAGACCAACCCGAAAAGCTTTTGGTCGCGCTTGTGGAAATGGCACACCTCCTGGTGTCCTGGCTGGAAGGCTTACCAAAAAACGCTCGTAGAAACTGCTGCGACAAAAGAAGTCCGCTAGTTGTCGCCGGACTTTACTCAGGCTGGATTATTGCACCTGCAAAAGTGAAACGAATCTTTTCTACCTGCGTATATGTATGTATAGGGCAGGCACAACTTCAGGAGGTCATTTATGTCCCATAATAATTCGCGCACCGGTATTGTGACCGGCATTCTATTGATCGTATTGGGCATTACGTTCTTAACCTTGCAATTCTTCGAAATTCGATTTATGTCAGACTGGTGGCCCATTGCTATCATCGGCGTTGGCTTGCTTTTCTTTATCGCTATGCTAGTCTCTGGCAAAGCCGGCGGACCGCTGGCTATCCCCGGCAGCGTCATCGTCATGGTTGGCTTGATCCTGCTCTTCCACAACACGTTCGGTTTCTGGGAGACCTGGGCTTACGCCTGGACCTTGATCGTCTTTGCTGCCGGCATTGGCATCAGCATTTTTGGTCGCTATACCGATCAGGATAAGATACGCCAAAGCGGAGGGGTGGTAGCCCGCCTTGGGCTGGTACTCTTCGTCATCTTTGGGATTTTCTTTGAGCTTTTCTTTGGACTCAGCGGGCTGTTTGATGGCAGCAGTATTATGTGGCCGCTTTTGCTGATCCTGTTCGGTTTTTACCTGCTTTTAGCCCGCTCTGGCTTGTTCTCGGCTCTGTTTTCCCGCCGGAAACCGGCCGAACCTACCCTACCTACCGAGCCCATCCCTTCCCCTGCAACTGGGGAAACACCGGTCGCTGAAGACATTGCACCGCTGCCTCCCCTCACCGATCCATTTCAAGGTGAACCATTGCCTGTTGAGCCTCCTAGCGGTGAAGCCTTGCTCGATGAAGACGCTCCAGTCGCTCCTGAAATTGAAACTGAAAAGCCCGAACCCCCGGCTTTTCCTGAAGAAGACGTAGATGACGCAGAGCGTCCGACCGCGGGAACCCAGGAATAAGGATAAGAAAATGGACAACAATCGCAATAAACGCTCTCTCTTTTGGCCGGTGGTCTTAATTGGGGTTGGTATCGTCTGGATGCTTTATAACCTCAACCTGATCAGCGGCGCAAATCTATCGGCTGCCCTCCAGCTTTGGCCCTTATTATTGATTGGGATCGGCATGGATTTGCTCTTTGGCCGGCGCTTTCCCATCGTCAGCGCCCTGATTGGGTTGGTCGTAGTGGGTGGAATCCTCGGCATGACCTTGGCTGGTCCCCGCCTCGGGTTGGTGAGCTCTCCTGAATTGACAACGGAGACCTTTGTTGCACCTTCAGGCCTGGCCCGCCGCGCTCGTCTGGAGGTCCAATTTTCGACTGGAGATAACCAAATCCGGCCTCTGGCTGGTACCCAAAATCTGTTGGTAGCCACTGCGATTCATTCAGGGACGGTTGAATTCACCGACAGCGGCACCACCAACCGCAACGTCCGCCTGAGCGGGCCTCGTCCCGAGAGCGGTGTCTTCATCTGGCCCAGTTTCATGGGCGAACAAAGCTGGGACGTAGCCATTTCACCGGACGTGCCGGTCGACCTTGAACTAGGGGTCAGTTCTGGCAATACAAACGTTGACCTTTCTGGTCTGAAGGTCGAGTCCACTTCCGTCCAGGTCAGTTCAGGCGACACAACCGTGATCCTGCCTGCTACAGGAAAGTCTTACCGGTCTGTGCTGCGCATGAGTTCGGGTTCGTTAACTGTCAGTGTTCAACCAGGAGCGGAGACCATCCTTGAGTCGCGCATCTCTAGCGGCAGGCTGACCTACGATCTGCCCGTTTCATCGCCCGTCCGCTTTGAAGTGACCCGCAAATCTTCCGGGACTGTGCGTCTGCCCGAGCGCTTCCAACTGGTCAGTGGACAGGCGAACGGGGAGGGCGTCTGGGAGGCCCCCGGCAGCGACCCCTCCGCTCCGCTGATCGAAATCACGGTTGAGATCAGTTCCGGCAACGTCATCGTCCGCTAAGGCTAATAAAGAATTCCCGCCCCATGCTCCTCCGTTAGCATGCAAACCGTCCCGCAGTTTTTCATGGGTCAAGGCGAGACCTACACCCACCCTGCGGGACGGTCATTATTAATTGAACCGTATTAGCTAAATCACTTACCTGGCTCCAACCCCAACTCCATTAAAACTTGTGCACCCGGCATGGCGCTTTGTGGATCCCAGCCGTACTCGGCATAAGCGCCTGTCAGCATGCGCTCCACGTCCGGCACGAAACCTTCTGTGCCGCCGCCCGGAATCGCTTTCATCATCAGCTCCGGCAGGCGGTCATTCGCCCGAGTCAGACCTAATTTTGCATTCAACAGGCGTTTCAGATTGACAATACGCTTACCAGCTTCTAGCAGTTCTTCCGCCTCCCAGTTCCAACCCGTTGCCTGGTTCAGCGCCTCCAGCAGCGGCATAACCCCCGGGTTTTGGAATTGGCACAATGTCAGTGCGTTGTACAGATTGCGCCAGGCCTGGTGACGCGCAGCTATCCTGCCTTTTTCCTCGCTGTCATCAAATCGATCGCCCGGAATGACACCCAGCTCCACCGGCGCACCCTGCCCGGTATCCACCCCGTACATATCCCCTTCCATATGACAGGCGCCGCGCGGTGAAAGCGCATAGGTCACCGCCATGCCTGCAAAGGCGCGCGGGTCGTGCATCGGCGCTTCCAGGCGATTCACCGTTACTGCCAGCTCAGGTACACCGTAATG
>JAWOHN010000141.1:0-4255 GCA_046485135.1 Anaerolineales bacterium | reverse complement strand
TTAGCCAGCCATGGCTCATCCGTATGCCATTGTCATTTTCCAATATCGCTTCAGGAGGACCTGCCCCTACATTTTCCCCATTCGTGAAAATTCGTGTCAATTCGTGGCTAAAAAGCCTTCGTGTTTCTTCGTGGCCCTTCGTGGCTAATAAAAAAGAATCGCGGATTTTCACGGATTATTCGGATTACACTTAAAACCTTATTGTAAATTCATGGCTGATAATTAAAAGCCATTCGTGTCAATTCGTGAAAATTCGTGGCTAAAAACCCTTCGTGCTTCTTCGTGTCCCTTCGTGGCAAATAAATTCCCGTTGCCTGATCATCTCGCCTCCAGTATACTTAACCAACCATGTCCAACCTCAATCTCCTCATCGAAATCACCATCGCCCTGGCGGCTGCCTTCATCGGTGGGCTGCTGGCGCGCCGTGTGGGATTGCCCACCATCGTCGGTTACCTGCTGGCCGGCGTGGCGATTGGACCCTTCACCCCGGGCTTCGTCTCCGATGTGGATACCATCCGCCAGTTAGCCGAGCTAGGCGTGATCTTCTTAATGTTCGGCGTCGGGCTGGATTTCTCGCTCAAGGATTTGTGGCGCGTGCGGGATATCGCCATCTCCGGCGCGCTGATCCTGATGGCCGCTGTGGGTGGGCTGGCTTATGCTCTCAGCCAGGTATGGGGCTGGTCTCCGCAGGCTGGATTGGTGCTGGCCTTTGCCCTGGGTAACGCCAGTACGGTGGTAATGATGCGCGGCCTGATCGACAACTCCCTGCTCAACACCACCCACGGGCAGGCAGCCGTCGGTTTGCAGGTGATGCAGGACCTGGTGACGGTCTTCTTGCTGGTCATGCTGCCTGTCATCGGCGGCGGGCAGGATGGCGTCGATTGGGGCGCACTGGGCCTGACCGTGCTCAAAGCAGCCCTCTTCCTGGCGCTGGCCTTGATCGCTGGCAAACGCCTCTTCCCCTGGTTGTTCAAGCTCATCTTGCACACCCGCTCCCGTGAGCTCTTTATCCTGACAGTCCTGGCGGTTTCGTTGGGAACGGCTCTGGGCTCTTCCTACCTGTTCGGCGTATCCCTGGCCCTGGGCGCATTTGTGGCTGGCGCTGTGATCAGCGAATCTCCGCTCAGCTACCAGGTTGGGGCGGATATGCTGCCATTCCGAGAAGCCTTCGCTGTGCTTTTCTTCGTGTCGATCGGCATGCTGGTCAACCCGGGTTACCTGTGGCTTAATCTGGGCGCCGTCATCATCCTGACCCTGCTGATCGTGGTCGGCAAATCCCTCATAGCGACCCTGATGGGCGGTTTGTACGCTCGACCGGCGCGCACAGCCATCGTCATCGGCGCGGGTTCGAGCCAGATCGGCGAATTTTCCTTCATTCTTGGGCAAACCAGCCTGGCTTTAGGCATGCTCACCCGTGACCAGTATGCTCTGATCCTGGCCGGGGCGCTGCTTTCCATCGCCGTGAACCCCTTCATGTTCAAGAGTATGGACGGTTTCGAGCGTTTGCTTCGCCGTCTGGGCGGTTTCTGGCGTTGGCTTGACCGGCATGGTCCCGCTCCCGCTCCGATAGCAGAACGGCTGCAAGACCATGTGGTCATTATTGGTTACGGTCGGGTCGGGAAACACCTGGTCAATGTGCTTGAAACCCTCGACATTCCGATCCTGGTGCTGGAGAATGACCTGGAACGTGTCGAAGAGTTGAACGAACGCGGCGTGATCACCCTGTACGGGGACGCGTCCAATTCCGAGGTGCTGCGCTATGCCATGCTGGACAAAGCCCGGCTATTGGTGGTGACCTCACCTAACGATCCCAGCAACCAGATGATGGTGGCCGCCGCCCATGATCAAAACCCAAATTTGATGATCATCTCCCGAGCAGCCAGCCAGGATGGCGTCGAGTTGCTGGCGTTGCAAGGCGCTCAGGTCGTCATCCAACCGGAGCTGGAAGGCGGGCTGCACCTGTTACGTCACACCTTGTTGGAGCTGGGTTACCCGCTGGATGAAGTCCATCAATACGCAGAAGCGGTCCGTATCGATCGCTACGACTCTCAGGTTAACACGCCAGATGAGCACCGTTTACTGCACCAGTTATTGGACTCTATTCAGAATATTGAAGTCACCTGGATTAGCTTGCCGCAAGGAAACCCGATCGTCGGTCAGAGCCTGGCCCAAGCGGACCTGCGCGCTCGTACCGGCGCTTCCGTGGTCGCCATCGTCCGCCAGGGAGCTTTGATCGCTAACCCAAAATCCAGCACCATCTTCGAGGCTGGAGATCGCCTGGGATTTATCGGTGAAAAGGACCACATTCGGCAGGCTGAATCGATGCTTTCTGTTAATACTTGAGCAGAAGCCAGCCCCACGCTGCAAACGAAGCGATCATCCATTCCAATTTTTAGCACGTAGAATCGGTCTTTCAAGTTATAATTCCTAAATTATTCTTTATTTGCAGCATTTATCCTATCTTCGGAGGTCCATCGTGGGCAACATTCATATTATTGCCAACCCCGCTGCTGGCGGCGGCAGCGCGCGCAAAGCCATCCCCCAGCTCATCTCCCTGATCAACCAGCACAAAATCAACGCAGAAATTACCCTGACCGAACATCGCGGCCATGCCATCCAGCTCGCCCGGCAAGCCGTTGAGCAAGGCTGCTCCCTGGTCGTCGCCGCCGGTGGTGATGGCACTGTCAACGAGGTCATCAATGGCATGTTCCAGGCGCGCGGCACGGATTGGCAGCCGAACACATCCACCCTAAGCGGGGACTATCCAGCGCTGGGTGTGCTCTCGATCGGGCGCGGCAACGATTATGCGCACGGGGTCGGCGTTCCACTGGACTTAGAGCAGGCGGTGAAAGCCCTGGCGCACGGAAAGCGGCGCATCGTTGACGCCGGACTGGTGAAGGGCGGTATCGTTCCCGAGGGTCGCTACTTTGGTAATTGCGTCGGGATTGGCTTCGACGCCATGGCTACCATCCAGGTGATGCGCATGCCGCGCCTGGGCGGGTTTTTCAGCTTCTTTCTGGCTGTGCTCAAGACGATCCTGATTTATTATAAAGGCCCAAAAGTACAGCTGGAATTCAATGATCAGCAATTAACCCTGGAAACGCTTATGGTCTCCATTATGAACGGGCAGCGCTTAGGCGGCGGCTTCTGGCTGGCCCCCAAAGGTCTGCCGGATGACTATGTTTTCGATGTTTGCATCGCCAAACAGGTAGGCCGTTTAGAAATTTTGCGCTTGCTGCCCCTGTTTATGAAAGGTACCCAGGAAAAGCATCCCGCTATCGGCAGTGTACAGACGACACAGATCAAAATCACTGCCTTACAGGGTGGTCTGCCGGCGCACATGGACGGAGAAATAATCAGCGAAAATGACAAATTCCTGGAAATACAGCTGCTGCCCCACCAACTGGATGTGATCGTCCCTGCTGACAGCCATGACGGTTAGCCGCTTTTTCGTCACCGGCTTTTTTCGATTGCTCACCAGCCTGCTTTGCCGCATCGACGACAAAGCCCTGCGAGCTGTCCCACCTGCTGGTCCATTGATCCTGGTCAGCAACCACACCCACCTGATCGAAATCCCCATTATTTACACCCGCCTGCAACCGCGCCGGGTGCATGGATACATCGCCTCTCATCGCTGGCAAAACCCTTTGCTGGCCTGGCTGCTGGACACTTGCGAGACCATCCCACTGCAGCGCGGTGAAGCAGATATCAGCGCAATCCGCCGCGGCCTGCAGCTATTGCAGCAAAAGCGCACCCTGATCATCATGCCGGAAGGCACTCGTAACTACACTGGCGTCTTGCAGGCTGCACACCCGGGGGTCGTCACGCTGGCTCTGCACAGCGGCGCGCTCATCCAGGCCATCGCCACCACCGGCTCGGAGAACTTCTCCCAACACCTGAAGAACCTGCATCGCTGCCCATTCACCTTTGCAGTGGGACCTGTCTTCCATTTAAAGAACAACGGGGAAAAGGTCACCAGCCAGGTCCGACAAGCCATGCTGATGGAAATCATGGCGCAGATCGCTGTCCTGCTGCCCGAATCCCAGCGTGGCGTCTATGCGCAATCCGTCCACCAAACCCCTCGATATGTAGAGTTCCTGGAATAAATAATCCCCCAACCAATGCTGTTAACCGCGAATAACGCTAAGGAAAGCTCAAATTTACTTTTGGCGCCGACCGGCGTGCGGGGCAGGAGCGGCTGTTCTTGGCCGGTCAGCAGCCCCCCCTTATACTCGGGCCCGAATCCCCAGCCCTG
>JAWOHN010000115.1:0-3166 GCA_046485135.1 Anaerolineales bacterium | reverse complement strand
TCGACATCCAGACCGTGCGCGGGATGCCGGGCTTGGTGGAAGACTACCTCGAATATGGCATCTCGGCCGCTGCGTCGATTGCCCGGCTGCTGCTCGACCGGCGCGAGGCCGTCGGGCTGTACGTCAACGGCTGGCAGCGCCGCACGGCGACCGGTGTGCGCCTGCCGCCCTCGCGACGGCCGGAGCATTGGGAGGCTATCCTCGATGCGCTGGCGCGGCTGATTGCTCCTCATTACCATCGTTGTTAAACATCGACGGCTCGCAGCAGCGGTAGTGAATAACCTCATCATAATAGACCGGTAAAATGCCCTCTTCATACGAGATCCCCACCCGCGGCCCTTTGCGAAAATAGTAGAACGGTTTCCCATTCAGTAATTGCCAGCCAAAGATATCCTCATAGCCCAGACGCTCGTTCAGCAGCTCCCCGTCCTGGATCAAGAAGCCGTCCACCTCCAGCAGCCAGTGCCCTTCCCAGGTCCACAGACCTTTCACCGGTGTATCGACCAGGAATACGCCCGCGAAAGCGTAAATTTGCTGCTCAACCAGCCAGACCTGCGCCTGCCCTCTCTCGAAGTCCCAGCGCACGCTCAGCAGCTCCTCTCCATAGAAAACCGGCGGGACATACAGGCTGCTGCCCATATCCCACTCCCCAGATTGATCCTGCTGCACCAGACGGTAGCCGTTGTTCCACAGCTCCACCACCATGGCGAACTCGTCCCCTGCCGCATTCACGGAGACCGGCCAGAAGATACTGATATCAGCCATCGCCAGCTCATCGCCCTGGTATAGGTCAAATAGCTCCCACCCTCCCTGCTGTCTGGCTTTCAGGGCATAACCGAAAGTCTCGAGCAACGCGTTGTTACCGGCCAGTCGCACCTCCTTGATGCTGCTGCGCCATGTTGCCCGTTTTTCCAAAACTTCGTTGGGAATGCGTTCCAAGAATTCGATATGGGACGGGCTGTCGAGTGAAGTTTCCACCACGGCATATTCTTCCACCGTTAATTCATCCGGCTGCAGGAGGGTAGTTGCCCAAAAGGCCTCATCCTGCGGGCGCACCTCGCCACTCGGGTATGGAAACTCTTGCCGTACCAAAGGCGGGTTGAGCAGCTCCAGCGAAGCAGCAATGAGGTCAAAGTGCTCCCGGTCGGCTTCAATGTAGAAATAGCGTTGTTCCGCTGTGCCGGACGCGTTCTCGACCACCAGGCTAACCCGGTCGATGCTCATCTCCGGATAGGGGGCCAACTTACAGGCATCCGCATTGGCCAGCGGCGAGATTTCTACCTGGCGCGCCGGGCCAACTGCCGTGTTCGCCAGCCGCTCACAGACCCTCTGGACCGGATACATGAAAGCCATTTCTGGCAGGTACCCCACCCGCAAGAAGCCCTCCGCGCCCTGGAATAGCCCCTCTTCATCGCCCGCCTGCCATCCCGCGGGGTAGCTCAGGCGAAACTGCCCACCCGGATCGATATACTCTTGCAGGACATCTTCAGCCTGGCTGGGAGCTGGCTCAGGGCTTGGTAGCGGGCTTTCAGGAGTAGGCAGGTCTGTAGGCGATACTGGTACCTGAGTTTGGCTGGGTAGGGGGGTGCTGGCTACTGGCGCCGGGGCTGGCTGGCAGGCGCTCAGGTCGATGGCCAGTAAGAGGATGAATAGAATTAGAGTTTTGCTTTTTATCCATTTATGGTTCATGGTTATTTTCCATTCCACATCTGTCTCTCTGCAAGCTTGGGTTCTGCCAAAGATTTCCTGGGGCACAATCGGTTTACAATGTCAATTCGATTGTAGCACCAAGTACTCTCCCCAACACTCCCATTTCTAATCTATTCGTATATCTGCGATTTGGTATAATACATCAAACAAATTACCTCTGATTAGTAGATGAATAACCAGTTCCCTGTGAAGGCTATTGCCTGAGCAATCCAGTAGTTCTACCGACTCTTTGCCGGAGGTTGCTCCACATGAAATTGCCATTCTACGTTGGGATCGTCGCTCTTGTGGCTGTGCTGGGGGTTGGCATGTACGTCACAGAGTTCACCACCTACCTGGGCAATAATCCCACCACCTGCAACAACTGCCATATCATGGACGCCGCCTACGAAGGCTGGTACCACGCCGGTCACAAAAGCTGGACCACTTGTAGTGAGTGCCACACCCCCCATGCTTTCATCCCCAAGTATTATGTGAAGGCCATCTCTGGCTACCACCACGTCACCGCCTTCTCTTTCGGGAATATCCCCGACGCCATCCGCGCCAAGGAATCATCCCGCCAAGTGGTGCAGGACAACTGCGTGCGCTGCCACCAGGAGACGGTCTCCGAGATCATGGCCGGGCCGCAGGAGATGGACCGCTATTGTTTTGACTGCCACCGTACAGCCGCTCACGGGTCACGCGGCGTGTCGATCTTACCTTACCAGCACCAGGAGGAGTATCAGAAATGAAAACTTCAACCTACAGCATCGTCGCCACAGGCATCATCGTCGTATTAGCCGCAGCCCTGATCGGTGTTCTGGTCTTCATGAAAAACCAGCCCCCGCTCACCCGCGGCGTGGCGCCCCTGGTCGAGGTGGCCGAAATGGAGCCGGATTCCTCTGTCTGGGGGGTGAATTTCCCCAACCAGTACACCGCCCTGCTGCAAACCGAGACCAACAACACCCGCACGGTTTACGGCGGCTCGCTGCCCTTTGACAGGTTGGAAGAATACCCGAACCTGCGTATCTTATTCGCCGGTATGGCCTTCAGCAAGGAATACAACGAGGACCGTGGGCATATGAACAGCTTGAGAGATGTGAACGAAATTGCCCGCATCACCGAGGCCAGCCCGGGCACCTGTTACTCTTGCAAGACCGCTGATAACCCGCGCCTGTGGGCCGAGATGGGTATGCGCGAGTATGACCGGACCCCCTTTTACGAGCTTGGTGAGCGAATCAGCACGCCTGTAGGTTGCGCCAACTGTCACGAGGCCAATACCATGCGCCTGATCGTCACCAACCCGGCGCTGGAAGAGGCTCTCGAAAAGCAAGGCAAAGATTGGCGCACCTTCACCCGCCAGGAGATGCGCACCGTTGTCTGCGCCAACTGTCACGTCGAATACTATTTTGCCGGAGAAGATAATTATCTGACCTTCCCCTGGCAGAACGGCACCCGCATCGAAGAGATCGCCGCCTAC
>JAWOHN010000065.1:0-2861 GCA_046485135.1 Anaerolineales bacterium | reverse complement strand
TATCCCCCGGACGTCCGGAAGAAACACCGAGCACAGGCGAAGCTCCAGTTGTTGGCCCCGAACAGCCTTGGCATCGAGGGCGGGGAGCGCGAATGGCCAAGATCCACTTGGTCTTGCCGAGCGCGTCCAGGTAGCGCTCGGCGTCGAGAGCGGCCATGCAGCCGGTGCCGGCGCTGGTGAGAGGCCCATGGCTGCCTGGAAGTCGCCGAAGGCCATCAGCCCGGCCTCGGCCGCCACGCCCAAAGCCCCGCCCACCTCGATGGTGTCCATGCCCAGGTCGTTGACCTCGTAGTTCATGCGGGCGATCTCATCCAGGTCCCCGATGCCCAGGTTGGAGCCTAGCAAGCCGATGGTCTCGTACTCCAGTGGGGCAACGATGGTCTCTCCGTCTGCACTGCCGACGATGTTTGAACAGCGGATGGTGCAGCCGGCCATGCAGGCGTGGGTGGGATTGCTCGGCCCGCCCCGTTCCAGCAGCATTTCACGCAGGGTATCGCCGCTGATATCATCCACCTGCTCGAAGATACCGGCCGAGAAGTTGCGCGTAGGTAAGCCCCCAAAACCATCCGACAGGTGCGCCATGGCGGCGGTGCCGTAATCCCGGTACGTGACGGTTTGGGGATGCTCCATCAGGGCGCGCGTGAATTCCTTTTGGGCGGCTTTGAAAGCCTGCGGGTTGGCGATAGGGGGGCGTTCGCGCCCGTCGATCTCAAAGACGATGGCTTTGAGCCCTTTCTTTCCCATTACCGCTCCCAGCCCGCCCCGAGCGGCGATGCGCGAGGGCACGCCGTCCTTGTCCAGGTTCTGGATGCCGGCCGCGTGCAGTCCCCATTCGCCCGCCGGGCCAATGATCGCCATGGCGGCCTTTTTGCCATAGCGCTCGCGCAGCTGGCGGGCCGTCTCATAGACACCTGCCCCTGCCAGCTCGCCGGATGGTTCAAAACTGGTCTGCTCGGATGTAATATGTAGCACCGACAGACCCTTATCAGAAGGTGCACCTTCCAGGATCAATGCTTTGGTCCCCAAGGCAGCCATAATCAGGCCGGTGGAGCCGCCTGCGTTAGACTCTTTGACCCCACCCGTCAAAGGGCTTTTACCTCCCACCGAGATGCGGTCGCAACTGGATAACATATGCCCTACCAGCAGGCCAGGAGCAAACACAAGCTTGTTGTTCGGACCCAGTGGGTGGCACAGCGGGGGCACTTCGTCCAGCAAGATGCGGGCTGTCAGCGCCCGGCCTCCCAGATGGCGCCAGCTCTCCGGAACGGCTTCGATGGATAAGGTTTGTTTTTCGCAATTGACTCGCCAGACCTTATAGAAATCTTGCATATGCTGCTCCTAACGGATTTGAACCGCCAAATCGCCGAAGCCGCACATAATCTCAATTTGAAACCTTTGCGAACTTGGCGACTTAGCGGTAAGTCATGGTAGATAGTTGATAAATTTTCTCTCAGTTCGCAAGCGTCCCGAGTGCATCCTCAAAAATACCCAAGCCCTGCTCGATCTCCTCAGCGCTGACAATCAAGGGCGGGATCCAACGGATGACGTTGTCCCAGGTACCGCAGGTCAACAGCAGCATGTGCCGGTCCAGGCAGGCGTGTACGACGGCTTTGGCTGTTTCCTTGTCAGGCTTGCCAGCGGGATTGCGGAACTCTACGCCCACCATCAGGCCCTTCCCGCGCACATCTCCAATAACCGGGTAGTTATATTGCAGCTTTCGCAAGCCTTCCATTAGCTGTTGGCCGCGTAATTGGGCATTGCCGGGCATATTCTCTTCTCGCATGACGCGGATCGTCGCCACCGCAGCTGCGGCAGTCACTGCATTGCCGCCATATGTGCCACCGTGTGAGCCGGGGATCCATTTGGCCATCAATTCCAGGCGGCTGAACACGCCTGATAGCGGCAACCCGGAAGCGATACCCTTGGCGACGGTGATAATGTCCGGCGTTACGCCGTAATGTTGGTGGGCAAACCATAGCCCGGTGCGGCCGAAACCCGACTGGATCTCATCCGCGATCAGCAGAATGCCGTGCTGGTCGCAGCGCTGGCGCAGTCCCTGCAAGAAATCTTGTGGTAGTGGGACGTAACCGCCTTCTCCCAACACCGGCTCGATCAGCATCGCAGCCGTCTCGAAGGGCGCGCTTTGTGACAGGAGCAGGTAATCCAACTCATCCAGGCACCATTGGCTGGTCTCTGCCTCGCTCCACCCGTAGCGGTAGGCATACGGGTACGGTGCTACGACCACTCCAGGCATCAGCGGTTGGTAGCCGGCCTTGTAGATGGTCTTGGAGGTGGTCAGCGACATGGTGCCGACGGTGCGCCCGTGGAAGCTGCCCTGGAAGACAATCACATTTGGGCGACCGGTGGCGTGCCGGGCCAGCTTGAGCGCTCCTTCCACGGCCTCCGCCCCTGAATTGCTGAAGAAGTAGCCATCCAGAGCCGGGTCGACGACTGTGCGCAGCTCCTCAGCCAGTTCGAGCATGGGCTTGTGCGTGACAATATTGGCCTGCCCGTGGATCAATAAGCCAGCCTGCTCCTGAATGGCCTGCACCACGCGCGGGTGGCAGTGACCGGTGTTGGTCACCCCGATCCCGCAGGTGAAATCCAGGTAAGCTGTCCCATCCTGGTCATAGATATAACAACCGCTGGCATAGTCCACCAGGATGGGCGTGTAATGCGGCCAGACGGGAGAAAGGTGTTTGAATGCGGTTGAAGGTACAGACATTGGTTTCCTTTCTAATAAGATATTTCCCTTCCTCAAATGCACTGAATAGAGGCAGGGGTTTTAGATGGTAGACCCCAAAAATTCAGACAGGCAGGTATTGCTCTGCCCAGGGTATCCCCAGATCTACCAGCTTAGC
>JAWOHN010000056.1:0-9202 GCA_046485135.1 Anaerolineales bacterium | reverse complement strand
CGCCTGTTCAGGGGATTGGGCCAGCTCTATGGTGGGAACCGGAATGCCGTAAGCGATCATGATCCGCTGGACCGTTTCAGCCGGCAGGAAACCATTCCAACCAGACTGGATATACTGATCCAATATTGTCTGAACGGCATCCTGATCCATATCAATTGGCTTTTCAGTATCTGGCGGGGTTTCCACCTGCTGATTTGCTTTAGGCTCGAGTGCTGCCAGATATTCAGCCCGCTGGGCCAGGATTGCCAGAGCAGAGGCGGCTCGCTCGGGGAAACGATATTCGGGCACCCGCGCCGCTCGAAAGTGCTCCACTGCTTCTTGGATCAACCGTTCTCCCATTAATGCAACCACAACCGGTTTATCAGCCGCGTGGATGACCGGGATCAGCGTTTTTGCAACAGCCCCGGCAGTATACATCGGTGGAGGGGGTAAAATCACCATCACCCCGTGTATACCAGGATCATCCAACAAAATCTGCAAGCAAACAGCATATTGGTCAGGAGAAGCGGATGCCAGCATATCCACCGGATTGTGTAGACTGGCAGCAGGAGGCAGGATATCCTGGAGCGCCTGGTATGTATTTTCTGCCAGAGTAGCCACGTACAAACCATGGGTTTCCAAGGCATCCGCAGCCGTCACCCCAGGACCACCAGCGTTGGTCAGAACAGCCACCCCACGACCCTGAGGGGGCGGACACCATGCCAGGGCGCGGGCCCAGTCGAACATCTCTTCACTCGAATCGGCCCGAATTACTCCCGCAGAACGGAAGGCCGCGTTGAACGCATTTTCATGTCCTGCCAAAGCCCCGGTATGTGAGGCAACCGCACGCTGACCACTGGCATAACGCCCCACCTTCAGCGCAATAACCGGCTTTTGAACAGAGACTTTCCTGGCCTCATCCACAAACCGGCGCCCATCGCTGACCCCTTCCAAATAAAGGGTCAGCACGTGAGTGAAACGATCGGCAGCCACCGGGGCGAGGATATCCGTCTCGTTGACATCCACCTGGTTGCCCAAGCTAACCAAGCGAGATAGTCCAAAGCCCTGGCCGCGAGCCCAATCGATGACAGCCGCGCAGATGGCGCCGGAATGGGAGATGAAAGCCACATCGCCGGGTGTGGGTCCAGGCGGCGGGAGAAAGGTAGCGTCCAATGGCAGGTGCGTATCCAACAACCCAATACAGTTCGGGCCAAGCAAGCGCATATCGTAAGATGACGCAATTTGCAAGCACTCGTCCTCCAGGGCAGCCCCCTGCTCATCCGTCTCTCGAAAACCACCAGAAGCAATGATAGCAGCTCGGATACCCCGTTCACCGCTCTCACGCAAAGCCTGCGGTATAGCTGGCGCTGGGATCAATAAGATTGCTAAATCCACCGGATCTGGCACCTGCGCAATTTTAGAATAGATCGGGCGTCCTAACAGGATGCCACCTTTTGGATTGATAAAATGGACGACACCCTGATAATTGCATTGGATCAGGTTACGCGCCAATCCATAACCCAGCTTGGTCGGGTTTTGAGAGGCGCCCACAACAGCCACACCCTGCGGGGCAAAAAATGGGATCAATGAGTTATCTGTCATGAGGCGCTTGTTTTCCTTGACAATGTCATGTTCAAAAAGGTTTTCCGATGCTGATCTCAATTTCAATGCTACGCTGAAATTCTACTCCAAAGCTATAGATCTGCGGCCTGCGCTGTTCCCAGGTAAGCGGTAACCCATTCGCGCTTGCCTGTGTTGGCTCACCTGGCAAATACAGGGATATCTCTCCGCGGCCTGTCCCGGGTCGTTGTAAATGCAGCACCAACTTTCCGGTAATCGCTCTGCCAGCAGCTGCTTTTTGATCTGCAAGCCACTCCCACAAGCTTACTTCCAACCCTTGCGAGATATGCAAATCACTCCCCAGATAGGCAGGCATCCATGGGGTATGTTTACGCAGGGCAAGCAGAGCCACGCCATGCGCTGGCACATCTTTCAGAATCTTCTGCCCATCACCAGCTTCGTCTCCCGAGATCATAAATTCTTTTCCATCCCAGAAGGAACGGACCTGGTAGTGCTCAGAATGATCAAGGTAAAACTCATTCAAATGAAAGCTAACATCCCTGGCGCGGTCTTCCCAATTGAACAGTCCCACCAAGTGCCATTTCCCCACAGCTCCCTCAAGATACAATTGGAGGCGAGATGGCGTTGAGGTATCAAACCAATCCAACAAGTGCGGTGCTCTCCCGATCAAGGGCAGCAATACCTCTGCCACCCACAACCTGTCTGGGGGCAAACGGGTCAGGTCATCGGAGAGCAAGAGTGAACCTCCGGTGAGCGAAATGACCGTTGCCAGCGTGTGCACCTCAGCCAGGGTCAGCTCCGTATCCGGTCGTAAAAGCAGGCAATCTGGATCATTGACCCACCAGCGCCGGTGCAGCGGGGCGCGGGTCAAGGTATTTTGGATGGCATTACGGGCAGAGGGCATGTCCGGCTCAGCTTCAAAACAAAAACTGATCCCCTTGTACTTCGGTTTCCAGCGAACATCTACGTCGCTGCCAATACGCATCGCATCAACCAGTCCCAGGGCCGATCCCAAGGGGCAGCCACAGCCCAATAAGTATGTTTGATCACCAACCGCCGAGCGCAAGGCTTCCAGGCCTTTACGGAGTACCTGTGCACGTGTTTGGGTGGGATCATGATAGCGACCAGGCAAAGCTGCTGCGTAGAGAAAATCCAATTTCAAGTAAGGATAGCCCCAGTCACGTGCAGCAACTCGAACGACCTCACAGACATAATCCATTGCCGCGGGTCGGGTCAGGTCCAAGGCTGTTGTAAATTTGTCCCAAATGAACCCGGCATTTACCGGAAGCCTAAGCTTGTTACGTAACAGCCAATCCGGGTGCTGGCGGGCCAGCTTTGAGGCAGGGTGCACGATAAAAGGCGCCAGCCAGATTCCAGGAATGAAACCAGCACGATCGATTTCTTTTCCCAGGGGAGCAACGCCATCAGGAAAAGCAGACGAAAAATCAAACCAATCTCCAACCTGCGTCTCAAACCCATCATCGATTTGAATTAAGTCGAGTGGCAATTGCTCATGGAGGCTTTGCGCTGCTGCCAGGTTTTCGCGGATATCCTGGGCGCTGACACGTTGAAAATAATGGTACCAGGAACACCATCCAGTTGGTATTTCGTCCAGCTTAATATCTCTTTTCTCAGCTTGCTGAGAGGCTGCTCCAATTGTACTGGGATCAGGGATGGCTCGAAATGAATGGAAAGAAATGTTATTTTGTCGGACGACAGCATCCAGATACGGGCCGAGCGGGTCAGGCGCGTCGAGATGCAGAAAATGCACACACAGCCAATCCGTAGCCATGCTCGAACCCGGATCGAGACGAACGCCATCTGCATTGGCCCAAACTCGTAACGCCGGCGAGAACGGGTCGAGCAAAGCTTCAATTGATCCAAACTGTTCTGTCTGGGACAAGAAGCCTGTCAGGATGGCCCTGCGATTAGAGCGGTCCCCCAGAACTGCGAACATATCGCTCCCAAACAGGTTGGGGCGTTTGTGGTGAGGTGTACCCGAATTGACCCGCATTGGGGAGGTAAAAGGACCAAACCGGGTCCGGCGGTAGCGCTCAGAGAAACCATAAACTCCGGTGTAATTCCATGACTGCCAACCATTGGAGAAGAAGCCCAAATTGCCAATCTCGCTCGAAAGGCGCACTGTGCCTACCGGCGTGCCCTCTGCATATCGATAGCCGGCATACTTCATAACAGGGAGAGAGGCATGAGAGAGATAAACGAAACCGGCATTCAAAAACTCAAAGTGATCTAAAAACAGCGCAGATTTCCCCCCGTTATCCACTTCCATTTTCACCACCATTATGGGCGCTTTTTCTGCCAAAGCAAAAACCAACCTGGCAGACAGGCCATTCTGGTCGGATGGCGCAGCCAGCTCAACCTGTCGCAATGGACCATGCAAAGATGAAACGGTTCTTTGGTCTTGCACGGAAAGGGGGCTTCCAGGACTCAAAGCTCTAAATTGGCCCCGGCGCGTCCGGTAATTGATACCCATGCGAATGTCGGTCAGCGCCGGATCATTTTGATGTTGACCCACCAGGCTCCAGGATGCCCGACAATGATTAATGGATAGCTTGTAGTCGGAATTTTGCAGCGTTAGGATCATAGGTTATACTTTACCCGAAAGAACCCTAACGCGCAACTTTTTTGACAAGGATGCATCTAAAATGGAAAAGGACATAGAGGCAGAATTATTCTCCCTCGAGGCGTTACGAGCGGGAGATCGGGCGGAATTTGCCCGCATGGTAGATAGCTATTATGAGATCATCTACCGCCTGGCCTTCAGGATGCTTAACAACCCACAAGATGCCGAGGATATCTTACAAGAGACATTCATCAAAGCTTACCGGCATTTGAACAACTTTGACGGGCGCTCAAAAATATCCACCTGGCTATACCGGATCGCGACAAATGAGGCGCTAATGTTCCTGCGGCGCAAACAGCCACACCAGGTCTCCATCGACGAGCCCATCGAAACCGAAGCGGGAGAAGCGGAACCGCTGCAAATTGTGGATTGGTGTTGTATTCCGGAAGACGAATTACTCTCGGCTGAAGCACGCGGACACTTAGATGAAGCTGTAGGCCAGTTACCATATAGCCTAAGAATCGTCTTCATCCTGCGAGAGATTGAAGGTCTTTCTACCAGGGAAACCGCGGATGTACTGCAATTGTCCGAAACGGCGGTAAAAACGAGATTATCACGAGCGCGCTTACGCTTGAGAGAGGACCTTTCTGGGTATTATGCAGAAAGAATGGAAGGGAAATCTGATGGAAGAGAATAAAAACCATCCCTGCCGAAATTTGCTGGCCTCCCTATCCGATTATGTAGATGGAGAATTGGGAGAAGAGCTGTGTGCTGAGATCGAGCGCCATTTGGCTGGTTGTGAGAACTGCCAAATCGTTGTTGATACCCTTCGAAAAACGATCTACTTGTATCGAACGACCTCATCCCAACCAGAAATCCATCCAGACGTCCGAAAACGTCTCTTCCTGCGCCTGGATCTGGATGAGTTTATCGGTAAGGCTTAATTCGATGGAAATTGTTCTTGCCATCGAAGAAATTGGTCCTGCTGAAGAAAAGGTTCAGGTAGAGCTACATCCTGGCGACGCCTGTCCTGAATGCAAGGAAGGGACATTGGATTATGACGGTATGTTAAACCTATCCTGTGACCGGTGTGGTTACAGCATAGGCGGCTGTTTTACCTGATAAATATCATTTTGCCTCGGGAAGGCATGGAGGAATTTATACACCAATGGAAAATTTATTGAACGAAGATATTCGGCAACAGGTAAGTGAGTATTTCCAGCAGCTCAAAGAGCCAGTGCAGGTGATGTTTTTCGGAAAGAAAAGCGACTGCGAGTACTGTGATGAGACTCGCCAAATGGCAGATGAAATAACATCTTTATCCGATAAACTTGAATTGGCGGTTTACGATATTGAAGATGACCAAGCTCTAGCGAGCCAATACAAGGTGGACAAGGCCCCCGGCATTGTGATCGCTGGGTTGGATGGAGACCAGGTCCTGGACTTCGGCATCCGTTTTTCCGGAATCCCTTCCGGGCATGAGTTCAGCTCACTGGTCCATGATATGATCCTGGTTTCGGGACGGGATTCAGGATTAAGCCCCAATACCAGGGATTTCTTGAAAGATCTAGTAAAGCCCGTTCATTTGCAGGTATTTGTCACCCCTACTTGACCCTACTGCCCGCGAGCCGTGGTGCTTGCTCATCAAATGGCGCTGGAAAGCCCAATGATTGAGGCGGAGATGGTAGAAGCCATGGAATTCCCTGAGCTTTCTGACCACTTGGGAGTCAGTGGCGTACCGCATACAGCTATCAATGGGGAGGCTGGAGCAGTGATTGGAGCTGTGCCAGAGGATCACCTGGTTGCAGAAATCCAGCGCGCCCTGGCAGGGAATTAACAATCGAGAATTATCGGCCATTCAGTTTAAGAGGAATTTTTGGATGTTTCGTGCGGTAGCGCTGAACGAAAAGTCTAAAACAGTCACAAGAGGCCAAATTGGGAAGAAATAACGGTAAATCCAATCGACATCAAAGAGTCGCATTGCTGCCGCCCTTGTTGGTCGGAGTAGGCCTGGTGGTTCTTGGCCTGGCAGCTTTCATGATTTTAATTAAGCCAGGCTCAACCGCAGCAAGACAGGACGAAATTTCTGCGGTTCCTGTTACAGTGGAATTTTCCGCCCCAAGTTTGAGCCTGATCGACTTGCAAGGGAACCAGGTTGCCTTGGAAGATTATCGGGGGCAAATCATTTTGGTTAATAACTGGGCGACCTGGTGCCCACCATGCAAAGCAGAAATGCCCATCTTTGAAGCGTTTTACCAGGACCATAAAGAGAAGGGGTTTACCATTGTTGCCATTGAAGCGGGCCAGGGCCAGGCTGAAGTCGCCAGTTTTGTCGATGGTTATAAGCTCTCCTTCCCGGTCTGGTTAGATGCACACAGCAAGGCTCTGGATGCATTTCGAAATCAGAGATTGCCGAATTCCTATCTCATTGATCGCGACGGCACTGTCCGCCTGGCATGGACAGGGGCAATCAGCCGGCAGATGCTGGATAAATATATAACACCATTTTTGGAGGATTGATCGTGGATGCAAAAGTAACCTGGCAAGGACAAATGAGTTTCACTGGAACTGCTGATACCGGTTTCAACCTGTCGCTCGGGGCCGATCCCAAAGTTGGAGGTCATAACGATGGTTTTCGTCCAATGGAGCTGATGGCGCTGAGCCTGGCAGGCTGCACGGCAATGGATGTCATTTCGATCTTGAGCAAGAAACGCCAACAGGTGAACGCCTTTGAGGTGCGGGTGCACGCTGAACGAGCCGACGAGCACCCAACAGTCTTCACCCATGTCCAGATTGAATACCTGATCGAGGGTAACCAGATCGATCCAGCAGCTGTTGAACGAGCAATTGATCTCTCCGCCAATAAATACTGTCCTGCCCAACAAATGTTGAATAAGGCAGTAAAAATTGAGCATACTTACCAGATTACTGAGAGCGATCAAACCTCCACAGGTGAATAGTGATATTAAATCGGATTTGGTGGCTTCCAATCGGCAACACTCCGGAGATCACTGCGGAGCAGCTCAAAGAGTGGCTTGAATCAGGTAAGCTCCTGCAATTGATCGACTCCCGTACAGAGCTTGAGTACCGTCAGGGTACCTTATCTTTAGCCAAACATGCACCGGTAAGTGGATTACCTGCTGCGATTGACCGTTTGAAACTAGATCCAAAAATCCCGGTAATTGTGTTGTGCTTGAGCGGGCATCGCAGCCTGCCAGGGACGCGATACCTGAGATCCAAAGGATATGAAGCTTATAGTTTGAGAGGAGGTCTGTCTACCTGGAAGCTTAAAGGCTATTCATTGAATAAGTCCCATAAGCATTCTTAAGAATCAGGCAAAGCTCCGCTTTCTGCAAGGACGATCTCAGGGACATCTGTCAGCACTTCACCTTCTGCTGCTGCTTGGTTTTGGTCCGGGAGTATCTCTTCCACATCGCGAATGTGGCGGAAGCTATAGGCGCCCAAACCTACCAACGCTGCTCCCACTCCGCTGATGATAATCATCAGCGCCATGCCCGAGCCCGTCCCTGTTCCGACCAGCCATCCCATTGAGCCAGACAAGGTTCCACCGGGCTGCATGGCTGGCTCCATAACAAAATCAGCCATCGGGCCAGCAATCAACATGGCTAAGGGGTTGACCAGCCAGGCAATCAGACGTCGGATAGCAAAAACCCGTCCCTGCACATCCGGGGCAACTTTGCTTTGCCAGATGGCCTGATTTGAGCTGTTAATGAGCGGGGAAAAAAATGCGCCAAAGAATGCACCAACTGCCCACAACGGCAAGCTTCTGCCTAGCCCCAGCACGATGGCGCCCAACACACTGGTCAGAACCCAGCCAGATAAGACCCCGTGAATACGACGTTTAGGCCCACCCCAGATACCAATAGCCAACCCTCCCAGCACTCCTCCAACCGCGCCAGCAGTCTCCACACTGCCAAAGATGAGCGCATTGTTCATTGTGCGGGCCAAAACCATAGCAGGCAAGATCGTGAATCCCACAGTGGAAAAGAAATTCCCAAACAAGAACACCAATTGCAATCCCAAAAGGCTACGGCGTTCAAGTATATAGCGGAAACCATACAGAGACTCTTTCCAGATGCCGCCCTTCCCTTGCAGACCTTCAGCGGTCGTTTTGGGTTGGGGAATATGTGCTATCAGTAATGCCCCAATCGCCACCGCCAGAGCAACCAAATCGATCACCAGGATGCCTGATAGCCCAATCACGCCTATTAAGGCTCCGGCCATGAGCGGCGCAAAAATTCCCGAGGTATTGCCAGCCAATTCTGTGAGTGCATTGGCCCGGGTGTAATGCTGTTTCGGCACGATCATGGTCAACGCGGCTGAGTAAGCAGGCCACTGAAAAGTCTGAAAGGTCCCCGAGACCAGCGCTGCAATATAGAGATGCCAGACCTGCAAATCCCCTGCCAGGTAAAGGATCAGAATGCCGATTGTAGCCATCCCCGAAGCCAGATCGCTGAGCATCATCATCAGCTTACGGTTGGAGCGATCGACCAGCACACCGGCAATGGGACTGAATAACAGCAAGGGTGTGATATAGAAGAAACCGACCAGCGCCAGGGTCGTCGCTGATCCGGTTTCTTCAAATGCCCAAATGGTCAGGGCGAAATTCGTCATGCTGGTAGCAAGCAATGAGAAAGCCTGCCCTACCCAGACGATGGTGAACGTGGTCATTCCCCTCGGTGGGGTATGGTTGTCCAAATGTGAAAACTCCGCCAGAATTGACTTTACTCGATGAAAATCTCGACGTGTTCGCCGTCCTCTTCATCGATAACATCAATAATCTTACCAGAAGCCCCAGATTTCACCTGGCTAATCAAATTCTCAACGTCAAAACCTTCCAATTGAGGCGCATATTGAGCGCCGATTTTCAAGCCAGCATCGATCAGACCTAAAGGCAAATTCACATTGACCTTGGCTCGCCCTGTCAGTACATCTGTTACCCGGACGCGCAGCCAGCTCTGGCTTTGTTCTGATGTGCCGCTGCTGCGGGCACTGCCTTTGCGGCTATCCTGGAGTGCGCTGATCAGCCTGGCGCCC
>JAWOHN010000236.1:0-34699 GCA_046485135.1 Anaerolineales bacterium | reverse complement strand
CCGGCGGGTGGCTTCGACCAGATCATGCCCCAGGGACAGGTAGCGCTCAACCAGGTGTACGATTGTCTCCGTATCTGTTTCAGAATTGAAGATCACGCCTTCTGCCCCCAATTCTTCGCGCAATTCCATAAAATTCTCGACTATGCCATTGTGCACCACCACCACCTGCCCGTCGCTGCTGGCGTGGGGGTGGGCGTTGCGGGCGTTTGGGATTCCATGGGTAGCCCAGCGGGTATGCCCGATGCCCACCTGCCCGTGTACGGGTTGCTCACCGACCAATGCTGCCAGGCGAGAAAGTTTTCCTGCGTCGCGGCGGATCTGGATTATGCCTTCCTCGATCACAGCCAGCCCGGCCGAGTCATACCCCCGGTATTCCAATCGCTTCAGACCATCCAGGATGATCGGGGTGGCATCTTTTTGACCGATATATCCAACTATTCCACACATTGTTTTCCTCCAATAGTGTGCCAAAGATACCTGCCAAACCAAGGCTCTGTGCAGGCGCGGCTGTTCTGGTTGCGCCAGCCAGGATGGTACGCCTTCGATCGCAGGCGGTTTTTTCGCTAAAATTTTTATTAATAATGGGGCCACTTGTGCGGTTTTGCCCACCGGGTTACCCAGGTGGTATTGTCGCAGCCTTTTTTTGTCTGGGGGATAGAAGTCGGGTGGTGGCGCACCCGGAGGGCTTCCGCTGATCTGTCGATTTTCCCGGCTGCAGGATGTCACCCTGTCAGCTGACCGGTTAGCCTCCCCTGGCAGGGAGGAACCCTCATCCTCGTCACCCTTCAATTCGTTTATCTTTGAAGGGCCATGCGCTATCTTCCCCGGAATATCAAATCGAAACTGTGCACCTCCTTATTTGCCGGTGTTTGCTCATTATACCCGAAACTCAGCATATGGAAATTCATAAACTGGCCTGAAATTTACTCGGAATCTTGTCCGATACCATCTGAAGAGCCAATTTCCAATGCGTCCCGCTTGTTTCTCGTCCATGGTATAATCCGCGCTGTTATCATACCTTTATTGGGACTGTACGGCTAAGCCAGAGAATGACAGAATACAGGTGTGCGTGGGGAGCGTACACCGCCACACACACCCTTTATTTTTGGTTTTCTCCCGCTGGCAGTCTGGTGGAAACTCGTCCAATAAAGGCGCACTCAAGGAGTCAAGTTGGCCTTTAACCCTATCAGCTGGTTGCTCGGATTTTTCTCGCTTGACATCGGAATAGACCTGGGCACTGCCAACACTCTGGTCAATGTGCGGGGCAAGGGCATTGTCATAAATGAACCCTCCTGGGTAGCCATTGACAAGGTTACGCGCCAGCCGTTGGCTATCGGGGCTGAAGCCAAAGAGATGGTTGGGCGCACGCCCATTAACGTGATTGCCGTCCGGCCTTTACGCGATGGGGTCATCTCTGAGTTTGAGATTACCCAGGCCATGCTCGAATATTTCATTGGAAAGGCTCACGAACAGAGCATTGTGCCAGTGCCCCGCCCGCGCGTCGTAGTGGGCATCCCCTCCGGCGCGACCGAAGTGGAAAAGCGCGCTGTTTACGACGCATCCATGTCGGCTGGCGCGCGCGAGGTTGGCTTGATCGAAGAACCCAAAGCAGCTGCCCTTGGCGCCGGTTTACCCGTCAACGAGGTGCGCGGCAGCATGGTGGTCGATATCGGTGGTGGAACCTCCGAAGTGGCTGTCCTTTCAATGGGTGGCGTGGTGGTCTCTCGTTCCCTGCGTGTGGCAGGAGACGAGATGGACCAGGATATTGTCCAATATATGCGTAACAAGTACAATCTGCTTATCGGTGAGCGGGTTGCTGAGCGAGCGAAGATCGAGATCGGTTCGACCTATCACCTTGCCGAAGAAAAAACGATGTCCATTCGCGGCCGCAACCTGATCACCGGTTTGCCGGAAGGCATTGAAGTCTCCTCGGTTGAGATCCGCGAGGCCATCTCCGGGTCCGTCCAGACCATCATCGATACCATCAAGGATGCCCTGGATGAAACGCCCCCCGAGATCATCGCCGACCTGATGGAGATGGGCATCTGCCTGGCTGGCGGTGGCGCCCTGCTGAAAGGCCTGGACCGCCGCTTGACCGATGAATTGCACGTGCGCGTGTGGGTCGCTGAAGACCCCATGAGCTGCGTGGCGCGCGGCGCTGGTATGGTGCTCGAAGATTACGATCATTTAAGCCGCTTACTGGTGGGCCTTGAACGAGGCAGCGCTCGTTCTCAAACCAGGCTCGCTTCCTGATGGTAGCAGATCTGTTGCTACCTGGCAGTACCTGAAATGAAAATAAGCTCCCCTCGCACGCTCCAAACAATTGTGTTGTTCATGTTGGTTGTCGGCCTCATGGCGCTGGCTTTGGGTGGCTTTCTGGCGCCCCTTTCCGGGGTCCTTCTTAGCCCGGTCGTTAGCGCTCAAACCTGGCTTTCTACGCGCTACCAGGCCATGCAAGACTTTGTCAGCTCTCCCAGCGACATGAACCGCCTGCGCCAGCGCAATGCCGAGCTGGAGGCGGAAGTCGCCCGGCTGCAGACCCAGATCATCGAGCTGCAAAGTGAGATCAGGGAAGTGCAGGTCCTCTCTGCCTTGTTAGATTTTGCACGCGCCCATCCCGAAAACACCTTTGTCTCCGCTACTGTCATTGGGCGAGACCCGAGCCCTTTTATCCAGTATGTTAACATCAACCGCGGTTCGAATGACGGCTTGCGCAGGGGCATGCCGGTGGTCACTCACCAGGGCCTGGTTGGACGCATTGCTGCGGTCACTGCCAGCGCTGCCCGCGTCCAGCTCATCACCGATCCCATCTCGAATATCAACGTCCGCCTTGAGCCATCCCAATCCGAAGCAGTGGTCAGCGGGCAAATTACCGGTGAGATTGCCTTGGACATGATTCCCATTGACGCCGGCGTGCAGCCCGGTGACCTGGTGCTCACCTCCGGTTATGGCGGCAATTACCCGGCTGATATCCTGGTCGGTCAGATCAGCGGCATCCGCAAGCGTGACTACGAGCTATTCCAAACCGCCTCGGTGCAGCCCGCGGTGGATTTTTCCCAGCTGGGTATTGTCATGGTCATTACCAATTTCAATCCGGTCGACCTCGAGCCACTCCAGCCCTGAGGCAGTGGTTTGGGTTGACCCGTATCTAAGATGGCGATTTTGATTGCATTTCCGATCCTGGGGGGCCTGCTGATGTTTCAATCAGCAGTTGCCAGTTATATCCCGCTCTTGCACGGCACGGTTGACCTGGTACTGCTGGCTCTGATAGCCTGGGCTTTGCAAGAGCGAGTCGATACCGCCTGGCAATGGGCCTTGATCGGGGGGCTGTTGTTCAGCCTGGCCTCTGCCCTGCCGGTTGGCGTCATGTTGCTGGCCTATGTGGGAGTTGTTGCCATCGCCGAGCTCATCAAGCGGCGGGTCTGGCAGATACCCATCATCGCCATGTTTGTGACTGTCTTTTTTGGGACATTGCTGACGCATGGGCTTTCTGTAACGGCTTTGGTGTTGGGCGGCACCCCTTTGCCGCTCTTCCAGGCACTGAACCTGGTCACCCTGCCCAGCTTGTTTCTCAATATCTTGCTGGCTATTCCCATGTACTCTCTTATCGGTGATTTAGCCGGTTGGTTGTACCCTGTGGAGCTTGAAGTATGAACAGATCCCCAAAATTGGAGAACCACCTGCGACCGAGCCGCTTGCTTAGCCTGCTCGGCATACTGGTCTTGATTTTTATTATCTACTTTGGACGTTTGCTTAACCTCCAGGTTGCGGAGGGCGAATTTTGGACTGCCAAGGCAGAAGACAATCGCACCACTGAAATCAGCTTGCCGGGGGCGCGCGGCATCATCTATGACCGCAATGGCTATGTCCTGGCCCGCAATATCCCTTCCTATAATATCGTCATCACTGCCGCAGAGCTGCCCGATGACATCGGTGAGGTTCAGGAGATCTTCCGCGAGCTTTCAACCTTCATCGGCGTCCCCGTCAGCCGCAGCGAGCTAAGCCTGGCCACCCCTTACGTGGAATGTCTCTCAGATCATGGCATTTCCCAAATCGCCGAATTTGGCATCACCAGCTACCCCTATACGCCGGTGAAGATCGCTTGCGATGTGGATCAAAAAGTGGCTATGATTGTCCAGGAGAAAGAGATCGACTGGCCCGGCGTGAGTGTTGAGATTGTTCCCATTCGAGACTATCCCACCGGCTCCCTGACCGCCTCCTTCATCGGCTACCTGGGGCCAATCTCTCCAACCAACGAAGCCTATTACCGGGCGCTTGGCTTTGTCCCCAACCGTGACAAAGTCGGTTATGCTGGTTTGGAGCGGACTTACCAGGAATTGCTGGCGGGGGTGAACGGCCGTCGTGTGGTGGAAGTAGACGTAGCCGGCAAAATCCTCTTCGATCGTCAGCCGTCCGTCCCGGCTGAACCGGGTTTGAACCTGCGCCTGACCATCGATACCCGCTTCCAGCAAGCCACTGAGGCGGTGCTGACCAGCGAGATCGATCTATGGAACGCTTATTGGGGTGAGATGCGCTATACCAGTGGGGTGGTCATTGCTATGAATCCCCAGACAGGTGAGATCTTATCGATGGTCTCCTGGCCCAGCTACGAAAATAATCGCCTGGCCCGCTTTATCCCCACCTATTACTATCGCCAGTTAGAAGCCGATGCCCGCAAGCCTCTGCTCAATCACGCCATTGGCGACGAATTGCCGGCCGGCTCGGTCTTTAAGCTCACCACCGCCCTGGGGGCATTGAATGAAGGAGTGGTGACGCCCGACCAGATCATCCGCACCCCCGGCCAATTGACCATCATCGAGCGCTATTCTCCACAGGATCCGGGCAGGGAGCGCCCGTTTGTGGATTGGAACTGGCGCGCAGGCGGTTTCGGTCAGCTCGATTTCCTGGGCGGCCTGGCCAATTCCAGTAATGTCTACTTTTATAAGCTTGGCGGCGGCTACCAGGATGAGGTCCCAGAAGGCCTCGGCATCTGCCGCTTAGGCACCTACGCCCGCGCTCTGGGCTACGGCGACTTTCCTTTTTACCGCGATACCTCTGTTCCCGGGCAGGAGTTCTATACCGGCTTACCGGAAGAAGTTGACGGGTTGATCCCCGATCCCGAATACAAACGCCGCTCTGGCGGTGAGTCGTGGACCCTCGGCGACACTTACATCGTCAGTGTGGGGCAGGGCTTTGTGCTGGCCTCTCCCATGCAGGTGCTCTTGTCTGCTGCGACCATTGCCAACGATGGCAAGCTCATGTATCCAACCTTTGTGCGCGAGGTCGTCGACGGTGAGGGCAATGTCATCCAACCCTTTGAGCCCCATCTGCGCTGGGATATCACCCAAGACCCGGTCATTACCGTTTACGAACCAGAGCCCAGCATTCGCGGGTGTGAGCCGACCGGCGAGTACAAATCCGTCCAGCCCTGGGTGGTCCAAAAGATCCAGGAGGGCATGCGCCTGGCAGTCACCGATGGCACCCTGGCGATCGATTATATCGGCTTCTCCTTGCTGGACAATGCCGGCATTGCTGCTGCGGGTAAGACCGGCACCGCCGAATACTGCGACCAGTATGCCCTGGCCAAAAATATCTGCGAGTACGGCAACTGGCCCAGCCACGCCTGGACCGTCGCCTATGCCCCTTACGACAACCCGGAGATTGCAGTGGTGGCCTTTGTTTATAACGGGCAGGAAGGCGCCGGCGTCGCCGGTCCCATCGTGCGCAAAGTGCTCTCGGCTTATTTTGAGCTCAAAGCCGTTGATAATATCGCCCTAAACCCGTAGTCTCTCTCGTGCGCCAATTTCCGAATCTTTTCTTCGGAGTACCGTGAATTTAACATAGTTCTTTAACAATAAATAAGCCCCCCTCATGTTGGTCCAACTGTTAGTTGGACCGCTCCCTCCACAGCCCCAGCCCTCTTCATTCCGAAATGACACCCAAATCCTGTCATTGCGAGAGCCCGCCGCTCCTGCGGGCCATAAGCGCAGCAGCCTGCCCAGAGCGTAGCGAAGGGACGCAATCTATCTTTCAATGCCCTGTGTCATTAGTAGTAAATCCACAGCCCCAGCGCCCCTCATGTTGGTCAAACTGTTAGTTTGACCACTCCCTCCACAGCCCCAGCCCTTTTCATTCCGAAATGACACCCAAATCCTGTCATTGCGAGAGCCCGCCGCTCCTGCGGGCCATAAGCGCAGCAGTCTGCCCAGAGCGTAGCGAAGGGACACAGTCACCCATTGTTGGCAGATTGCGCCGCTTTGCTTATCCTCGGGAATGTGTCCTGACCGCAATGACAGGGTTTTTTAGATTTATTGTTGGATTCACTTGCGGAAGTTCTGATAAAAATATTAAACTTCAATGTCAATAGCCTAAAAAGGCTATTGCCGCTATAATCATGACTATGATTAGCTGGGATTCAATGTGTTTTGGCTCTTTGGGCATAAACGTTGTGAAGCCTGCACGCTGAATCCCATACAGATACCAACCTGGTTCGGTGATCGAGTGTAGCAATTGAACTTACCAGATGACCAATTGGCCCACCCTCCCAGGGTGCAGATCAAAGGAATCCGCGATGGCTTGCTCATCAGTGTGGGCGAGGGCGCCTGGACTGAAATCCGCCAGGCCTTGTTCGAGACGATCGACCAGCAAGCTGAATTTCTGCGCGGCGCGCGCATAGTTTTGGACGTGGGCAACCATATCCTGCGAGCCGCCGAGCTTGGGCATCTGCGCGATAGTCTGGCTGACAAAGGTGTGACCCTGTGGGCGATATTGGGCAATTCGCCCACCACTGAGCAGACCGCCCAGACGCTTGGGTTGGCCACGCGCATCTCCAAACCCAGACCTGAGCGCTCCGTCAGCTCCCCTGAGACCCGCCTGCAAGGGGGCGAAGGAGCTGTGCTGGTCAAACGCACCCTGCGTTCTGGCTTCAGCGTTCAGCATGAAGGCCACATCATTATTGTCGGTGATGTCAACCCGGGCGCCCAGGTGATTGCTTCGGGTGATGTGCTGGTATGGGGGCGTTTGCGTGGGGTCGTGCACGCCGGCGCTGAAGGTGATGAAAACGCGCAGGTATGCGCCCTGGATTTGTCCCCTACCCAATTGCGTATTGCCGGGCAGATCGCCATCACCCCCCAACGGCGCGGCAAGAGCCAGCCCGAGGTCGCCCGCATTCAAGACGGGAAGGTGGTTGCCATGCCATGGAATCCGAAGGTCAGGTAGATTGACCCGTGAATGTAAAACACGGTGAAGTGAACGGCCCCTAAGCGAAGGTATAATATATTGTATGATTCGACAAAGGAAAGACCTATGGTAGCTAAAGTATTAACCATAACCTCTGGCAAGGGTGGGGTGGGCAAGACCACCGCTACTGCCAATATCGCCGCCGCCCTGGCTGTGGATGGAAGTAAAGTGGTCTGTATCGACTCGGATATTGGTCTGCGCAATCTGGATGTTGTTTTGGGTCTCGAAAACCGTATCGTTTATGACCTGGTGGACGTGGTCGAAGGTCGCTGCCGCTTGCGCCAGGCCATGATCCGCGACAAGCGCTTGCCCGAGCTATTCTTGATCCCGGCAGCCCAAACCCGCGACAAAAGCGCCGTCACTCCCAGTGACATGGTGCGCCTGTGTGATGAGCTGCGCGCTGATTTTGACTGGATTTTGATCGACTCTCCGGCCGGCATCGAGCGCGGCTTTCGCAACGCCATTGCTCCCGCCGATATCGTGGTTGTGGTGACCAACCCAGAAGTATCTGCCGTGCGGGACGCCGACCGCATCATCGGGTTGGTCGAAGCAGAAGAAAAAGGCCCCGCCCGCCTGATCATCAACCGCATCAAACCCGCCATGGTCCGCCGTGGGGATATGCTCGGCACCGAAGATGTGCTGGAGCTGCTGGCAGTTGAGCTGATCGGCATCATCCCAGACGATGAGGCGGTTACGACCAGCACCAACCGTGGTTTGCCCATTGTCTTGAATGGCAAGAGCAAATCTGGTCAGGCTTTCCGCAACATCGCCCGCCGCCTGGGAGGAGCCGATGTACCCTTCCTGGATCTGGATGACCAGGGGGGCATTTTTGGACGCTTGACCCGTCTGCTGCGGCCTGGAGGTGCCTCATGAGCAGTTTGTGGGATCGCATTATCGGTAAGGATAAGAAGAGCGCCAGCCAGGCCAAGGAACGCCTGAAACTGGTCTTGATTCACGACCGCACGGATCTGACCCCTGCTGCGCTGGCAACCCTCAAAGACGAGCTGATTGCCGTCATCTCCCGCTATGTGCCCATCGACCCCGACGCTGTCCATATCGAGATGGCCCAAGATGGCCGTGAACAGCGTTTGATCGCCGATATCCCCTTGCAAACTGCGCAGCGGAGGCGTGTAGGCTAACTTCTCCATGCGTGATTCGATCTGGCGCCATTTTGATTTCTGGCTGCTGGGAGCTGTGGCGATCCTGACCATCTTTGGGATCACCATGATCCGCTCCGCCATTGCCGGAAACATCGACCTGGCTGACCACGCGCAACGCCAGCTCATCTTTGCCGTGGCTGGCTTTGTGATCCTGTTTGGCGTGGCTGCCATTGACTATCGCTACTGGTCGTCGGTCAGCAATTTGATGTATATCGGCACAGCCGTTGCCCTGGTGGTCCTCAACGTGATTGCCACGGCTGTCTTCGGCTCTGCCCGCTGGTTTAACCTGTTCCTGATCAATATCCAGCCCTCTGAGATCGCCAAGATCGTCATGATCCTGGTGCTGGCCGATTTCTTCGCCCGCCACTACCACCAGATGGGGGAGGTGCGCTGGATCGTCCGCAGCTTCCTCATGGCCATGGGCATCATCATCTGGGTGATTCTGCAGCCCAACCTGAGCACTGCCATCGTCATGCTGGTGATCTGGTTTGCCCTGTTGTGGGCGGCTGGTCTGCGTGTCAAGCACTTAGTGCTCTTCTCTTTATTAGGGTTGCTGGTCCTGGCCATCACCCTGCCCTTCCTGATCCAGCTTGAGATTATCCAACCCTACCAGGTCAGCCGGGTGACCGATTTCCTCTTCCCAGACGAAGATGCCCGCTACGGCGCCACCTACAACGTCCAACAGGCCCTCATCAGCATTGGTTCCGGCGGCTGGTTCGGGCAGGGCTACGGTCACGGTTCTCAAGTCCAACTGCGTTTCCTCAAGGTGCGCCATTCCGACTTTATCTTCTCTGCCATGGCAGAAGAGTTCGGTTTGGTCGGCGCGACGCTGATCATGCTGGTGCTGTTTTTCGTCATTTTGCGCTGTTTGCGGGCCGCCCGCCTGTCCATGGATACCTACGGCGCCTTGATTTGCTACGGAGTCGCAGCCTTGCTGTCTTTCCAGGCCATCGTCAATATTGGCGTTAACCTGAACATGATCCCCGTCACCGGCCTGACCCTGCCCTTCATCAGCTACGGCGGCAGCTCGCTGGTCACCAACCTGATCGGCATTGGCCTGGTCGAGAGCGTCATCCTGCGCCACAAAGCCCTCGAATTCGCCGGGTAGGGGGGACAGGGTCTGCTCAGAAGCAGGGGTCTGCTCAGAAGCAAGGGCCTGCTCAGAAGCAGGGGCCTGCTCAGAAGCAGGGGCCTGCTCAGAAGCAGGGGTCTGCTCAGAAGCAGGGAGAAGATTAACCGCCAAGTCGCCGAGAACGCCAAGCCCCTCCCCTGTCATTGCGAACATCCACAGCGCTGCGCCCCTCATGTTGGTCAAACTGTTAGTTTGACCGGTTTCACCCCAGCACCAGCCCTTTTCATTATGGAATGACACCCAAATCCTGTCATTGCGAGCAGCCTGTGGTCTTCAGGCAGCGAAGCAATCTCTCTTCCAATGCCCTCCGTGTCATTGCGAGTGCAGCGAAGCAATCCATTACCGGTTTCACCCCAGGGTTCCCCCTCCCTGCCAGAAAGCCCTTTGCAATGGAAAGCGCCCCGCTGACACTGTGCGGGTAACCCCCCTTTCTGATCCCCTTCCTGCCGTTCCTGAGCGCCCCCGCCAGGGGCGATGTCGCACAGGGAGCTGCCGGGCAGGATGGGCTGCTGTTGGACCTGTATTTTGATTCGTTCGAATCCGCCCGCGCCTGGCTGCTGCTGCACGGCTCGGGCCTGGAGGTGCTCAGCCCCATCGCCCTGCGCTGCAGCATGCAAGACTACGCCGAGCAGATCTTGGGGTTGTATGCGAAAGCTTGAGATCGTCCCGCAGGCTCCTCCAAATCGACGCTGCGCCACAGCCAACCTGCGGGACGCTTGCCAAATCCCATCTTGAGACTGCCACCAGGTAGGGTATACTTAGCAATTATATTTTCGCCGTTATGCAGGATCGCCGCCTGCTTGCTGTTTTGCTATTCACCTAAGGAGAGAGATGAGTTCCACCATTCAAAGCCCCGTGCGCGTCCGCTTCGCGCCCTCGCCCACCGGCCGCACCCACCTGGGCAGCGGTCGCACCGCCCTTTACGATTACCTGCTGGCCTGCCAGACCGGTGGGCAGTTCCTCTTGCGCATAGAAGACACCGACCAGAAACGCTACCAGCCCGACGCCGAGCAGGAGCTGATCGATTCCCTGCACTGGCTGGGCTTGCAATGGGATGAGGGCCCAGACGTGGGCGGCCCGCACAGCCCCTATCACCAATCACAGCGCAAAGTCATCTACCAGCAGCACGCCCGCCGCCTGGTTGAGATGGGCCATGCCTACTACTGCTTTTGCACCACCCAACGCCTGGCCGAGCTGCGCCAGGAACAGCAGGGCTTGAAGCTGCCCCCGCGCTATGACGGCTTCTGTCGTGGCCTGGACCTGGCCGAAGCCGACCGGCGCATCGCCCAGGGTGAGTCCCACGTGGTGCGCTTCAAGATGCCCAAACAAGGCGCCATCACCGTGCAAGATCACCTGCGCGGGGATATCACCGTCGAGAACAGCTCCTTGGACGACTATATCATCGTCAAATCGGATGGCCTGGCCCTCTATCACCTGGCTGCCATTGTGGACGATAACCTCATGCAGATCACCCACGTCATCCGCGGCTCAGAATGGCTGCCCACCTTGCCGCTGCACGCCCATATCATCCGCGCCTTTGGCTGGCCCGAGCCGGTCTGGGTGCACCTGTCGGTGTTCCTCAATCCGCAGGGCAAGGGCAAGATGAGCAAGCGCACCTCCGGGCAGTTCAGCGCCGACGGTTCATCCTTCTTCATTAAAGACCTGCAGGCCATGGGATATCTGCCCGAAGCCGTCATAAATTGGATCGCCTTGATGGGCTGGAGTTACGACGACCGCACCGAGTTCTTCAGCCTCTCCGACCTGGTCGAAAAGTTTTCCCTGGACAACCTGAACCCCTCCCCGGCAGCCATCAATTACTCCAAGCTGGACCATTTCAACGGGCTGCACATCCGCCGTTTGGAGATCGAGGACCTGGCCCGCCGCCTGAAGCCTTTCTTCGAGGCTGCCGGCTGCCAGGTGGATGATGAAAAACTCTCCCAGGTGACGCCGCTGATCCAGAACCGCATCGTTACCCTGGATGACGCCCCCGCCATGGGCTGCTTCTTCTTCAAAGATGAGGTGACCCCCAGCCCGGAGATGTTGCTGGGTAAGATGAGCCCCGCGCAAGCCTTAGACGTGGCTCGCCGTTCCCACGCGCTGCTCGCCGCGCTCCCCGAGATCACGCATGAGACCGCCGAGCAGCCCTTGCGCGACCTGGCTGAACAGCTCGGTTTGAATGCCGGGCAGGTCTTTGGCTTCCTGCGCTCCGCCGTCACCGGCCAGACCGTCAGCCCGCCCCTGTTCGAATCGATGGCCGTCATCGGCAAGGAGACCGTCCTACAGCGCCTCCGCGCGGCATTAAATTTGTTAGCAGAATAATTGCTAAAAATGAAATCCGCCTGGGGCTGTTCTTGCCCCAGGCAGATTTCATTTTTGGCTTATTTTAATTTCCCGGCGATCTTCGCCCAGGGATCCTTCAGCGCCACCGTCCGGTTGAACACCAGTTTCCCCTCCTGGCTGTCCGGGTCCACGCAGAAATAACCCTGCCGCTCGAACTGGAAGCGCTGGCCTGCTTTGGCCTCTGCCAGGCTGGCTTCGACTTTCGGCTCTGTCAACACTTTCAGCGAGTCCGGGTTCAGGTTGGAGCGGAAATCCAGCCCCTCTTCCGCCTCATCCGGGTTTTCATTGACAAACAGCCGCTCATACAGGCGCACCTCCGCCGGCAAAGCGTGCTGCGCCGAGACCCAGTGCAGCGTGGCTTTGACCTTGCGCCCGTCCGGCGAGTCGCCGCCGCGCGTGGCCGGATCATACGTGCAGCGCAGCTCGACCACCTGCCCCTGCTCGTCCTTTATCGCCTCCTGGCAGGTGATGAAATAGGCATAGCGCAGTCGCACCTCCCGCCCGGGCGCCAGGCGGAAATACTTGGGCGGGGGCTTTTCGCGAAAATCATCCTGCTCGATATACAGCTCGCGCGCAAACGGCAGCGGGCGCGTCCCCGCCGTTGGGTCTTCCGGGTTGTTGACCGCCTGCATTTCCTCCACCTGCCCTTCCGGATAGTTGGTGATGACCACCTTGAGCGGCTCCAGCACGCCCATCACGCGCGGCGCGTGTTGGTTCAGGTCCTGCCGCACGCAGTGCTCCAACAGGGCGATATCCACGGTGGACTCGTTCTTGGCTACCCCAATGCGGTTGGCGAAATCGCGGATGGCTTCCGGCGGGTAGCCGCGCCGGCGGATGCCCGAGATGGTCGGCATGCGCGGGTCATCCCAACCGCTCACCAGCCCTTCTTGCACCAGGCGCAGCAGCTTGCGCTTGCTCATCACGGTATAGTTCAGGTTTAAGCGGGCGAACTCGATCTGGCGCGGCTGGAAGATTTCCAGGTTTTCCAGGAACCAATCGTACAGCGGGCGGTGGTCTTCGAATTCCAGCGTGCAGATCGAGTGGGTGATGCCCTCGATCGAGTCGGACTGCCCGTGGGCGAAGTCATACATCGGGTAGATGCACCACTTGTCGCCGGTGCGGTGGTGGTCGGCGTGCAGGATGCGATACAGCACCGGGTCGCGCATATTCAGGTTGCCCGAGCTCATATCGATCTTGGCCCGCAGCACGCGCGTCCCGTCGGGGAACTCGCCCGCCTGCATGCGCTCGAACAGGTCCATGTTCTCCTCGATCGAGCGGTTCCGGTACGGGCTTTCCTTGCCCGGCTCGGTTAAAGTGCCGCGGTACTGGCGGATTTCCTCCGCGCTCAAATCGTCCACATAGGCCAACCCCTTCGAGATCAGCTTTTTGGCGAACTCGTACAGCTGGTCGAAGTAATCCGAAGCGTAGAACAGCCTGTCCTCCCAGTCGAAGCCCAGCCAGCGCACGTCGGCCTGGATCGACTCGACGTACTCCATCTCTTCCTTGGTGGGGTTGGTGTCGTCGAAGCGCAGGTTGCACTTGCCCCCGTAGTCCTCGGCGATGCCGAAGTTCAAGCAGATCGACTTGGCGTGCCCGATATGCAGGTAACCGTTCGGCTCGGGGGGGAAGCGGGTGTGTACCCGCCCGCCGTGCCTGCCCGTGCGGTTGTCCTCGTTGATAATGGCGCGGATGAAATCGCTCGCCCCGCCGTTCTCCGCCGGCGTCGTCTCGCTGGTTGTTGGCTTTCGTTCAACTTCACTCATGGTTTCTCTCAGGCTTTCTATCTTACAGGATGGGTTAATTCCCCGAATTATAACAGAGGCCTAAAATAATAATGTTGGTCAAACAGTTAGTTTGACCGGTCTCTCCACAGCACCAGCGCTCTTCGTTCCGAAATGACATTTCCTTCCTCTGTCATTGCGAGCAGCCCAGCGCTCTTCTGGGCAGCGAAGCAATCTGTTTTTCAATGCTCTCTGTCATTAGGAGCCGCCCAGCGCTCTTCTGGGCGGCCTAAGCGCAGCAGCCTGCCCAGAGCGGAGCGAAGCGATCCCTGGAGACAGATTGCTTCGTCGGGCACAGAACGCCCTCCTCGCAATGACCCCTCGCCTTTGTCACTGCGAGAGCCCGCCGCACCTGCGAGCCCTAAGCGCAGCAGCCTGCCCAGAGCGGAGCGAAGGGACGCAATCTACCCTTCCATCAAATTCTGTCAATCTTGTTAAGGCCAATTTTTTCCCGCCTCTTGACTGGACGACCTCCCCTGAGCATGGTAAAATACCCCTCGCTTGAACTCTGGGGGTTCGTCTAGTGGTAGGACAGCGGACTCTGACTCCGTATGCCGAGGTTCGAATCCTCGACCCCCAGCCTCAAAAAAAAGGGCTGTCCAAAATAACGCTTGGACAGCCCCATTCTTTTAATCAACCTTTTACCCCACTTCTTCTTCCAGGGTTTCGCTGATCCAATGGTTGATGCTCTTTCCCTCGCTCTTCGCGGCAACATAAATTTTCCGGTGCAAATCTGGCGTAATGCGTAAAGGCAGGTTTCCCGAAAAAGGCTTTTCCGGTTCTTCGCCCCTGTCACGGCAAAAATCCAGATAATCGTCAACCGAGTCTTTCAGGGCTTCCCGAAGCTCTTCCACGCAGGTTCCCTGAAAGGTGATCACATCTCGCAGGTTGATGACTTCTCCGTGAAAGATACCGGCCTCGTCATCATATTCGATCACACCCATATAACCTTTGTACTCCAGCGTATTGGCTGGGCTGCTTCTCTTTGGCCCGGGTCGGCTTTTGCGCGCGTCCATGGGTTGTGCTCCTCTCTGTCTTTTACCTTTTTATTCTTTTGTTTCAGGTTCTATCTCTACTGCTTGTTCACAAGAGTATGATATCACTTTATGATATCAATTTCAAGGAGTTAAGATAGCCCTCGAATCGCTCTCCGAATGCATGTCCCTCTTCCGCTTCGATGGGCACAGCCCCTCCGGTTAAACCATGATAAAGTGTCCAGAAAATAGGTCCACCACAGATGTTTACTTTCACCGCCACCAAGCAGTAAGCATATATAACCTCCCTTCTTCACACTCTCGCTACCCGTCCTCCCCAAATTGATGACAGATGTTACTTGGATTCTTAACCGAAATTTGCTATGGTTGAATCGATTGATTGGCTCACGAGGATGATAACTGCAAAACCATGAAGACAAAAATTAACGTTAGTCTATATCTGTTGGCCACCTTGATGCTCCTGTCGTCTCACTTGATAACAGATGCAACTGCGAACGACCTCCCAACAATCACGGATGAAGATCAAATAATCTTCATCCCAGCCATAACTATAGACGTTCACGTCCCTTCATCGCGCAATGGCCCGATTGTCTTCATCCGCAGTGATAATATATGGAAAGTTGAAGTCGACGGTAACAATGCAACGCAGCTTACATTCACAAGTGGGTATGTAGAGCCGGCCTGGGCGCGTCAAGGAGATCGTATAGCCTATGTTCGTCAATTATTAATTTCAGGGAAGGATGCCTGGGAGGTGGGTATCTACAATCTGGCTACTGCCCAAAGCAGTGTGGTCGTTCCGGCGCAATTAACCGGTTTTGTCCTTATAGGCAATTACTATCGATATTCTAATCCGCGCTGGTCGCCAGATGGCAGGTCTTTGTACTACCTGGCCTCGGATGGGCGTGTGAGCGGCGATTATATTCACAAAGTTAATGTCCAAACCGGTGCTCGAGACCAGAATTTCTCTGCCCTTTTCGCTCGTCGTTTTGATATCGCCCCCCTGACAGGACGCATTCTGTTCACAGATTTTTCCAATTATCCCCCAGTCGGATATTTTCTTAACCTGGCTAACCCGGATGGCAGCCAAAAACAGGTAATTGTTCCTTTAGTTGAGGATGTATATTTCGGCACCCCTCGTTGGTCTCCAGACGAGAGAGGTATTGCTGTCATCGCTAATGGGGGCAGGTACGGGTCCGGATCGATTGCCAGATTTGATTCCCAAGGCACATTTTTGGGTATCTTTCCTCAGCAAATTTCCGCCTATTCTTCAGCCATTTTGGACTGGTCCTCAGATGGTCTCTATCTGATCTACGATTCGCTCGACAGCTTGTATAAGCTCAACATTCTGACCGCGACTTCCACAACCTTTACCAGCGGATCACAGCCATCCTGCGGACCCCCAACGGAATGAAGAGGATCTTAAGGTGTCACCGTAGAAGAACTCTTCCTTGATGATTTTCTCAATGCCACAAAATATTATCCATATTGATATCCGAACCACATGTTCAACCGCAGGATTTCTTACCCCTACTTCTTCCCATAACAGGTATCAAAAACACCCGCCGGCTCCCAATACGACCAGTTGCCATCTATATATACTTGTTCACTCATGATCACCTCGTCATCGATCGTGATTGTCACCTCCCAGGTGCCCGAATGTAAGCCATCCGGTTCGGATAACGTGAGTTCGTCGATGCCGCTTGATGGCCCTGGCCAGATGCAGTCGTACCGGACCCATTCAAGCCCGTTCATGGTCCATTTGCGAACGTAATGTGCTCCCTCTGGAATATTCTTATAAGACCAGCGCAAGTAGAGTTTGGTTGTTCCACCTGGGTACCGGCTGGCAGCATTGGTGCCATCCTCTTTGCATTGTGATGAACAAGCAAGAAAGTTATCAGTGTTGGGTTTGGCAATTGTCGTTGGGGAGGGTGGCAATTTGGTGCGTGTAGGCGTTAGCAATGGTGTTCGTGAGGGTGGAGGGGTAGTGGGGGTTTGAGTGTGAGTAATTTTTCCTTCATCAAATTTTGGAGTGCTAATTTGGATTATTGCCGCAAATTCCGTCGCTTGAATTGCATCAGTTATGATTGGGCTTACTAATTTGCCCTCTCTCCAAAAGAAGAGCACGCTAACGAAGATACCCAAAAGGATCAAGACGCCGGCTGCAACCAAAATCCCTTTGTTTGTTTTAATACCTTCCTTGATGGTTCTGGTTTTGGTTTCCGGCATACGGTCAATCTCAGGTTTGTTAGTTACTCCTCCAGGGTAGACAACTGGCTCAACGATGGTTTTTGCAGAATCAATTAGAGTCTTATCGACATCATACCCTTGCAGCGCATTTACCAAACCACTTGCAGATGAAAAGCGATCTTCCCGGCTTTTTGCCAACGCCTTAAGAATTATTCTCTCCATCGACTCAGGAATATCTGGGTTTATAGACCTAGGTGGTGGCAATGGGTCATGGATATGTTTCATGATCACAGCAATGGGTGTCTCGGCAGCATATGGTTGTCTACCGGTGGCCATCTCATAAAAGATCACACCCAAAGAATAGATATCGCTTCGTGCATCGAGGGCTTGCCCCATCCCTTGTTCAGGAGACATATATGCAGGCGTCCCCATCAAACGTCCGGTTTGGGTAAATTGAGAGTTGCCCTCAACCATCTTTGCTATTCCAAAATCGGTCAACAGACAGTTGCCGCGCTCATCGATCAATACATTGCTGGGTTTAACATCGCGATGTATGACGCCCCGCGAGTGTGCATAATCCAGAGCGTCGCCGACTTGGGATATCAATTTATGAATCAGATTCAATTGTAAGGGTTTGCCTTTTAGTAAATCAGCCAAAGTGCCGGTCTTAACAAATGGCATCACAATATAAGTATAGCCATCGTATTCGCCGTAATCATGCACGGGGAGAATATGTGGGTGTTGTAGTTGAGCAATGACTTTGGCCTCTTGCTCGAAACGACCGGCAAACTCAGGGCCATTGGCCAAATGCCTGGGCAATATTTTAAGAGCCACGTACCGGTCCATATTTGCCTGGTAGGCTTTATAGACAGCTGCCATACCTCCTTCGCCCAGCGGAGCCACCACCCTATATTGTCCCAACTGCTTGCCGGTTAGGTCTTCCATGTTGTCTCTCCGTTTATAACCAGAAAATTGGATTTAGGGCTTACGCACCTTAAAGAGTATGGTTAGGGAATTAAGTTGCTGGGCGAATGCACGCTCACTCAGCCAGACCGGCAAAGACCTTATTGGAACCAATACGCTGGCGAGACAGACTTCCAAGGAAGTCGTGTCAACGAAAGATATCCCGGTAGAATCGCCCAGGCAAGCCTGCTGTAAGTAAGCACACAGGGGAACCAGAGCGGAAGGAATGCAATCGACGAAGCGGGTGTAACTGATCAGACCCAGAAACTCGCTACGCAAATTATAGAATACTTTTTCGCAGGAAACCGCTATCCCGTACTCACGTAGTTATATATATCCCTATCACCTTTGCAGCTATAACGTCATTCGACGTCCCATCAGGAAGTGTTAAGCGTGGGTGGGTGGTCAACATGTGTTGGAAGAATTGTCTTGATGAACTCTCCAGGTAAAAGCGCTTGAATCCCTATACCGGTCTTGTTGACCTCCAAAACAAACGCTTTATCAAGAGTAAGGAGATATTGGGCCTGAACCTCCAACGCAGCCGCAACAACATGTACATCTTTACTGTTCACTTTATTTGCCAATTGCTCGAATTCGGCTTTTTCCGGCAGTGAAGCCAAAGAGAAGGGGACAATGGCCAGAAGGTAATAAAACCTTTTGATTGCTTCATCTCCAAGCTTTGATTGAATATTCTTTTGTACTTCGAGAAGAACTGGTTGAGATAGAGCTGCCCTTAAAAATCCTCTGGCACAAAGAGATAATAAAAAACTGGATCCGCCAGTAGGTGATCCAGCTGCAGCAATAAGGCATGACGAATCAAAAAACAGGAGCGTATTGCGATTAATGGTCATTTATTGGCTGATAAGAAGCGTTCAGAAATCTCTGTGGCGTCTTCATCAAGCTCATCAGCTCGGATATATCCGGAAATCTCGCTTGCAGTAAATTCTCTCAGGGTAATATCATCTCTTGTCCGTGTTGCCCATAAAAGTAGATCGATACATCCTTTGGGAATTCGATATTTTCGTCCAAGCTTTGAGGCGACAAGTTTCCCTTGCCGGATATATCGATAAATAGTTTCCCGATCTACCTGTAAATATTCCGCCGCCTGCTCGGGGGTAAAAATCTCGCGTGGTTCTGTCATTTTGTCATCCTTTAGGTGATTATAAACGATTTAAGACTACTTATCAATACTTGGTTACTGATCTTACAAAGTCTAACCAAAATTGCTCCTCTTTCCTCCCCCTCTAATGCAGCACCTTGCTCAAGAACAGCTTGGTGCGCTCTTCCGTGGGCGTCGAGAATAAGATCTCCGGCTTGTCCTCCTCCACGATCAGCCCCTCGTCCATGAAGATGGCCCGGTTCGCCGCCGCGCGGGCAAAGCCCATCTTGTGCGACACCACCACCATGGTCATGCCCTCCCGCGCTTAATCGCTTATTCTTTCCCCTATCCATCAGCGGTTTTCACCTCCCCGGTTCCCATCCGATCATCCAGCAACTCCTCCACTGGCGTGAAATGCAGCCAGTCCTCTTGCCGCAAATGTTTCTCAAACCAGTATTTGTGATACAACCCGAAAGTGATCATGTAATTTTGTTCCGGTCTGCGCCGGATTTCTTTGAGGATCTGCTCGAAGTTCAGCCGGTTGTGCTGCTCCCACAGGTTGAATTCCGGCTGCTGGCGGCAGAACCACAGGGCTTCGGTCTCTTTAAGAGCCTGGATGAGATCGTTACAGGAAGTTGAGTTTAGTTCCTGCGCCGAGTGGAAGATTCTGGGCAGCGCAGTAAAGACAGCCTCCTCGAATTGTGTGAGCAGCTCGTGTTTCGCCTCTCCGTAAGGAACAAGGGTTTGGCGATTTTCATCCCAATCAGCGCAGGCCTGTGCATATTGGGGTGAAGCGTAATCGACGGGAATGACGCTGTAGCCCACCTCATTTGCTAGTGGCAGGATCACCTCCCTGTATTCCATCTTGAAATCAGGTAAGGTCTCAGGAGTGTACCTCATCTTCCAATCTGGTGGCAGCTCTGCCAGCACGCACTCAGGGCGCAGGGCGCGCAGGATCGCAGCCAGGTCATCCAGGGAAAAACTATTAGCAAAAAGCGAAGTGTGGAAATTGTGCAAGACGCCCAGTACAGTTACTTCTTTCAACTCACCTCCCCCTCTAATGCAGCACCTTGCTCAAGAACAGCTTGGTGCGCTCTTCCGTGGGCGTCGAGAATAAGATCTCCGGCTTGTCCTCCTCCACGATCAGCCCCTCGTCCATGAAGATGGCCCGGTTCGCCGCCGCGCGGGCAAAGCCCATCTCGTGCGACACCACCACCATGGTCATACCCTCCCGCGCCAGGTCCAGCATCACATCCAGCACCTCTTTGATCATCTCCGGGTCCAGCGCGCTGGTGGGCTCGTCGAACAGCATGATCTTGGGGTTCATCGCCAGCGCCCGCGCGATGGCCACGCGCTGCTGCTGCCCGCCCGAAAGCTGGAGAGGGAAATTATTGGCTTTCTCCGGGATGCCCACCTTTTTCAGCAGCTCCATCGCCACCTGCTCAGACTCGGCCTTCGAGCGCTTGCGCACGATCTTCTGCGCCAGGGTGATATTATTCATCACCGTCAGGTGGGCGAACAGGTTGAAGGACTGGAACACCATCCCCACCTCTTGCCGCACCGCATTGATATTTTCGGCGCTGTCCAGGGGGATGCCGTCCACCACGATCAGGCCTTCATCGTATTCCTCCAGCCGGTTGATGCAGCGCAGCAGGGTCGACTTCCCCGATCCGGACGGTCCCACGATCACGATCACCTCCCCCGGGAACACCTCCAGGCTCACCCCGCGCAAGGCGTGCACATTGCGGAAATGCTTGTGTACATCTTGGATCTTGATGATAGGTTCCATCTGCGCCGCCTTTCCAGGGGTAAAGGGATATGGTGTATTGTTGGGAATTTTGCTCTGCAAAGATTTCAGCCTAATTTTTGATCCAATCGAGCTTCCATAAAAATATACCATAAATTTGCCCCTTGCATATTTAATAAACATCGTCTATCCTTTTATATAGGGAATTTGAACGGATCAGGCGCCTTGCTTTCGATCCGAACCCCGCAACGACGGTCGCCATACCGGAAACACCAGAGGCGCAGTCTGTTATTTCGCCAAAAACCCATTTTTGCTAACTGGCTGTGCCCGCAACCCGCAACGAATTTCAGATAAAAAGGAGAGAACAGCGATGAAAAGATTTTTTGGCATACTGGCTCTGCTGGTCATAGCCAGCCTGGCGTTAGCAGCTTGCGCCGGACCGGCTGCACCGGCTCCAGAAGGGGGAGAGGCCATGGAAGGCCTGCCCGATTTAGGCGGCAAGGTCTACACTGTCGCGGTAGAGAACGCTTACCCGCCCTTCAACTATATCGATGAAGCCAGCGGTGAGCCCATTGGTTGGGATTTTGACGCTGTGCGTGAGATTTGCCGGCGCCTGAACTGCACACCCAACTTCCAGGAAGCCGCCTGGGACGGGATCTTCCTGGCCATGGCTGCCGGTGAATACGACTGGCTGGCAGATGGGGTGACGGTCACCGCCGAACGGGCTGAGATCGTCGATTTCTCCGTCCCCTATGTGGTCATCGGTCAGGTCCTGCTGGTCCGCGCAGACGAAACCTCCTCGGTCGATGAGATCATAGCCGATGCAGGCCGTATTGTCGGCACCCAAATTGGCACCACCAACGAGATCGTCGCCTTGCAGCACTTCCCGCCTGAGCGGGTTAGTTCCTTTGAAGATTTCGGCGCGGCTGTCCTGGCCACCCTTTCTGGCGATACGGATGGCGTGGTCATCGATAATGTCAGCGCCTTTGGCTATATGGATGCCAACCCGGGTAGCCTGAAGATCCAGGGTGAGCTCTCCTCAGATGAAGAGCTGGCCTTTGCCTTCCCACCCGGCCACGAGCTCGTAGAGGCGGTCAACGCCGCGCTGGATTCCATGAAAGCGGACGGTACCCTCCAAGAGATCAACAAGAAATGGGGTTTAGCATCCGAGTGATCGCCTGCTGAGCCTGATATGTTTTGACCGTCGTTTCTCAGTCACCGGGATGGGGTCACAAGCCCCATCCCGGCTACCTCCAATTTGAGCTTGTTAGGCTAACCTGCGGGCGCCTGCCAGGTGTGAGGGTGTGAGCTTACGCATTCCTCCCATCCCGGGTTCCCCAGCACACTCCCTGACAACCTTTTCTTTGCCAAAGGAGTGCTATGGAAACATCTGGAAGACTCCGTGGAGGATCGCCATTCATTCGCCGGGACTTGGGTCTGTCCCGCTTGCCTTATTGGGCGCTGTTTTTGGCTGCCCTGGGTCTGTTTCTGACCTATTTGATCTTCTCCAACACCAATTACCGAGAGACTTTTTACTTCCTGCGGATTGGCGTGACCACTACCATCCGTATGACCTTGATCGCCTTCCCCATTGCTACGATCATCGGCCTGATCGTCGGCTTGAGCCGCATCTCCAAAAACGTGATCCTGTTCAACCTGGCTACCCTGTACGTGGAGACCGTGCGCGGCATCCCCCTGATCGTGTTGATCCTGTACACCGCCTTTGTCATCGTGCCTCTCGGGCGTGATCTGGCTGTCCTCATCGGGCAGTGGGGCCTCGAGCGGGTGGGCGACGGCTTCTTGTATGGATTTTTCAATGGGCTGGCAAACTTTTCCATCCAATCCATCGCCATGGAATCCCGCGCCATCGCCGCCCTGTCCATCGGATACGGCGCCTTTGAAGCCGAGATCTTCCGCGCCGGCATCCAGTCCATCGGCAAGGGTCAGGGTGAGGCAGCCCGTTCGCTGGGCATGAGCTATATGCAGTCGATGCGCTATGTGATCCTGCCTCAGGCTATCCGCCGCGTGCTGCCCCCCCTCGGTAATGATTTCATCGCCCTGCTGAAAGACTCTTCCCTGGCCACCGTCCTGGCTGTGCCCGAGCTGACCCAGATGGGCCGTCTGCGTCGCTCCAGCACCTTCCGCTACCTGGAGACCTTCAACGTGGTGGCCTACCTGTACCTGGCCATGACCCTCATGCTCTCGGCGCTGGTCCGCACCATCGAGAAGCGCTTCAAATACGAAGAATAAGGGCACAGCAGGATCGTATACCTGCTGTGCCCTTAATTTTATCCGTTGCGCTGGGAGGGACTTGAACCCTCACGCCTTGCGGCACATGGCCCTCAACCATGCCTGTCTGCCAATTCCAGCACCAGCGCTGGGTTAGACGTATTATAATCGGCTCTGTTGTGTTGTCAAGCAGAAGGGATTTCTCCTGATGACATCCACGTCTGTCATTGCGAGGCGATCTTTGCCGAAGCAATCTGCCCGTTAGCGTAGCCGGTAAAAGATTGCTTCGTCGGGCATAGAACGCCCTGCTCGCAAGGACAGGTGCCTGAGAGATGGGGAGCGTGGCGCTGTGGAAGTACTTGCAAGCACCTGGTGCGCCAGGCTTAGAAATGAACATCGCCAGCAGGGGGGAGTCCCTCCGCAGGCTTTTAATACCACCCAACCTTGCCAAGGTTTTGTCTGCGCAAGGAACGAAGGAGACTGATATGCGCATCGTCCTGGACGCCATGGGGAGCGATACCCATCCCGAGCCTGAGCTTCAGGCTGCCGTGCAGGCCTCCACCCGCTTTGGGGAGGAGATCATCCTGGTTGGGCCAGCCGACCTGCTCGAGCCGCGTTTGCGAGCCCTGGGCGGCGACAAGGCTCGCGTGCACCTGGTCCATGCCCCTGAAGTGCTCGAGATGACCGACAAGCCCGCCCAGAATGCCCGCCGCAAGGCCCAGAATACCATGGCGGTCGGCATCGACATGCTCAAAAGCGGTGAAGCTGACGCCTTTGTCACTGCCGGCAACACCGGCGGCGCCATGGCCACTGCCCTGTTTCGCCTGGGTCGCATTCGTGGGGTCAAGCGGCCCGCCCTGACCGGCCTGTTCCCCACCCGCTCCGGCTATTGCGCTGTCCTGGATATCGGCGCCAACGCTGATGTGAAACCGGAATACCTGCTCCAGTTTGCCATCATGGGCGCCGTCTACGCCGAGACCTCCCTGGGCTTGCGCTCGCCCCGCGTCGGCCTGCTTTCCAACGGCGAGGAGCCCGGCAAGGGCAATGAGCTGGTCAAAGCTGCCTATCCTCTCCTGGCTGCCTCCGGCTTGAACTTCATTGGCAACGTGGAGGGCAAAGAGCTCTATGGCGGTCAGGCCGACGTGGTCGTCACCGATGGCTTTACCGGCAATGTATTGCTCAAGTCCAGCGAGGCCGTGGCCAAGCTGATCATCGACATCCTGCGCGAGGAGCTGACCAGCAGCACCCGCACCAAGCTTGGCGCGCTGCTGGCCAAACCTGCCTTCGGTAAGATCAAAAAGATGCTCGACCCCGGTGAGGTGGGCGCTTCGCCCCTGCTGGGCATCGATGGCCTGGTCTTCGTCGGTCACGGACGCTCGGATGCCCGCGCCCTGGTCAACGGCATCGGCGGCGCCCGCCGGGCGGTCGAGATGGGCTTGCTGGATAAGCTGCGTACTGCCATTCAGGAGCGCCTGGCCCAGGTCAGGCAGGAGCAAGTTATATGAGCCGCACTCGCGTCGTCATCACCGGCCTGGGAGCCGTTACAACCCTTGGATCTTCAATCCCTCTCTTCTGGGAGGGCCTTTTAGCCGGTCGCTCTGGCATTCGCCGCATCACTCAATTCGATGCCAGCAACCTGCCCTGCCAGATCGCCGGCGAGATCCCTGATTTTGACCCCGAGCTGTATCTCGAGCGCAAAGAAGCCCGCCGCTTCCCGCGCTCCGCCCAGATCTCCCTGGGCAGCGCGCGCCAGGCGCTGGAGGATGCCGGCCTGCCGCCTGCCATGACCGATCCTGAGCGTGCCGGCGTGGTCTTCGGCACCACCATCGGCGGCGCAGACCGCATGGATGAGGGCATCCAGGTCCTGCGCAGCCAGGGTTACACGCGCGTCAACCCCTTCGTCCTGCCCGGGGGCATCCCCAACCTGTCGGCTTTCCTGATCGCCAAGGAGCTGCGCTGCCTGGGACCCAATATCACCATCAGCACCGCCTGCGCCACCGGCACCCAGACCATCGGTGAGGGGGCCGAGTTCATCCGCCGCGGCGCAGCCGACGTGGTCATCTCCGGCGGCACCGAAGCCATCATCCGCGACTTTGCCATCGGCGGCTTCCTGTCCATGCGCGCCCTGCCGCTGAACTACAACGATCGCCCCTGGGCCGCTTCCCGCCCCTTTGACATCAAGCGCGAGGGTTTTGTCTTCTCAGAAGGCGCTGGCGCAGTGGTCCTGGAAAGCCTGGAGCACGCCCTGAGCCGCGGCGCCCATATTTACGCAGAGATTGCCGGGCACGCCTCCTCCACCGACGGCTTCCACGTTGCTGCCCCCGACCCCGAGGGCGCCGGCCCCATCCGCGCCATGCGTTGGGCCTTGCAGGACGCCCGCTTGGATCCCGGGCGCGTCGACTATATCAACGCCCATGGCTCCTCCACCCCCATCAACGACGTCATGGAAACCAAAGCCATCAAAGCCGTCTTTGGCGAGCACGCCTACCGCCTGGCGGTCAGCTCCACCAAGTCCATGCTTGGGCACGCCATGGGCGCCTCCGGCGCTTTGGAAGCCATCGCCTGCGTCCTCTCCATCGAGCACGGCTGGCTGCCGCCCACCATCAACCTGGAGGCCCCCGACCCCGAGTGCGACCTGGATTACATCCCCAACCAGGCCCGCCAGCAGCAGGTCGACGTGACCCTCTCCAACTCCTTCGGCCTGGGCGGTCAGAACGCCTGCCTGGTGCTCAAGCGCTATTCGGAATAAGGAAATCATCTCTATGAAGATCATCACCAACGACGCCCTCGTCCGCCGCAACGCCCGCATCGCCCAATACAGTGGCCTGGGAGGGCTGCTGGTATTGTTGGGCGGCATGTACTTCCTGTTTGCCCAGCCGGAACAGTTCGCCTTCATCTGGGCCATGGTCCTGCTCGGTTTCATCCTCTCCCAGGTCGGCATCTACTTCACCAACCGCTGGGGTCGCCGCCCGCGCCCCGACGAGCGCCTCAACCAGGCTCTCAAAGGGCTGGACCACCACTATACCCTCTACCACTACCCACCCAAGGGCCCTACCAGTCACCTGCTGGTCGGGCCGGCCGGGGTATGGGTGCTGTTGCCCCGCTACCAACGCGGCACGATCACCTACGAGCGCGGCCGCTGGCGCCAGAAAGGCGGCGGTTTGGGTCTTACCTATATGAAGTTCTTCGGTCAAGAAGGACTGGGCCGCCCGGACCTGGAGATCAACGCCGAAGTCGAATCGGTCAAGCATTTCCTCGAGAAGCATATGCCCGAGGATGAGCTCCCACCCGTGCAAGTAGCCCTCATCTTCACCAACGAGAAAGCCCAGCTGGAGGATATGGAAGAGGCCCCCACGCCCACATTGCAGCCGCGCAAGCTGAAAGAGTTCATCCGCAAGCAGGTTAAAGGCAAAGCCCTCTCTGCCGACAAAATCCGCCAGATCAAGGATCTCATGGAGGGCGGCCCCGGTCAATCCGTCGCAGAAGAAGAAGAGGCTGAAGAATAGCCCTGCCGTGTTGGGGCACGGCGAATGATCCCCTGGTGATCGTACCCACCGATTATTGTCGTACCCCTGAGTGCTCTTCATCCCCCGGGGCTAAAGCCCGCGGGGTAAGAGAGCCAAGGTCTGGCGACCTCCCGCCCCATATGTCGTTGCGAGGCGATCTATGCCGAAGCAATCTAGCCCTACCACCATATCCTGCCATTGCCAGAGCCCGCTGCTCCTGCGGGCACGAAGCGCAGCAGCCTGCCCAGAGCGTAGCGAAGGGACGCAATCTACTCCCGCCCGGCGATAAATCACCGGGCTACGGGGCAGCGCCCGCTAAAGCGGGCTGTGCGCCCTTCGCGCCTTTGCGGTTAAATTCTTTCTCATCCTGGCCCACCCGGTCCGTTCAATCCATTCCCAAATCCGTTGTCAGCTCCGCCTTTGCGCCCTTCGCGCCTTTGCGGTGAATCTTCCTCCCCCAGCCCACCCGCTCCGTTCAATCCGTGCCCAAATCCGTTGTCAGCTCTCCCGCCCAATAACGCTTGCGTTTGCTGCTTACATCCTATACAATCAATCTATCCTCTTATTGAAAAACGTCAAATAACCGCTAGTATTCTTACTGGTATCTTGCCTGAGACGGGTTGCGCCGGTCGCGAAGAGCACAGACTGCCCAAACACCCGTCCAGATTGGTGTCGCCGCGCATGCGCCTGGTCTCGCTTGTGCGACTCTCCATCACATCGGTCTATACTCGATTGCGAACACTGTCTTGTAAGGAGAACATCAGCATGAAAATGCAGCGCTTTTCAATAACCTTCACACTAACGACCATCACAACAGGGCTGATCCTTCTGCTTGGCTTGCTCGGACATACCGCTTTGAGCATCTCTACCCCTGTCTACGCAGCCCCTCGCTCTTTGGAGGTGACCTCTGTGGACCCGGCCGCTGCCCCCAACGACCTGGATACGCCCATCCTGATTGGGGGAGCAGGATTCAGCGCCACCCCCATGCTTTACCTGGGGGATATCGCCCTGGCTGAGGTGACCTGGCTGGATTCTGCCAGCCTCAGCGCTACTGTCCCCTGGGGGCTGGACCCGGGCACCTACCCCCTGACCGTGGTCAACCCCGATGAGGCCTCTGCCACCCTCCCGGCCGCCTTCACCGTCACTGCCGGTCTGGGTGAATTTGTCAGCGGGGGGCCTTACGGCGGCAGGTCCACCGAGCTGGCGCTGGGACCGGGCAACCCTGGGACGGTCTATGCAGCCATGTTTGGGGCCGGGTTGTTTATCAGTGAAGATTCTGCTGAGACTTGGGACCCCATTCATAATCACGACTGGCCTATCCATCTCGATTTCGATGCTCACGATCCTGATATTCTCTACTTCGGAGCGGACAGCAACGCCCTGTACCGTTCAACGGACAACGGCGCCTCATGGAAGCATTTGACCGAAGATATCTACACCATAAACGGCTGCTACCGCACCTATCCTGTCGCCCACCCCTCCATAGCCGGGGTCGTTTACTTTGCCATGGGCAGCTGTGGCGGCATCACTCTCAGCCCAGGGGAAGGCGGAATTTACTATTCGACCGATTATGGGGATAACTGGACCAAGCGCGTTACAAATCTGACCGATCTGGACGTGCAAGCGCTGGCCATTCACCCCACCAACCCCAACACGCTCCTGGCCGGAACGTATGATGGGGATATATTCTATTCGGAGGATGGCGGCCTCAGCTGGAACCCGGGTGGAAATTTAAGCGGCATTGTCTCCCGCCTGTACTTCAATCCCTACCAGACTCTGCAAGCCTGGGCTGGGGTCATTGCAGAAGATGGCAGCCAGCCCCCGGGCCGTCTGTATCGCAGCGCCAATTTGACCGCCTGGACACCCATCAATGTCGATCTGCCCCCACAGGGGGGGGCGGTCTTTATGCAAATGGCTTTTCTGCCCGGTTCAGTCTGGGTGGCCTCCCAATTTGTCTATTTTTCTACGGATAGCGGTGCGACCTGGGACGCCCTGCCCGGCCCAGACCACGCGGCCTCATCGCTTGCGATCCCGCCTGAGGATCCGCAAACGATTTACGTTGGCACCGATTTTGGCGTAGAGAAAAGCAACGATGGCGGCGCCACCTGGGAAGCAGTGAACGAAGGTCTGGCTGCTCTGGTGCCGCAGTCTGTGGCAGTTTCATCTGCTGACCCTGACACCGTCTACGTCAAGACCCATCAAGGGGTTTATGCCAGTCAAAACGGTGGCAATACCTGGCAGTATCTTGACTATGGCAATAAAACACCCAGCCACAGCCAGCTGGCGGTGGATGCCTTTTCCGCCACGCATCTCTACCTGGGCGCCGGGTGTGCAGATGAGTTCTGTATCGATATCAGCTCGGATGGCGGTCTCACCTGGGACCGGGTCACCAGCGCCTTGCCCACGGCGTATGCGGATTGGTCGTGTACTTCCCTTGCCATCAGCCCCTCCCCGCATGCCCAGGGACATGTCTTGGTGGGCGCCTCGCTCACACCTCCCGCTGGCACGGATCCCCGCGGCGTGTTCTATCGCAGTGATGATTCCGGCCTGACTTGGGACTATATCGAACCAAACCCGCAGATGAAGCAAATCGATGAAATTGTTTACGATGCCTTCAACGCCAATCTGGTCTACGCTGCCACGGCTGGATCGGGCCTGTGGAGGAGTACCAATGGCGGTGATAGCTGGACGCACCTTCCCGTGGCCAATGTAGCCTCTCCCGTCCATATCGCTGATATTGCCGTTCATCCGAACCTGTCCGGCAAGCTCTACATCCGCACTTACAGCTATGCGCTCACGCCCAACCCAGAACCGGACTTGTGGGTCTCTGAAGATGCCGGGGCGACCTGGCAGCCGCTCACCTATGTATTTTTGGGAGTTGATCTGCTGGTTGCTCCTCCGTTGCCGGGGCAGCTTTCATACACCATTTACACGGGTTGTGAAGCAGGCCTGTGCCGTAGTTTCGATGACGGAGCTACCTGGTTCCCTACTGAAGGGTTCTCTCGCCCTGAAATCCTCACTGCAGCCTCGGATGGCCAGCGCTCGCTCATCTACCTGGGCGCCCCCGGCGGTCTCGCAACCTCAACAGAAGTACAAGCTGCTCAACAATCCGACGTCATCCCCGGCCGCGGCAATGTCATGGGCAGCGGCGTGTACCGCCTGACCACGCCCATACAGGATAATTGGCTGTTCCTGCCCGGTGTGTCGATAAGATCTGCGCCGTAAGCTGGATTTGGTAAGCGCGCCCGAGAAAATATCGATTCCGGGTTTACCCACGGCGGGTCGCCCGATCGGGAAACGACCGATTCGTTTGACCATGAAACCAGGGCGACCCGCCATTGCCCAACGGGCGCATCAAACGACAATCGTTACGGGGCAACCGAATCCGGGGGATGTGTGGATGGGTCGCCCCTACGAAACAACGTGGACCGTTCGCCAAACGGCCCGGCGGCGGGTTCATTGGGCGCTATGATCGGGCAATTCAAATCGCGGGCCACCAAACGGATCTGGGCCATCCCCGAATATTCCGAGACGCCTATCTGGCAGCGCAATTATTACGAACACATCATCCGCAATGAGGCCGAATGGAGGCGTATCTCCGCATATATCCAGGATAACCCATTCAATTGGGGGGAGGACCAATTGCATCCTGACGCCCGGCCCAATCCATTCAACCAAGATCAACAGCCCGGCGATAAATCACTGGGCTAGAGGGCGACGCCCGCTGAAGCGGGCTGTGGAGGGCGATCATGCCTGGTAAACATCGAGCGATCATGGGTGGTAAACATTGGATGACAACCCGGGGCTAAAGCCCTCGGGGTACAAGAGCCAGGCTCAACCAACCACTACCCCGTCCCGCAGGCTTCCCCAGCTCCCCCTTGGGGTGTGGATAACCCCTGCGGGACGGTTTCTTACTCGATCTGTCATTGCGAGCGGCCCAGCGTTCTTCTGTGCGGCCTAAGCGGAGCAGCGCAATCTATCTTCCAATGCCCTCCGTGTCAATAAGAGCCCCCTGCTTCCTAGCAGGCCCCTGCTTCCTAGCAGGCCCCTGCTTCCTAGCAGGCCCCTGCTTCTTAGCAGGCGGCCATTAGCGGTATTGGGTGCGTGGGGCGGCGCTGAAGCGTCCTTGCCCATCGTTGCGCCACACCTGGTAATCATTGACACCGGCGATAAATACATCTATAGAGCCGTCACCGGTCACATCACCCAGGCTGATGCCGTCATAACGGTTGTATTTCAAGAGCTGGTCTCCGGCTGTGAAGACCCCCGCGCCGTCATTGAACCATACCTGGCCCCTGGTGTCATCACCTATGAAGATATCCACATGTCCGTCTCCGCTCAGGTCGGCCACGAAGACGAAGCGGGTGGCTTGGCTGCCCAGGGTCTGTTGGTCCAGCGTGAAATTGCCCTGGCCGTCGTTGAGCCAGATCTCGTCCTGGCCGCGATTACCCACGACCGCGTCCGGAAAGCCGTCGTTGTTCAGATCCCCCAGGGCTACCTGCAGGCTTTCCATCTGCCCCAGGCGCTGTCCGCTGTCTCGGAAATTGCCGCCTCCGTCGTTGAGCCAAACCGTGTTGGGGGTTCCAGGGGTAACGCTCTGGTCGGGGTCCATCGTGTGACCGCTGGCGATAAAGGCATCCAGGAAGCCGTCCCCATTCAGGTCTCCCAAAGCTACCGCGTTGCTGCCTGTTTGCGCCAATAGCTGCCGGCTTTGTACAAAACCGCCTTCCCCATCGCCTATCCAGACGATGTCCTCCGCAGGTAGTGGTCGATATTCGGGCTGAAAGAGTGTGCCGCCGCAGCAAGTCGCGCCGAAGATGTCCAGGAGGCCGTCTCCGTCCAGATCACCCATGGCTATCGTTAAATGGCCCGTGGCCGGGTCGCCTGGTTGGCCGGTGACCGGCTCGCGGGTGAGCGCGCGCTGGCCGGAGGGGAAAAAGCCCTGGCCGTCGTTGCGGTAAATGGAAACGCTATAGTGTGCTACCGCGGCATCGATATAGCCGTCCCCGGTCAGGTCTCCCAGCTTCACGGAATTGCTATCAAAATTGTCCAGGCTTTGCCCGCTGTCGATGAAATGGCCGTCGCCCTGGTTGAACAGTACGTAGTCGGGATGCTGGTAAGGCTCTCCGCCGGGACCAATGGCCAGGTAGGCGTCCAGGTAGCCGTTACCGGTCAGGTCGGCCAGGGAAATCTCTTGTACCCGCGGCGGCCGTTCGAAAGAAAAAAAGAAGAACATATAAATCCAATAGGCCAGGAACAATGCCAGGATCAAGCCCGCCAAAATGAGAAACCCTCGCAAAAGGTGTGACTGATACGCGCTCTTATGAGGTTGAGCACTGTCGTTCATGATCTTATCCTTACATCAAATCCGTCTTCTCCGGCTTTTCTATACTCACCTGCCTGGCAAGCACTTCCGCCCGGCGATTGGAAATGCCCTTGGCCATCGCTTGATAGCCTCGCTCCAGCAGCCAGCACAGCTGGTTATCACTCCTAGCCCCGCCATCGATACGCCAAACCGTATGCTGGCCTTGCTCATGGGCTAACTCTAAGCGGGATTCCCCATCACAATCATTTTACCCTTATTTTCATCAAAATAGTCGATCATGTTTGGTGGGGCTTGCTGTGGTAAACACCCGGCGACTATGCCTGGTAAACACCGGGCGATCATGCCTGGTAAACATCGAGCGATCACGTCTGGTAAACATCGAGCGATCACGCCTGGTAAACATCGAGCGATCATGCCTGGTAAACATCGAGCGATCAATGACAAGGCTCAACCAACCACTACCCCGTCCCGCAGGCTTCCCCAGCTCCCCCTTGGGATGCGGACGACCCCTGCGGGACGTTTCCGAAAGGATATGTTGCGCAAACTGCAAGCCGCTTGTCTGCAAGCCCTTGTCTTCAAGCCGCTTGCGCCTTGAGGAATCCCCCCTGGCCCCCCTTGGTAAGGGGGGTGATTTACGAGGTGGGCAGGGGCGACCCAAAATCGGTCATTTGATACGATGGATGGAATTGAATATTCCCACATCGAATCCGCGATTACCCACGGCGGGTCGCCCAAATCGGACCGTTCGCACAACGGACCGCCGCCGCCGGCGGGTTCATTGGGGGCAATGATCGGGCAATTCAAATCGCGGGCCACAAAACAGATCTGGGCCATCTCCGAATATATCCAGGATAACCTATTCAATTGGGATGAGGACCAATTGCATCCTGCTGCCCGGCCCAATCCATTCAACCAGGATCAACAGCATGGCTAACGAATCCTCTACCATCGTCCAACGCCATGGCAACGAGATAAAGAAAGCCGTTACTCCAGCAACGCCCACAGCGGCCCGCTAGGCGACCAGGCCCACTCTCCTGGCTAACAGCTCATAGGCGAGACCAGTGCCGAACAGCAGCTCGCCGGCGATGACGAAATCGGCCATACCCCAGCCCGCTCCAGCGGTGATGGCTGTTATATCGATGAGCTCGTCAGGCTGTTTAAATTAGGCTATATCGTGGGAGCAGTTTCAACAAAATGGGATTGTCAAGCAGGTTTTGGAGAATATTGATTTATGATGCGAGAAGTGCTACCCTCACCAGGAATAGGCTGTATTGTACAAGAACCCAGATCAAGGTGTTTGTCTACTGGAGCTGCCAACCCCAACCCACACCCACACGAGCTTAAATTTCAAACGCCGCATAGTACTATCCTGGGCGTGTCTGTGCGCTGAACACCCAGCAGCCTTGCGCCGATGTTCGCAGGAACGGAACAGATAATTCCAGCGATTCTATGAATACGACCCGAAGATCAATGGCCGGATTCAAGCAAACTACCAATTTAATCTCTCTTTATGGTAAATTTAAAACGACCAATTTCGAAGAAAGAAATAATTACCATGAGCATCATTTCATCGCTTGTCGACGCTGCCAGGAGAAGCCCCAGATCAAAGCGAAGCTCATCAGGATCACCATGATGACCCAGCCGATTAAAGGCATGGCGCGGTTCATGTTGTACCAACCCCCGAGGAATGCGATGACTCCCAAAGTGCAAAAAACAAACTCAAGCTCCACCACCAAGGCTACCTCACCCCACTTTTGAGCGCGCCAGCCTTGAAAGCTAGAGAAAGCTAACCCTAGTAATGCAGCTCCAAGGACACGAGAGATGACAGGGTCCACAAAGATCGTACCCGGGGCGGACAGCTCGGTCTGAGGGATTTGAATCATCTCGGGTACCCAACCCAACAGGGTCAAGGTTCTGCCTGGAATTAAAAAGAGTGTGATGCCGAAGATGGCCGCGAAGATCATGTGAACCAGGAATGTGGTCCTTAACCCTTTTGAGATATTCTCATCCATGATTTACCTCCTAACTAATTGTGTAATATGATATTTAATTAGATTATCGCGCAAAACTGCCATAAGTGGAAATGCCAATTCCCTTAAAACCTGAGTTTATCACCCACCCCATTTATTAGCATTTTTGAGCGTAAAATTAGGGTTTTCGGGACACTAGCGGGTGTTTTTAGCTAAGCGATAATTGAATGTATGGCGTTCATCCGGAGGGTAAAAACGACTAGTGGAGCAACTGCAGCTCAGATTGCATACAAGCAAAAAGGCTGGGTCGTCAAGATAATACACATAGGCAGTGCCCATACCGAAGAAGAGCTAAATATCCTACTTGCGTTAGCGCGCAAGCGTTTACAGGACAATCAGCTAGAATTATTTCCAGAACCGCAATCCTCCCTACGGGTGAGGATCAAGCGGTCCTTTTCAGCTCTGCTATGGAATACTCTGAGAGAACAATATGACCAGCTGGGATTTACCAGGCTGGAAGATGAGGTTTTCGTAGTCCTTTGTATCTCCTGGATTGTGGAACCCACATCAAAACAGGACAGCCTGCGGGTATTGGCAGACCTGGGAGTTGGCCATCTAGATCAGAACAAGCTACACCGCTGTTTGGCAAAAGCAGCAAACCAGGATTACCGGAAGACCATCAGCCAGGCTTGTTTTGATCATGTGCATGGTGATATCCGCACATAATGATCATCTGGGTAGGATTCGCCGTGCCCGTACGGGGGAGGGGATACGTCCCGCAGGTTTTTGGTCGAGATCTGAAGGATCCGGGGAGATCCTGCGGGACGTTGGGAGGAGGGGATGTTGCGCAAACTGCAAGCTTGTCCGCAAGCCCTTGTCTGCAAGCCGCTTGTCTGCAAGCCCTTGTCTGCATGCAAACATCTTGTCTCTGACTGACCGGATGGATGAGGCTGTCGAGCGTCTGGAGGAGTGTTGGCGTGTCACGCAATCCATGGAGCTTGAAGGTCTGGAGGCTTGGGTGCACC